>QHVS01000096.1 GCA_003223635.1 Acidobacteriota bacterium | reverse complement strand
CACCGTCAGCCGGCGGAAGTGATCCCACGGCGACCAGCTCCCTGTCGGCGTATCGCTGTAGTTGATGTCGCTCCAGCTTCCATCGCTGAGCAGATATCCTGGTGTGCTATACGCCAGGGCGGAGGTCTCCAGAGCGGCGAGTGCATCGCGCATCCGGCCGGCATCGCGATCCGCCCCGGCCGCAGAATAGTAGTTGACGAAGTTCTGCCGGACGCTGTCGAGCGACGCGTAGACGGGTGGCGCAAACAGCACGAGGATAAGGACGATCCGCTTCAATTGAGATGAGAAGCGGGAGTTCCAGAATCGGTATTCCGGTTTGGCAAACCGGCGGTTGGCAATGTTCGTGAAATGCCGCGGCCGCTTCCTTGGAAACCGATTGCCCTCGTCACCACGGCCACCACCATTCTGCTCATCTTGATTCTGCTTCCCGCATGTTGCTGCGTGCGCGGACCGGCCGGGCCAACGACTGCGCCGCCTCAGCGCATTCCGCCGATTGGAACGGAGCCGATCCCCACGCCGACCGAAGCAGCGGCCAAAGCGCCAACGCAGACACAGATGCAGAACGTCGACTTCCATGCCGACGAGACGACAGTGCTGAACATCCACTCGCTGCGCGGCGAGATGGTGTCGAAGCAGGCGGGCACGCCCCTGAACTTCGACAACAAGAAGACATTCGTCCTGAAAATCGACAGCGCGAAGATCGGAATGAAGCCGGCCAGCCTGGACAACCTGATGAATCGTTACGTCTTCGGCTACGCCAATCCACCGCTGCGCAATCTGCATGCATCCATTGAAGGGAACCAGCTCCGCCAGGAAGGGATCATGCACAAGATCGTCGACATCCCGTTCACGATGTGGGCGGACGTGTCGGCCTCGAACGGTTGGATTCGCATCCATCCCACCAGGATCAGCATCTGCGGCATCAACGGCCTCGGCCTGCTCAAGGCGGTCGGGCAGTCGCTGGAGAAGATGCTGGCCATGCCGAAGGATCGCGGCATTCGCGCGGAGAAGAATGATCTGCTGATTGACCCCGGCAAGGCACTCCCTCCGCCGGACATCGAGGTCCGCCTCGTCGACGCACATATCGAAGGGGATGAGCTGATGCAGATCTACGACGCGGGCCGCCACCTCCCCCCGCTGCCGCTCCCGCATCCGGAGGAGAAGAATTACATGTACTACCGCGGCGGCACTCTGCGAATGGGCAAACTGCTGATGGTCGACGCGGATATGCAGGTGGTGGACACCGATCCGAGCGACCCGTTCGACTTCTTCATCGATCGGTACAACGATCAACTCGTCGCCGGTTTCACCCGCAATCAACCGAACTACGCGCTGCTCGTCTTCATGCGCGACTTCAATGATGTGGGAACGGAGCGGCGCCCCGGAGAGAGAATGCCTCCGAAGTAGTTACGCCGCGTTCACCGGTGTGACGTTGGCTGCCTGCAGGCCTTTGGGGCCTTGCACGAGGTCGAACTCGACGGCAGATCCTTCGGCGAGCGAGCGGAACCCTCCGGCCTGGATCGCAGAGAAGTGAACGAAGACATCTTCGCCGCCTTCCATGGTGATAAAACCATAGCCCTTGGCGTCATTGAACCACTTGACTGTACCGGTGTTGCGCATTTCCTTATGAATCTCCTTATGAATTCCGCCGATTGTTGCGTGCTCGAACGAACGCCCCTCACTACAAGTTAATTTCCGGGCGTCGCCGCCTTTTAGCGGCTGCCCACGAGCAGATCAGGCACGCCGCGTAGTCGTGATTCCGCGCCGGGCAATACTCGCGCCCGAAGTAGATGATTTGCAGGTGGCGTTTGCCCCATTCTTCGCGGGGGAACAGCTTCTTGAGATCGTGTTCCGTCTGGGTCACGCTCTTGCCTTTTGAGAGGCCCCATCGCGAGGCCAGTCGATGGATGTGCGTATCGACGGGGAAGGCCGGCTGGCCAAAGGCCTGAACCATGACCACGCTGGCCGTCTTGTGGCCGACGCCAGGCAACCGCTCCAGCGCCTCGATGTCGCGCGGAACCTTCCCGCCATGTTCATCCATCAGCATTTGTGCGAGCCGCTTCAGATTGCGCGCCTTGCTCGGCGAAAGGCCGCAACTGCGGATCAGCTTCAGGAGCTCGAGCTCGGGGAGGGCCGCGAGTTGCTGTGGAGTGGCCGCTCGCCGAAAGAGCGCGGGAGTGACGCGATTCACCTGGGCGTCAGTCGTCTGCGCTGAGAGGACGACGGCCACCAGCAACGTGAACGGATCGCGATGCCCGAGGGGAACGGGAGGCTGAGGATAGAGCCGGTCGAGGATCACGCCGATCCTTTTCGCCTTTTCCGCGCGAGTCATGGGGTCAGGCCTTTGCTTGTGCTTTTCCTCCCTATCGTAGAGAAAAAGCACAAGCAAAGGCCTGACCCCCATTCACTTCAGGTCGAACAGCAGCACTTCCCCGTTGCCGCGGAGGGCGATCGACCGCTCGCCTTCGATCGCTGCGCCGTCGCCGGCGTTCAGCTTCTTTCCGTTGACATCGACGCTGCCGCGGGCGACCTGCAACCAGCCGTAGCGATTCGGGCGGAACTCGTGCGTGACCGCCTTACCATCGCGCAGGGTCGACGCAAAGAGATCGACGTCCTGATGAATCTCGAGCGATCCCTCGCGAGCGTCGGGCGAGGCCACGAGGCGCAGCCGTCCCTGCCGCTCCGTTTCGGGAAACGTCTTCTGCTCGTATCCCGGCTTAATCCCCTCCCGCTCGGGGAGGATCCAGATCTGCAGCAGATGCACCGGTTTTTCAGGCGACGGATTCATCTCGCTGTGCATGACGCCGGTGCCCGCGCTCATCCTTTGCACTTCTCCGGGACGGATCACGGAGCCGGTTCCCATGCTGTCGCGGTGAGCCAGCTCGCCTTCGAGAATATAAGTGATGATCTCCATGTCGCGATGGCCGTGCGTCCCGAAGCCTCGTCCGGGCTGCACGCGATCCTCGTTGATCACCCGCAAATCGCGAAAGCCCATGAAGTTCGGGTCGTAGTAATCGGCGAACGAGAACGTGTGATATGTGTCCAGCCAGCCGTGGTTGAAGTGACCGCGGTCCTCGGCTTTGCGAACGGTGATCATCGTGGGCCTCCTGCTACGTGCAACAAACGCGCATTCCAGTAGAATCGACACCTTCCGGTCAATGGACTGTTCAAAGGAGGAACGACCATGGGCTTTCTCGATTTTCTGACTTCGACCAAGAAACCGGCCGCGGGGGTGGCGCCTGCGTCGCCGGAGAAGGTGAAGCAGGCACTGCTCGCTGTGAATCGGCCGACGGCGCCGTTTCGCATCGTCGACGGCAAGGCCGACGGTGCGGATCTCGTGGCGGAGTGGAAAGTAGTCGACGCGCAGTGGTATGGCATCTTCGAAAAATCCGGCTTCAAGAAAACGTTTCGCATCCTGATGAAGCTCGATCCGGCCAAGCATGAGGTGCGGGCGCTGGACAAGGAGTTGGAAGTGGAGTGGACCGCCGGCGTTCCCAAACTTTCGATGAAGGCCAGCGGCTTTCGCGGTCAGAAGCAGGAGATCTCGTTCGGGGCCGGTTATGGGTTCACCGAGGAGGCGGGGCCGGGGCAGGTGTACAAGTATCGCTTCAACACCAACGAGCTGAAGAAGCCGCTACAGGACGCAGCAACGTCCAACGGCTGGAGCTACAAGGGCGTGCAGTCGCTCTGAGCTCGTGCTACAAGCTCTCGCCGTGGATGACGAGACACCGCGTCAGCTCGCGGAGCGCACCGGCAAGCACTATTGCGTGAGATGCCTCGCGGAGGTGACGGTCGACGTGTATCTGCGCAATGATTTTCTCTGCGATGCGTGCGCTGAGAGCGATGAGTATCCTTTGCAATCGACACCGAGCAGGGATGAGGGATGAGGGATGAGGGATGAGGGATGACAACATCCGCGGTCGAATCATCCCTCATCCCTCCGCCCTCATCCCTCGGCCGTGTGGCGGTGATCCACGACTGGCTCACCGGCATGCGTGGCGGGGAGCAAGTGCTGGAGGGCATTCTCGATCTGGTTCCTGGCGCGGAGATTTTCACGCTCTTTCATTTTCCGGGATCTGTCTCCTCGAAGATTGAAGGGCGAACGATCCACACATCGCGGCTGCAGAAAACGGCGCAGAAGGCGGACGACTACCGCACGCTGCTGCCATGGTTTCCCGGCGCCGTGCGCGCCTGGGACCTTTCGCCGTTCGATGTCGTCATCTCGTCCAGTCACTGCGTAGCGAAGGGCGTCGACGCTCGAGGGAGGCCGCATGTCTGCTATTGCCACACGCCGATGCGCTACATCTGGGATCGCTTCGACGACTACTTTCCGCGATCGCATCCGCTGCGCCGCCTCACCGCATCGATCGTCGCCCGGCGGCTGCGGAAATGGGACGTCGCTACCGCGGCCGGCGTGACTCGATTCGTGGCGAACTCGAATTTCGTTCGCGGCCGTATCCACCAGTACTACCGTCGCGACGCCGAGGTCATCCATCCTTTCGTCGACGATGCCTTCCTCGCGCCGGCGCTGAACGATCGACGGGAGGACTATCACGTGATCGTCTCCGCTCTGGTTCCGTACAAGCGCATCGAGCTCGCGCTCGAGGCGGCAAAGGGCAGGCGGCTGGTGATCATCGGCGGCGGGCCACTTCGGGATCGATTGGAAAAGAGTGCCGGACCCAACGTTACGTTTCTCGGCTCCGTATCGAGAGAGGTGGTGATCGACCGCCTGTCGCGCGCGAGGAGCCTGATCCTCCCCGGAGTGGAGGATTTCGGCATCACTCCGCTCGAAGCCATGGCCCTCGGCACGCCGGTGGTGGCCTTGCGCGCGGGCGGTGTGCTCGACACCGTGGTCGATCGCCAGACTGGAATCCTGTTCGACGAGGCCGTGGTAGATTCGCTTCGCAGGGCGCTGGAGGAAACGGAG
The DNA here is from genome assembly GCA_003223635.1 of Acidobacteriota bacterium. Lineage (GTDB taxonomy): Bacteria > Acidobacteriota > Thermoanaerobaculia > Gp7-AA8 > Gp7-AA8 > QHVS01. Next base: position 1,547 of record QHVS01000096.1, on the reverse strand, counting down.
TCGCACCAATGGGATCGTCCGGCGCTGCGCAGGCGCGCTGCCACATTCTCCCGCGCGCGCTTTCATCAGCAGTTCGGGGACGTCCTTCGGCAGGTCGCCGCTTGATCGAGAAAAAGCACACCGCCCTCGCGTCGATCTATCTGATCAACGACGCCATCGCCTCGAACCTGGCGATGCTGACCGCCTGGTTCCTCCGCTTCAACGTGGAAATCATCCCGGTGACCAAGGGTGCGCAAGGTTTCGCCACCTACATTCATGTGCTGCCCGTCGTCACCGTCGTCTTTCCACTCGCATTCGCCGTGCAGGGCCTCTATCGGGTGCGCCCGGCTCGCTCAAAAGCGGAGGAGTGGCTGTCGGTGGCCATCGGATCGGTTGTGGCTACGGTCGTTCTGTCAGGCGTCCTTCTGTGGCTGCGTCCGGGAAGTCCCGACGTCGCCTACTCGCGGGCCACGCTGGCCATCTTCATGGTCTGCGCGATTCTGTTCGTCATCGGCGGGCGCATGCTCGTCCGGGCAGTCGTCGATCGGCGTCACCGGGCGGGGAAGGATCTCGATCGCGTTCTGATCGCCGGCAGCGGTGAGCTGGCCGTGGCGGTCGTGGAGCGGATGCGATCGCATCGCGAGCTGGGGTTTCGCATCGTCGGCTATTTGCGAAACGGAGACGATGCGCGGCTGGATGCGCTGCCATGCCTGGGGAGCATCGACGACGTGCAGCGCGTGGTGGACGAGCACGGCATCGACCACGTCTTTGTAGCGCTGCCTCACGCGTCGTCCACTGCCATGAACCGGCTGCTCGAACGCCTTGTGCGCAGTCTCGTTTCGATTCACGTCGTTCCCGATCTGCTGCAGTTCATGGTGCTCCGCTCGCGCGTCGAGGATATCGACGGGCTGCCGACGATCAACCTGTCGGAAGCTCCGCTGGAGGGATGGAGCCGCTTCGTGAAGCGGGGATTCGATCTGATGGTGGCCAGCGCGGCGCTTCTCGTCTTCTCGCCGCTCATGCTGCTGATCGCCCTGGCCATCTGGCTGGAGGATCGCCGTCCGATTTTCTATCGCCAGGTGCGCATGGGTCTCGATGGAAAGCCGTTCCGCATTCTCAAGTTCCGCTCGATGAAAGTGGGGGCGGAGAACGAGAGCGGAGCGAAGTGGGCGGAGCGCGACGACCCGCGTCGAACGCGGATGGGCCGTCTCATCCGCCCCTGGTCGCTCGACGAGCTGCCGCAGCTTTTCAATGTCCTCCAGGGCGACATGAGCATCGTCGGGCCACGACCGGAGCGCCCGCAGTTCGTCGAACAGTTCCGCGCTGAGTTCCCGCACTACATGCTGCGGCACAAGGTGCGCGCCGGCATGACCGGGTGGGCCCAGGTGCACGGCTGGCGCGGCAACACTTCCGTCCGCATGCGCATCGAGCACGATCTCTACTACATCGAGAACTGGTCGCTGATGCTCGACCTCAAGATTCTCTTCATGACCGTGGTCCACGGGCTGCGGCACGAAAACGCGTACTGACGTGCGGTAGAATGGCGCTTCCAATCGCAAAAGGGAGGA
>QHVS01000053.1:13168-17867 GCA_003223635.1 Acidobacteriota bacterium | reverse complement strand
CGATTCGCCCCCCCACCGTCCCTCCCGCTCCGCCCGCCCGTACGCCGAATTGCGCGTTGCTTCCGCGTTCTCGTTTCTCGACGGCGCGTCGCTGCCGGAGGATCTCATCGACCAGGCCGCGCAGAAGGATGTCCCGGCCATGGCCCTGGTCGACACGAACGGCGTTTACGGTGCGCCGCGCTTCTACACCGCGGCGAAAAAAGCGCACATCAAGGCGCTGGTCGGCGCGGAACTCGTCCTCGAGTGCGGTGGCCGCGCCACCGCGCTCGTGGAAAACCGCACCGGCTACAAGAACCTCTGCAAATTGATCACCGCGGGCGCGGCGGGAAAACCGAAGGGCGAAGCGCGCTTCACATGGGAGCTGATCGAGCAGTACGTGGAAGGGTTGCACTGCCTGACGCGCGCCGATGACGAGACGGTGCAGAAGATCAGCGGCATCTTCAAAGGGCGGACGCATATCGAGCTGCAGCGCCATTTCATCCGCGAAGAAGAACATCACAACCAGCGGCTCATCGCGCTGGCCCGGCGGCTGAGACTCCCGCTGCTGGCTACGAACGCTATCCGCTACGCCCGCGCAGAGGACAAAGAGCTGCACGACATCCTCACCTGCATCCGGGAGGGGCAGCACGTCGACAATGCCGGACGCCTGCTGGGCGCGAATCGTGAGCGGTACATCAAGGGCGCCGACGAGATGAGCGCCTTGTTCGGCGATCTGCCGGAAGCGCTGGACAACGCGTGGGAGCTCTCGCAGCGCCTTGACTTCACCCTGGCCAACCTCGGCTACCAGTTCCCGCAATATCCGCTGCCCGATGGCGAGACCGACATGTCGTTCCTCCGAAAGATCGCCTGGAACGGCGCCACGGCGCGCTTCCGTCCGCTCACCGGCAAGGCCCAGATGCAGATCGAGAAGGAGCTGGCCATGATCGAGAAGCTCGACCTGGCCGGCTATTTCCTCATCGTCTGGGACATCGTTCAGTTCTGCAATCGGGAGAAGATCCTGGTGCAGGGCCGCGGTTCCGCCGCCAACAGCGCGGTCTGCTACGCGCTTGGCATCACGGCCGTCGATCCTGTGAAGATGGAGCTGCTCTTCGAGCGCTTCCTGTCGGAAGAGCGCGGCGAGTGGCCGGACATCGATCTCGACCTTCCTTCCGGCGATCAGCGGGAGAAAGCGATCCAGCACGTCTATCAGACCTACGGCGTGCATGGCGCAGCGATGACGGCAAACGTGATCACCTATCGCGACCGCTCCGCCGCGCGCGAAGTGGGGAAAGCGCTCGGCTTCTCCCTGGAGCAGGCTGACAAGCTATCGAAGTGCGTCGGCGCGTGGCACTTCGGCGAGATCCGGGAAACGATCGAATCGATGGGCGAACAGCTCGCCGCGATCGGATTCGATCCGGCGGATCTGCGCGTCCAGCACTTCATGCGCCTGCAAACGCAGATTCAGAATCTGCCGCGCCACCTCGGCCAGCACTCCGGCGGCATGGTCATGGCCAGGGGGCGACTCGATGAAGTCGTGCCGCTGGAACCGGCGACAATGCCTGGCCGCGTGGTCATCCAGTGGGACAAGGACGACTGCGCCGATCTCGGCATCATCAAAGTCGATCTCCTCGGCCTGGGCATGCTGCAAGCGCTGGAAGAGGCCATCCCTCTGATCCGCGACAACCAGGGCATCGACGTCGACCTGGCCCATCTGCCGCAGGACGACCGACGCGTCTACAAGATGCTGAACGAGGCGGACACCATCGGCATGTTCCAGGTGGAAAGCCGCGCGCAGATGGCGTCGCTGCCGCGCAATGCGCCGAAGACGTTCTACGACATCGTCGTGCAGGTGGCCATCATCCGTCCCGGACCGATCGTCGGCGGCATGATCCGGCCGTTCTTCGATCGACGGCAGGGAAAAGTGCCGGTCGAGTATCCGCATCCCTGTCTGGAGCCGATCCTCAAGCGCACCCTCGGCGTCCCGCTCTTTCAGGAGCAGTTGCTGCGCATCGCCATGGTCGCGGCGAACTTCACCGGCGGTGAGGCCGAGGAACTGCGCCGGGCGATGGGATTCAAGCGCTCCATGGAGCGGATGCACGACATCGAAGGACGCCTGCGCGGCGGAATGACGAAGAACGGGATCGACCAGAAGGCTCAGGAACAGATCGTGAAATCGATCACCTCGTTCGCCCTCTACGGATTCCCCGAGTCGCATGCGGCGAGCTTCGCCTTGATTGCGTATGCCAGCGCATATATCAAGGCCCACCATCCTGCGGCGTTCTACGTCTCTCTGCTCAACGCCTGGCCGATGGGCTTCTATCACCCGTCGACATTGATCAAGGACGCGCAGCGCCACGGCGTGACCGTTCTTCCGGTGGACGTGAACCACTCCGCCTGGAAGTGCCGCTGGGAAGACGGTGGCGTGCGCCTCGGACTTCGCTTCGTGAAGGGATTGCGGGAAGTGACGGGCAAGTCGATCGAATCGGCGCAACCATTTGCCTCAACGGACGATCTCGCGCATCGGTGCCGACTGCGCGACGATCAACTCACGAAGCTCGCCTACGCCGGTGCGCTGGCATCCCTTGGATTGAGACGCCGCGCCGCGCTATGGCAGGCCGCGCAGGCTGCACGATCACCCGGCGAACTTTTCAGTGGGGCGCCGGCGCCCTCGCCGGCGTCGCCTCTCCGCGAAATGTCTTCCGGCGACGAGACGCTGGCCGACTACGACAGCATGCAGCTCACCACCGGGCCGCATCTGTTGCAGCATTTCCGATCGCGCCTGAAGCGGGACAACGTGATCTCCGCGCTCGATTTGAAGAAGCTTCCCAACGGCCGCCGGGTAGCCACGGCGGGGGCGGTGATCGTCCGCCAGCGCCCCGGCACGGCCAAAGGATTCGTGTTCCTTACCCTGGAAGACGAGACGGGGATTTCCCAGGCCATCGTCAATCCGGCTCTCTTCCGCGAGCACCGCGCGCTGATCGTCGGCTCTCCCGGATTGATCGTCGAAGGAATCCTGCAGAACAATGAGGGGCAGTGTTCCGTAAAAGCAGAGAAGTTCTGGCCGCTGGACGGCGTCGGCGAAGTGGCCAGCCACGATTTTCACTGAACGAATTTGACCCGACGCCTACAATCTGAGTCAGGGGACAATGACCACCAATCCGCTGGTACCGGTCCAGGCGATCGAACATGAAGATTCGACGGCGGCCAAGCGCGCGCGTCCGCGGCCGACGTTCGAGGAGATCACGGCGTGGATTCTGATCAGCGCTCTGATTTTGTACGTGATGTACGCGCACCTGGTCACCGCGCTGGTCGGCGGATTGGCCCTCTATCTCATTCTCGACCGGCTCACGCTCTCCTTCTCCAAACGGATGCCGCACGCGGCAGCCCGGCCGCTGGCCTTGGTACTGGTCAGCCTGGTGACCGGCGGCGCGATGATCGGTGGAACCATGCTGGCCATCTCGTTCCTCCGTCTTCATGCCGACAACATCCCGGCGATGATGACCAAGATGGCGGACATCCTCCAATCGACGCGGACCTGGCTCGGCGGATTCGGCTCTCAGATCATCCCCGAAGTCCTGACTGATGCGGAGATGCTCAAAGCGGGCTTGGTCGTATGGCTCAAGGAGCACGCCACCACGCTGCAGGTCGCGGGGGGAACGTTCAGCGTCGGGTTCGTGCGAATGATCATGGGCATGCTGCTGGCCGTTCTCGTGTTCTTCCGCCACGTCACGCACCAGGACGAAGAACTCCGCGGGTCGCTCGCTCGGGCCATGGCTCAGAAAGTCGACCGCTTCGCCCACGCTTTCTCCAGCATCGCCACCGCGCAGTTGAAGGTCTCCAGCCTGAATACGCTGGTGACCGCGCTTTATCTGGTCTCCCTTCCTCTGTTCGGAAAACATCTTCCCTTTGTCACGACGCTGATCGTGATCACATTCATCTGCGGCTTTGTACCGGTGCTGGGCAATCTGGTATCGAACACCATCATCGTCATCCTCTCTCTCGGCGTGTCGGTGGGGACGGCAGTGGCCTCGCTGATCTTTCTGATCGTCTCCCACAAGCTGCAGTACATCCTGAGTTCGCGGATCGTCGGCGAGCATGTCGATTCGCAGGCCTGGGAAATCCTGCTGGCCATCATCCTGGGCGAAGCAGCGTTCGGTGTGGCCGGCGTGGTGATGGCCCCGATCGTCTACGCCTTCGCCAAGCGCGAGCTCCACGACCGCGGGCTCGTTTAGTTCACCGCTCCGCCCATGCGTTTCGGGGCTTAATTCACTGCTTGCGCGGTTCGAGAATGACTTCGCGCGCCAGACGGTCCCCCACGACTTCGCGAATCTCGCTACGGTCGCGGTAACCTTGTCGCTGCTTCTCATCCGGTCCGATGACTCGCTGGGTCAGCGTATCCGCCTTTGTTTCGTTCGCCTCCATCGTGGCCAGATCCTTGTACTCGGTCATCAGGAGGACATTCCAGTCGTTGCCGCCATGGGATTCTGTGGAGAGCACTTTGTAGGAGAGAATGATCCCTTCCTGCTTGGCCGCTTCCTGTGCGCGTTTCCAGTCGGTGGTCAGATAGTTCAGATACGCGGTTTCCATCCCCGGCTTCATCCGGATGAACGCGATGTTCCACACAGAGCCATTGTGATACGGGCGCATCACCATCTGGGCATACGCGGTCATTCCGAGAACGATCACGGCGAGAATCAATGACACAGTGACCAGGCGATTC
>QHVS01000053.1:0-13070 GCA_003223635.1 Acidobacteriota bacterium | reverse complement strand
TCGATCGCGTGCGTCCAGATCGTCACCCGCACTTTCCCCCAGGCCAGGTAGATGTCAGGGTGATGACCTTCCTGTTCGGCGATCGCTCCCACCTTGTTCGTGAATGCCAGCGCTTCGGCAAAATTGCGGAAGCGAAACTCCTTCTCCAGGTGGTGCTCGTCGACGACTCGCCAATTGCTTCCCAGCTCGCCACTGAGCCGGACAAGCTCCTCCCCTTTCAGCGGTGGAACGCCGCCTTTGCAAGGTACGCACTTCTCATTGGCCAGAGCCATGGGGATCGCTGCTCCCCGAATGTACGCTGCAAAGTCATCGGCGTCCACGCGATGGCGGAACGCCTCGCGGCCGTTCACGAAGATCACCGGCACGTCATCGGTGAAGCGCCGCTGAAGATCGGGATCGGCGTCGATGTCGATCTCCGCGAGCTCGAACGCCGTCCCCGACGACTGGATCGCGCGCTTCGCCTTGTCGCATAACGGACAATTGCGGCGGGTGTAGAGCGTCACCTGCATCGCATACACTCTACCGCTCGATGGAACCGAAGACGACGATCGATCTCGCGGGCAAAGTCGCACTGATCACCGGCGCGTCGCGAGGCATCGGGCGAGAGTCAGCGCTTCGGATGGCCCTGGCCGGGGCGAAGGTTGCCGTCAACTATCACCGCAGCGAGAAGGAAGCGCAGTCGCTGGTCCGGGAGATCGGCGATCAGAAAGCGATGGCAGTCCGCGCCGACGTCGGCACTCCCGGCGATGTGCAAACGATGATCGACGCGGTGGTCAAGCGCTTCGGCCGCATCGACATTCTGGTCAACAACGCAGCGACGTTCGCCAAGAACCCTTTCGATGGTCCCGACTATGCTGCGTGGCAGCGCGGCTGGCGTACGACATTCGACGTGAACGTGTTCGGCGCAGCGAATGCCGCGTATCTGGCCATGCGCTCGATGCGCAAAACCGGCGGCGGCAAGATCATCAACATCGCCTCGCGCGCGGCGTTTCGCGGCGAGACTGAATTCCCCGACTACGGCGCCTCCAAGGCCGCGCTCGTGAATCTGACGCGCTCCATCGCCCGCGCTTGCGCCGAGGACAACATCATCGCCAGTTGCGTAGCTCCCGGGTTCATCGAGACGGAAATGGCTCGCTCGCAGCTGGAGGCTCATCTTGAAGAAATTCTCGAGCAGATTCCGCTTGGCCGCGTGGGCACCGTCGACGATGTGGCTGCGGTGATTCTGTTCCTGGCCTCGCCAATGGCCGACTATCTCAACGGAGTGACTATCGACGTCAACGGTGGATCGTGGTTCCACTAGGGCGCAGGATTTGCTATTGAAGATGACAGATGTCCCAACTGGTCGTTCTCGTCATTGCCGCGGCTGCCATCATGCTCGCCTTGCTGCTGGCTTACCTGCCGATGCGCATTCTGCTGGCCCAGATGGCTAAGAAAATTGCCGCGCCTATCCGCGATTTCATTCAACGTCAACGAGATCGACGCGCGGCCGCCCGCGAGACGCCGGAGCGGCGCAAACCGGCCGAGTCTGTACCTTCCAGAGTGGTCCGTCAGCCTCGCCGCGAACAAGGCCGCGACCGGCGTGACGCGCCTGAGCCTGCCGCGCCGAAGGGTTGAGTTACACATCCTGAGCGAAGCGAAGGATCTCCGGTGGCACAGCTATATTGCGCCAAGAGCGGCAGGCCCCAGGCAATCGCATCGCTGTGCCACCGGAGATCCTTCGGCGCTTCGCGCCTCAGGATGACGGAAATCACCACTCGCCGGTTTGCGACAGCAGCACACTGATCGAGGAAGATTCGTCCAGCCACTGAAATGCTCGTGGATCGGACGGGATCAGCGCGCCGGCCCGATCGGCCACAACGCGCCAGCTCTCCGGGGTGAGGACCCAGTCGAAGGCATCCTGCTCCTGCGGGACGATGCCCAGGTCTTCGTCAGACGAGCGCGCGTTCAACGTCCGCAGGTTCAGTCCGGTCAGAAATTCGCCTGGCGCCAGCCGGAGGTCGATCCCTGTCGCGGCCAGGGTGCGGAAAGCTGCGATGAGATCGGCGAGATCCGCGCGCGTGAAATTGAACAGCCGAAGGAGCGGAGCGTCGCCGGCGCCGGTGTGAACGTATTCGACTCGCATCAGCTTTTGTTCGTTCCACCCAGGGCCCGCTGCACGAGCGCATCGAGGGAGGCAATTTCGTTCGGCATCAACGCGCCAATCTTGCGCCAGACGATACGGCCGTTCCGATCGATGACGACCGATGTCGGCAGAACCGTAGTCTGCAACACGTTGGCCAGATGTCCGTCAGCATCGAGCGCGATGGGGTACGTGATCTTCTCCTCCTCCGCAAACTGCTTCACGGAATCCACTCCCGACTCGTCGATGCTCACGCCGATCACTTTGAACCCTCGCGATGCGTAGCGGTCGTGCAGTTTCTGCAGTTCCGGAATCTCGTAGCGGCAAGGCACGCACCAGGTGGCCCATAGGTTCAGCAGCACCACGTTCCCCTTCTCGGCGGCGAGGTCGAAACGATTTCCGTTGAGGTAGTCGGTGGAGTATCCCGGCATGACGTCGCCGACGTCGGCGCGGCCGGCGGTCACCGGCGCAATCGGCTTCTTTTTCGCGACGACCTTTGGGCGAGCTGCGTGCTCCTTCGAACATGCGGCGGCGAACGCCAGCAGCAGCGCGATAGCTACGCTTCTCATGCCGACATTGTGCTCCAAATGAAAACGCCCCGCGCTTCGGCGGGGCGGCGCATCGCGGTGAAAAAGGGCGCGTTACGCCTCCTCTTCCACCTCTTCGACTTTTTTCCCACGGCTGATGACTTCTGGCTCTGCAGGCGCAACCTCCTCGACTCCTTCGACAGGAACCTCCGGCACCACCTCGGCCCGCTGATGGGTTACGCCGACGACCACGCGGTTGGGGTCGTCCAACACTTTGACTCCCTCTGGAAGCGGGAGATCGGAAATTCGGAAGTAGTGATGGATACCCAGCTCGCTGATGTCGATCTCGACTTTGTCCGGAATGGCATTCGGCAGGCACTCCACGTGAAGTTCGCGGACCTGGAAGTCGAGCAGGCCGCCTTCCCTTACGCCAATCGGAGACCCGGTGATCACCACCGGCACGCTGACGCGCACCACCTCGTCCATCACCACGCGGATGAAATCGACATGCATCATCTTCCGGTTGATGGGATCGATCTGAATGTCCTTGATCATGGCGTGGCGCTGCTGGTCGGTGCCCGCCATCTTCAGAAGGAACACCGAGCGGACGCCGTGTTCGCTCTTCTGAATGAGGTCCGTGATCGCCTTGCGATCGACGATGATCGCCACTGGATCGCGATGTCCGCCATAGACGACTCCCGGCACTTTCCCCTGTTGACGGAGCTTCCGCACCGCGCTCTTCCCCGTCCCGTCCCGCCCCGAAACTTCCAGTGTCACCTCAGCCATTCACGAACTCCCTTTACGAAAATATGCGGCGACAGCGCAAAACGGTCGCGACTGGGCAAAATTCCCATTTTCGCCGGGAACTACATCTCAAATAAGGAGCTTACCGAGTCCTCGTTGTGGATCCGCTTGATCGCTTCGGCCAGCAGATCAGCGATCGAGAGGGCTTTCAGCTTGGGGCACTCCTGCTCTTTCTCCTGGGTAGGCATGCTGTTGGTGGCGATCAGCCGGGCCAGGGCCGCGCGGTTGATCCGCTGGATCGCCGGGCCGGAGAGGACGGCATGCGTGCACGCCGCGGAGATGGAGCGCGCTCCTTTGCTCAGGAGCGCTTCGACACTGTGAATGAGCGTGCCGGCCGTGTCGACGATGTCATCGACGACGAAGACGTTCCGATCCTCGACTTCGCCGATGATGTTCATCACTTCGGTCTGATTTGCGGCTACGCGGCGTTTGTCGATGATGGCCAGCGAGGCGCCGAGGCGCTTGGCGTAGGCGCGGGCGCGCTCGACGCCGCCGGCATCCGGCGAGACGATGGTCAGATCGGGTAGCTCGAGCTCGCGCAGATGCCGCACGATGACCGGCGCGGCGAAGAGGTGGTCGACGGGGATATTGAAAAAGCCCTGAATCTGCGATGCGTGCAGATCGAGGGTCAGGACGCGGTCCGCCCCCGCGGCGCTGATCAGATCGGCCACCAGCTTGGCCGTGATCGGAACCCGCGGCTTGTCCTTGCGATCCTGCCGCGCGTAGCCGTAGTAGGGCACCACCGCGGTGATCCGCCGCGCCGACGAGCGCTTGAATGCGTCGAGCATGATCAGCAGCTCGAGCAGGTTGTCGTTGACGGGCGGAGAGGTCGGCTGAATGACGAAGACGTCGGCCCCGCGCACGTTCTCGTCGATCTGCACATAGTTCTCGCCGTCGGCGAAGCTGTACAACGAGACGCGACCCGGCTCGCTGCCGAGTAAGGCACAGATTTCCTGCGCCAGGGACGGATGCGACCGCCCGGTGAAAACCTTCAACGGACCGTACAAGCGGCGGTGATTATACCGAGCGAAGCCGGAATGGAATGGGCCGACGTGACCGGCGTCACGGCTGCCGATCGCCGATGGGCACACCGTAGAGCGCGGTGGATGAACATCGGCGCGTCATGCGGGTGACGTTGCTTCAGCCGATCGCCGGCGCGGCAGGAACGGAGCGGGTCTACGTGGTCGACGCGTCGCTGAGCGGCGTTCGACTCTCCCATCTCACTCTCTTTCAGCAGCGCGACGATTGCCGCATCGAGTTCGAGTGGGATAGCAAACCGATCCAGTTTGCCGGCCAGGTTCGCTGGACGAAGCTGCAGAAGATCGGATCCGCCGCATTCTCGAAGAGCGTCTACCAGTCCGGCCTGGAGATCGCGGCGATCTCTCCACCAGCCCACGAAGCGTTGCGCGGATTGATCGAGTCTCATATCGAGCGGGCCTTCGACGAGCAGAGAGCGAACGCCAGAGGAATTCCTCCGCTGGCCGACCAGGCAGCAGAGAGCGGGCAGGCCTCGCAATTCGCACGGCACGAGCTGATCCGCGGCGTGTGGCGCAAGATCGTGACGAATGATCCGTGTCAGCCGCCAATGGGATTCAGCGTGGATGCTTCTCTGTCTCGTTCCGAGGTGGAAATGCTCCGCTCGGCGTATGAGTCGGCCGATCCGCCCATGCGCGACATCATCCGCAAATTTGCGGAGCTGAGCATCGCCAGCCCGGACGGTAACCCGTCCCGCCGCTACACGCCCTGACCGGCCTGCACACGGAACGTGGCACGCATTGGGAATCGTATTCCGTCACTATTTATGGCGATGCCGCCGGAACACCGCATTCTCATCGTTGATGACGAGCCTTCTGTACGATGGCTGCTGGCCATCGCGTTTGACCGGCAAGGTATCGAATCCGATGTCGCGGAGAGCGGCAAAGAAGCGGTGGCCCTCCTGACCCGCACGCGATGCCGCTACTGCTGCGTCGTGCTCGACCTCAACATTCCGCCGCCCGATGGCATCGAGGTGGCGAAATTCATTCACCAGCAATGCCGCGACCTGCCGGTGGTGGTGGTCAGCGGGCGCTCGGATCTCGCCGAGCGACTCAAGAGCGCGGAGTTCGGTTCCGTGGTGAGGCGGATCGTGATGAAGCCCGTCGACACATCCTCGCTCGTTCGATACGTGCACAGTGAGCACTGCATCCGCGAAGGGCCAGCCGAGAATCCGCAATAGCTCAGGGCATGTTCCGTATCAAAGCCATTCTTAAGCCGGACTACGAACGTTACGAAGGCGTCCGCCCGATCAACATCTACCTCTTGCGGCTGCTCTTCTTGTTGGTAGTCGTATTTGTCGCGAGCGACGCGTGGTCGGCCATTCTCAAGCATGAGGGCCAGTGGGATCACGTAAAGGCCGCCGCGGTGTGCATGTGGGCGGCGTATTCGGTTCTGTCAATTTTTGGGCTGATCAATCCTCTCAAATGGCTTCCGATTGTGATGTTCGAGATCTTCTACAAGATCATCTGGCTCGTCATCGTGGCATACCCACTGTGGTCAACAAATCGACTGGCAGGCTCGCCGGCCGAAGAAATGACGCATGCATTTGTATGGGTGATTCTGCCGATCGTGGCGATGCCTTGGGCTTATGCGTTCAGGACTTACGTTTGGCCGTCGACGAAGAGCACAGCCCGAATCCGCAGTTGAGAGTTGGTGCGCCCAGAGGGATTCGAACCCACGACCTACAGCTCCGGAGGCTGTCGCTCTATCCATCTGAGCTATGGGCGCTCGGAAGGTTTGCCGATTGTATGGCCTGCAACACGCAGCGGCAACGGCGTCATCCCGACGAGAGCAGATGCACAGCAAGTGCGAGCGAACTGCAGCCGACCAACGCGCTCATCACCCCCGACCAGCGCGGTGATTCAGCCGCAATCAGCGTCCCGAAGACGCCGTAGCCGGTGGCGGCGCGGAGAAACGACCAGTCCTCCCACCAGAACTCACTTCCCAGTGTGACCAGGAGCGCTGCGTAGAGAAGCCATCCGACTTTAACCACTGACGACGAGGCGGATGTGCGCAACGCCAAAGCCACGATGAGGGCGAAAACGAGCAGGAGCGCGGTTTCGATCATGGCCAGTGGCGGTACATCGTAGAACCGACGCACGAGGCCCACGAACGGGAGCGCGAAGTCCTCGCCCGAGAAGAAGCGTATCGGGAGATGCCACCATCGGAAGAGGAACAGCTTCCAGCCGACCCACGCGACGACCGGCAGAGCCAAGTGAAGTGCGTAACGCCGATTGGTGACGGCTGCTGCAATGACAAATAGCAACGCCGTCTCCTTCGTCAGCACCGCTAGGGTGAGAAGAACCGCAGCAACCCAATAACGCCTCCTGAGAACCAACCACAATGCACCGAGTACCAGGCACATCTCCACCGCCTCGACGAGATCGCGGGAGAGCGTGAGCAGAAATCCGGGATACAGCGCAACGGTCAGACCAGCCAGTACGCGGTTGGTAATCGTCGCTGCGATTCCGGCAATCATGGCCAGCGCCAGCACGTTGACGATGAGCATGCACCAGGGAACCGCTCGCGAATTACCTCCCGAAAGCACGTGGATGAGGAGCGGATATCCGATCCGCTGGATGCGATAGACGGGAAAGTCGAATCGGATGCCACCGACGCGCGCCTCTCGGGAGAGCGGATGGAGAGCAATCCGGTAATAGAACTGTCCATCGTAGCCGGGCGAGTTGCGTTCCACGGTCAGCCCCGGCGGCGCTTCGGCCGGGCGGGTGTACTCATCGCCCGCTTTGACGAAGACGGGCCGTAGTACAGCAACGCGAGGAGCGCAGCGGTAGCTGCCGGCCTCACTGCGCCGCGATCGCCCGCTCGAACGAAGGCTGCTGCGCGTTCCGGAAGGCCACGCAGGTGTCGAGCGTCTCCATTGAGCGGCGAAGAGCGCGCGTCCCCGATCCTGCCGGATGTGTGGCGAAGAAGGCCTCGAAGTCTTTCTTCGCCTCCGCGTCGCAGAATCCGCCGAGCGAACCGGTGATCGCGCCGAGGGCCGTTGGGATCTCCTGATTCAGATCGGCCCAGTGATTTTTCACTGCCGCCCATGTCTCCGCCCGAGCCGCCGGATTGTTGAGAAGGCTGGCCAGGTATCCGGGAAGATCCTGCGTTCGCACTGCGCCGCTGAATGCGTAGTCGATCGCCTTCTGCACGAGCTTCGGATCGCGGAAGTCGGTCAGCGCGTTCAGATAGCGCCGCTTGAGATCCGGCGTCTTGCTCTGCTCATACCGCGATCGGAGGCGATCGAAGAGCGCCGCGTTACCGTAGCGAGCCGCGATATTCAAGGCCGGGAGGGCGATGGTGGCATCGACCGAAGCGGGATCGCGCAAGAATCGCTCAGCGATCTGCCGCGTTGCCGCCGATTTCGCCGAGGGCGCCGAGGACGGTGGCGCGGGTGAGGCGGGCCTCCTCCGCCTCGCCTGCCGGCGCCTGCCATGACACCGGCGCGTAGCCGCGCAGCAGTTCTGCGGCTCTGCGTTGCCACCGCGCGCGCGTCGCATCGGTGACCAGGCGTCGATCAAGAAACTCGAGACTGTTGGCGATGGCCTCGACGATCGGCCGGTCGGCCGGGCGCGGCATCGCTGCCACCAGCGTCAGGTAGTCGCTGATGTCGCGCCGCTGATTGCGCGCCAGGAGCCATTCGTTTCCCTGCAGCGAAATGCGCTCCGCGGTGTTCAGTTCGCTGAGACGGCCACGCAACGCCGCACGCTCGGCTGGCGAATAGTCAGTTACGTAGTACCCGCGGCTATTGCGATTGAGAAAGAGAGGACTGTCGCAGCCAGGCAACGGCAGTTGCGAAGTCGGACCGGAGATCATGACGCACGGTTGCGTCACCGCACGGACTCCCGTCTTCCGGGCGCAGATCGGAATGATCCAGCTCTGCTCGACTGACTGCCCGTTCGGAAGCATCCGCTCCTGCGCGAGGTTGAGTGTGCGCTCGCCGCGTCCGCATGCGTCCTCCGCATGCAGAAGCGGTGCGCCCGCCTGATCGACGAACGATTTCATCACCGCGTCAACCGGCTGCTTCGACGCGTCGGTCATCGTCGTCCAGAAATCCTCCGCCGCGGCATTGGCGAACGAATATTTGCGGAGGTAGGCTCGGATTCCGTCGCGGAACGCGTCTTCTCCCATCCACTGCTCGACCATGCGCAGCACGGCGGCCGTCTTTCCGTAGGCGATGCCGTCAAAGAGCTGATTGATGTCTTCGCTCGTCTCCGCCGACGTGCGGATCGCCCGGGTGGCGCGCTGCGAGTCATAGCTGAGCGAATTTACCGTCCCCGCCACATTGTCGAGCGGGATGTTCCACTCCGGCTTCCAGGCGGCGAGCGGTTTGCCCGTCATGAAGGTGGCGAAGCCTTCGTTCAGCCAGATGTCGTCCCACCACTTCATGGTGACCAGATCGCCGAACCACATGTGAGCGATCTCGTGCGCCACGGTCCCGGCCACGCCCTTCCGCTGGCTGATCGATGCGGTGCGCGGATCGATCAGCAGCGCCGTTTCGCGGAAGGTCACTGCGCCGACGTTCTCCATGGCCCCCGCTTCGAAGTCGGGAATGGCAATCAGATCGAGCTTCTCGAACGGATACTTGATGCCGTAATACTCGTTGTAGAAGTGCACCACCGCCTCTGCGGCGCTCAGAGCGAAGCCGCCGAGCTGCTCTCGTCCGGGCGTTCCGCAGACGCGAATCGGCGTTCCGTCGACACCGCCTTCGATGCATTGAAAATCTCCGACCAGGATGGCCACCAGATACGTCGAGATCCGCGGCGTCGTGGCAAAGCGAATGCGATGCTTCCCTTCCCCCTCCGCCGTATCGGACACGATCCGGCTATTGGAGATCGCCGTGTCGCCCTTGTCCACGAGCAGATCGATGTCGAACGTGGCCTTCATCGCTGGTTCGTCGAAACAGGGGAACGCGCGGCGGGCGTCGGTTGCCTCGAATTGCGTCACCGCATATTTGCGCGTGGCCGTCTTGCTCAGATAGAGCCCACGAAGCTGGCGATTGAGGCGGCCATCGAATGCCAGGCGGATGGTCGCCGCGCCGGCCGGCAGCGGCTCCGGCAGGGTCAGGGTGATCATCGCGTTCGGTGCGTCGCTGGTCACCGTGGCCCGCAGGTTTTTTCCGCCGCCGCTAACCTGCAAATCGCGGAAATCAAGACCGATGGCGTGCATGGTGATCGAGGAGACAGGTTCCTTCACCTCGACGTCGATCGTCTCATCGCCGCGGTAGGTCTCCGCGGCGAGATCGGGGGCGATGGAGACGGCGTAGTGAGCGGGGATGACGGTCTGCGGAAGTCTCGCAGCGAGCGCGCCCGCAGACACGAAGAGAGTGGAGAGAGCGATGGCGATTCGTTTCATAGGTCTCAGTCGGATGCGCGGAAAAGCACGATGAGAACGCCGATGCCGACGATGATCAGGATGACTGCGAAGAGGAGATTCATTCGGCCGCCGCTCGGTTGCTGCTGTTGTCCGACCGTGGTGCTATCCGCAGGTTGTGAGATTTCCGACGTCGTCGTGGTCGCAGGTGCCAGCACCGGTGGGGTCTCTCTGTGTGGCGGAGGCAATCCTGCCTGCGTCGTCGTCGGGGCCTCTCTGTGTGGCGCAGGCAATCCTGCCTGCGCCGTCTTAGGTGTCCCGGAGGCCTCCGACTTCTTCTTCATCGGACGCCGATGCGCCGGGGTCGTGCTGGCAACCGATGCCGATGGCTTGCTCGCTTGCGGTTTCGACGTCGTCTTTGGCACGGGCGTCGGTGTAGGAACCACGGGCGGCCGCTCCGCGACACGCGTCGGCATTCGCACGCCGAGATGGGTAAGGCGCTTCGTTGCCTCGGCGACGAGAAATCGTCGTGTTTCCCGCGTCGGATAGACAGTCTGCCCGCCGATCGTCAGCGTCGAGTCTTTGATGAAGCGGTTGTAGTCGGGATAGCGCCGCACGATGTTGATCAGCGAGCCGCCGTCACTTCCGGCGTCGAAGAATGCGCCGCTCGGCGACGCGAATGCATAATCCCAGATCTTTTCGAGGTCGGAGTAGACCTGGATCACTTCGTTGGCCGCATCGCGCTCTCCTCCCGTCGGATAGGACCCCACGGCTGCGCGCGCATCGGCCAGCGCCGCCTTGAACTCGTCGCGATCGTCGCGTTCCGCCGCGCTCTGCACACGGCGGAGGCGCGATCGGAGATCGGCAGAGGGCGGCGCAGGCGCGGTCGCGGCGGTCAACGGCGGCGGCGCCGCTTCGGCGATGACTGGCACCCGGGCGCCCCCCTCAAAGCAATCGGCAGGAACAACCGTTCGCGCGTTGGGGAGCACTTTGACCGTCGGATTGAGCGGCACGGATTGGCCGAAGAGGGCGCATGCGGAGATCGCCACGACGGAGCAGAAGACGATCGGACCGCGCCGCACTGAATTCATTCTACTTCGCCGCTCGCTGGCCGCCCTGTTCGATCTTCGTGCGGTAACGCGTCACGTCGTCGGTGAGCGGAATGTAAGGCAGAGCGCAGGCCAGCTCCTTTCTGGCGTCGTCATAGCGGCCCGTTTCGTACAGCGACACAGCCTTGTAGTAGCGAAGATCTTCCTCGCCGCGGACCAGGTTGCCCAATCGCTGGAATGCTCGCATCGCATCGGCATAACTCGCCGTTCGGTACAAGCCGGTAGCGACGGCGGCGAGGACATCGCGAGACGTTCCGGTGGCATTCAGCAGCCGCAGATAGATCGCCTTCGCCGCATCCATCTCTCCCCTGCTGGCAAGCGAGTCGGCCTGCCGGAGAAGCTGCGTCGCCTCGCGATCCGAGAGCGTCTCCGGGGCGGCGGACGGCCCCGGCCGTTGCGCCGACGCCCGTTCCGCCGCGATCCGTTCGGCCATCTGCTGCTCGATGGCCGCGCGATCGGCCGCGATCCGATCCTCTGCTTCCTTCTCTGCCGCCGCGCGCGCCTCGGCGATCCGGCGATCGAGCTCCTGCTGAATCGCGGCGCGCTCGCGCGCGTAGCGCTCGTCAGCTTCTTTCCGCGCCTGCGTCACCCGGCTCTCGACTTCCTTGTCGATGGCGGCCTTCTCGGCCGCGGCGCGCGCTTCGGCGGTCGGCGCCGAAGGTGCGGTCGCGCGCAGGGCGGCCAAGGCGCTGTTCGCTGGCAGCGGTGTCGTCGGCGCGATCCGTCTGGCCACGCTCTCGAACTCAGCAACGTCGGCGGTCAGCGGAAGGGTCGCATACGTCGGATGGATCTCCTCCGCCACCAGGAGTCGTTGGATCTGATCGCGCGCCTCGGCCTCCCGGCCGAGCTTCGCATAGGCCATGCTCAGATAGACGACGGCCGTCTCGAAGTTGGCCAGCGACTCGAATCGTCCGCTGCTCACGTAGGCTCGCATCTGTTCGGGTGAGAGGAGAGCATTGGCCACGGCGCTCAGATCGTTCACCGCTTCCGCGTATCGGCCCGCGCGGTAGTTCTCGATGCCGCGCTGCAGCACGGGATCCGCGGACACGCTGACCGGCGCCGCTTCCGGCGGGATGCTCTCCGCCTTCGGGGCCGGCGCTGTCCGACAGGCGCCAAAAACAATGATTAGGAACGCGGTGGGAATCGCGAACGTCGTTCGCACGAACCCTCCCTGACCGGTTTTGCTGAAATGCGCTACGAGTTTGCGGCCGAATGCCCTTCGCTTTCAAGTTCCGAGCCGGACAATTCTGGTGTTATGCTGCGCCCCGGGTGCCGCTCCACCTGAATTTGCCCAACGCCTCAAGAACGCCACGCCCGTTCCGGCCCGGGGCGGCACCTTTTAAATCGCTGATCGCGTGTCGTTGTAGCGCCGGCAACTTGCCGGCCGGTGCGCCGGCAGCCTGCCGGCGCGGGCTGGTAGCCCGCGCACCCGCCGGCAAGTTGCCGGCGCTACTTCGTCAACGCAGCAACTCGAGCGCCGCCAACGTCATTGCCTTGACCGCCCCTCGAATGGTCGGTTCCGGGAGGGGCGCAAACTGGCTGGAGTGGAGTGACGGCAGGCGCTCGCCGCGCGCGATCCTGGCTGGGTCGACGGCGCCGACGTTGAGCATGACCACCGGGATCTGGTGGTCGAGTCCGAAGCGGCCGAAGTCTTCGCTCACCATCAGCGGATCCATTTGCACCACGTTCGCCGCTCCCATGTCCCGCTTGAGCGCCTGGGCCAGCCGTTCGGTGAGCGCGGGATCGTTATAGGTCGAGTCGGTCGACTCGCCCGGCAACAACTCGAAAATCGGCGCGCGCTCCTCAGGAATCCCTGCAGCCAGCGCGATTCCCTTCGCCACCCTCTCGATCGAGGCCAGCACCCGCTTCCTCACTTCCGGTTTGTACGTTCGCACCGTCAGTTGAAGCTGAACTTCGTCCGGAATGATGTTGCGTTTCGTCCCGCCGTGAATCGAGCCCACCGTGACCACGGCCGGATCGAGCGGCGAATTCTCGCGACTGACGATCGTCTGCAGCGCGAGTATGACCTCCGCGGCAACCACGATCGGATCCTTCGTGCTCTGCGGCGCAGCGCCATGCCCGCCCAGACCGCGGATCGTGAGGTTCACCGAGTCGGCGCTGGCCATGAAGTACCCCGGCGTGTAGCCGATCTGACCCGCC
>QHVS01000052.1 GCA_003223635.1 Acidobacteriota bacterium | reverse complement strand
CACGTCAGCGATCGCCCGTTCGAAATGCGCCTGATGAATCTGTCTGGCTCTCTCCGGTGCCGGCTCGGCGGCCGCTGCATTGGCCGCCTTGAGCACGGCGTTCTTGATGTCGCCGCCGCTCATCGGAAACCGCTGGGCGAGCAGTCGAAAATCGACATCATCGGCCAGCGGCGTCTTGTTCGGGTGGATCTGCACTCTCCAGATCTTCTCGCGCTCCTCCACGCCGGGCATTTCGAATCGCACGTGCGTGCGGATGCGGCGCTCGAACGCGGGATCGAAGTTCGCCGCGAGATTGGTGGCAAAGATCACGACCCCGTTGAACGCCTCCAGCTCGCGCAGCAGCACGTTCACAGTGATGTTCGCCTCGCGCTGATACGGCAGGCTCGCCGCGGCCGAGGACCGCCGGCCGGCGATCGCGTCGGCCTCATCGAAGAAGAGCACCGCTCTCTGATCGGTGGCGGCACGAAAAGCAGCCGCGATGTTCTTCGGCGTCTCTCCCGCCCACATCGACTCCACCTCGGCATAGTCGACAACCAGAAGCTTCATGCCCAGCGAATGGGCGATCGCCTCTGCGCAAATCGTCTTTCCCGTGCCCGGTGGCCCGGCGAAGTTGAACGCGAGGCCAAGGCCTGAGGAGTGGCGCTCGCCCAGGCCCCATCGGCTGAAGATCAGGGAGTGATTGCGCACCTGCGCCAACGCCTCTTCGAGTGATCGACGTGTTTCCGGCGGAAGAATGACGTCGGCGAACGTTCGCTGTGGCGCGACGACTTCGACCGCTCGCGCGGAAGTGCGGCCCGTGAAGAGAGAAAGAAGAGGGGAGCCCATGACCCCCGGAGGCTAACACGCCCTCTCGCGGGCAAGGCAATCAGATCTCCGTCGGGATCTCCAGATGGATTCCTGTGGCGTCGAAGTCGTACTCCCCCTTCTCGTCGCGGTGCTGCGTGACTGTGAGCAGCATCCTCGAGACATCCACTCGGATCGGGAGCAAGTCCAGCATGGGAAGTTCACGGTCGGTGAAGGTGAACTCTCCCTCGACCATCTCGAAGAGGTCGAAAAGCTCCTTCTCCGCCTTCTTTCTGAGGAAGCGGACCAGTTGTGGTTCGGTCAGGATTTGCAATTCGACGAGCGCCTTCGCCACGGCCACCGACTTCGTCTTTCTCAGCTCGCGCGCCCGCTTGTGCATCTCTTCCGTGACGATGCCGTGCTTCATCAGCAGACGGCCGAGCGTGCGCTCGGGATTCGATGAAGACGAGAAGATCAGGGCACCGTTCTCGAATGCCATGGTCTCCTTCCACTCGTTCGCGCGAATCTCGAGCGTTCCCGTCTTCTGGCACTGGCTGATCCACATCATCAATTCCGGAACCGGCATGGTGGAGAGATCACCCTGAATCGGCATATCCACACAATCAGACCGAAAGCGTCAATGGAAGGCGTTGGCTGCGTTGAAAAGTCGTCAAAGACACGATCCCGAGCCTCGCCACCTGAGTGACATCCCACACCAATGAGCGTATGGTGATGACGCGTCCGGGGAACCTTCCTCGCGCTTCAGTCCGTCTGAACTAAGTCAGATCCTCTGAGTCCATCCTCTTAGCTACATTCCTTCGAAGCAGCGTTGCATCCGCGGAAGCTTCCGAGCGTTCGGAGTGCGCCGTGGCCCGGATTCCGCTGGCGAAGGAAGGAGCGCTCGATGTTCAACGCGTCTTCGCTTTTGGCGATCGTCGCCGTCGTTGCCGTCGTTGTTTTTCTGGTGTGGAGTCTGTCGAAGCGCTTTGCTGCCGATCGCATTCAGCGGCTCAACGACCAACGGCGCAATTCCTGCCGCGTCGTAAGCCGAGGAGAGTTCGTTGATGGAAGCCGTCACATTCCTGTCGCTCTGGCTCTCAACGAGCGGACGTTGTTTTACGAGAATTCCGACATGCAGGCCTCTCTCGATCTGAAATGGATCGAGGAAGTCGAGTACGACAACGAGCTCTCCACCGGTCAGACCGTCCCCCACGGCAAGGTATTGAGGACCCGTTGTTTGAGTCAGGAGTTCGAGTTCGTTCTGCCCGCCGAGGCAATCCAGCGATGGCAGGCTGCCCTGCCGCCGCACCGGCTGCAGAAGCAGGCGGCTGTATGAACGAACGGTCGTTAATGAAATTTGGATACGTCCGGCAGATTCTCGGTTCCATCCGGAAGCATCGAGGCGAACCGGCGCTGCTCCTCATCTGCCTCATCACCATCAGCCTTGTCTACGTCTGGGCTGCGGCGAGCCTTCAACTGAGGGTCACCGACATCACTCGTGAGTTAGCCATCGGCGTGGCCGGATCGCTGCTGCCTCTCATCGCGGTGATGCTTGTGCTGCAGTTTGCAGTCGCGTCCTGGCGGCTTTACCGGAACCAACAGGTCGCTTTGGCCACGAAACAGACGCTTCTCGATCTGAACGAATTCGACCGCGCAGAATCCGAACACAAACTCCAGGCGCACCACGTGAAACGGGAGGAAGGTCTTCGGGGGCGATATGAGGCGGATGTGACGAGACTCGAGGAGAACATTATGGCGCTGACGAGAGGGTTGAGAGGGGGGCAGAAATGAAAATGCAATCGACCGCTGAAACCAAGGAAGTAATCGTGAACTGCTTCGCCTGCGGGCGACCCCTTGGCCAGGTACAAATGATGCCGCGACACAATTCCGACCCGAGGTCGGAAGAAGATCGCTGCGCATCTCGACCGCGACGCTGAGACCAAATGGAGGCTCTATGAAAACAATCGTTGTCCTACTTTCCGCTGCGTTGTTGACACTCATCGGCTGCACGAGCGTTGTGACCAGCGCGGGACCGGCCGGCGGCATGAATCAGGCCGGCGCCATTCAACCGTGCTTTCCCGATCGCCGCGACGCGCAGTCCTGCGGCGATGCGATCTTCAACGCCACAGTCATCGCCCAGATTCACAAGGGACAATCGCGAGGTGATGTTCGGGGCATCATGCGACACGATGCGGAACGGCGAGAGTTCCAGGGTCTCACGGAGTCATGGGGCTACATGACCAGTTACAGGGACAAGATGATCACGTGGATCACTTTCACCGATCACCAAGTCAGCTCCCTGACCCATGAGGCGCTCACACGCAACGACTGAGAAACATGATCATGGGCGGAAACGAAACTGCGATCGCCGAGGAGATCGTGAGCGTTCTCAAGTTCGCTGCGCTGCGGGTGTACTCCGAATGGGGTGACGCTATCCGGTACACGGTTCGCGGCACGTCCCTGAAGCTCCGCTCAATCGTTCTGGATCGTGAGGCGCTGCGTCACCTGCTCCAGGATCCCATCGGCGCGGTTAAAATCGATTATTTGAAACGCGATCTCCTCCGCTGCGCGGAGCGAGTATCCGAATACCACTACCCTCGCACTCGCGTTCGATCGCGCCATCCAGTCGCGTCTTGAGGCCGCGAGCGCTGATCCGCGGTCTCGCCCGTGAAGTAACGTTATTAGTGATTCGAGACCGCGAAACTTACTTACGGACGAAATGCGAGTGTTCACAGTAATTTAGATCAAGCTGCTGGCACACTTGCTGCTTCGACCGTGTGTCGGTATAAGGTTTCGCAGTAACGCTACTACCGGCTGCTGCGGTTTCGCCCACCGCGGCCGTGGTTCGCAGAAATAATGGAGGGGCATTTTCGAATAACCGAAGAATTATGATCCCGTAAGTCGCTTCAGCGTTTCCGTTTCGACAATTCGCCCTCGAGTCATCGGTCTTCTTCCAAGAGCCGCTCTGACTCGCACCTGAGATTTCCCCGAGAGAGGTGGACGATGTCCGGTGGTCCGCAACGCCAGCGTCCGTTCTTGACCCGTCTTCTGATCAAAGGCTAGGTGAATGACCAATGCCTAGCGAAGTGCGCGTACCCATCGCTTCCCTCGCTGACATCGTGGCCGCACGCCAACGAGGCCGCGAGCTGGCGGCGCAGATGGGTTTTTCGAGTTTCAATCTCACCTTGATCGCTACCGCAATCGCCGAAGTAGGCCGGAACATCGTCGACTTCGCGGAACGCGGTGAGATGACGATCTCGATGATCAAGAACGGCACCAGGCAGGGCGTGCAGATCGTCGCCACCGACCAGGGACCCGGTATCGCCGATATCTCGACAGCGATGCGAGATGGCTATTCATCCGCGAATGGATTGGGAATCGGGTTGCCGGGCGCCAGGCGGATCATGGATGAATTCGAAATCACTTCCGAGGTCGGCAAGGGTACCACCGTCACCATGAAGAAGTGGGAGGCGTGACTGGGAGACCGGCCCTCGTGAGCGCTCACCTTGGACAAGTTCAGAAGAGGTATGTGCTCGCGTTCCGACAATATCTCGAAAAGCCGGACGAGGTCGCCCTGCTCCGGGCTTACGAGCTCGGCCGCGCGGCTTTGGGAGACGGCCTTGGGGTGTTGGAGATGGCGACTGTGCACGCGCGCGCGATGGCGACGGTGCTCGACCGTCCGCTAGCAGATGCGGAGAGAGCACGCCTTGTTGATGCGCAGAGGAACTTCTTCGTCGAGGCCTTGTCGCCGTTCGAACTTGCCCACCGCGCCTCTCGCGAGGCGAACACCGTTCTGCGTCTCCTGAACGACATGTTGGAAGGGCAGGCGAAACGGATTGCATATGCCCTCCACGATGAAGCAGGACAGTTGCTTGCTTTCGTGCATCTGGCGGTGGCCCGTGCAGCCAGCGACCTCCCCCCCGAAAAGGTCGGCGAACTCAACGCGGTGCAGGGCATGCTGAACCAGGTCGACGAGCGTCTGCGCAATCTCTCTCATGAGCTTCGCCCTCCCGTTCTGGAAGACCTCGGACTGTCTCCCGCCCTGGAACTTCTTGCTGATGGCGTTTCGAAGCGATGGGGGCTTGAGGTCACCGTCAAGGCCGCGCTCAACCATCACGTGCCTGCTACGGTGGAGACGACGGTCTATCGAATCACTCAGGAGGCGCTCACCAACGCAGCGAAGCACGCCAGGGCGACGCGAGCGGAAGTCGATTTGCGGCAGACCCCGCACAAGATTGTCTGCTCGGTCCGTGACGATGGGATCGGGTTTGATGACACTGCCCGCAGGCGCCGGTCTGGGCTCGGCCTGGTGGAGATCAAGGAACGCGTTGCTGCGCTGGGCGGCGTACTGCGTGTGGGCCCCAACAAGGATCGAGGGACCGATTTGACGGTCGAAATCCCTCTGGAGAGCTGACCCATGGCGGTGACCGTAATCCTGGCCGATGATCATGCCGTCGTTCGTCAGGGAATCAGGATGCTCCTGGAGAAAGAAAGGTTCGCCATCCTGGGAGAGGCGGCCAATGGACTCGAGGCAGTTCGCCTGGTCGAGCAGTTTCACCCCGATGTGGCCGTGCTCGACCTTTCCATGCCGATGTTGAATGGGATCGGGGCCGCGGCACAGATCAAGAAGATCTCACCACGCACGATGAATATTCTGCTCACGATGTACACCGAGGAGCATCACATCCTGGAGGCGCTTCGGGCCGGCATAAAGGGATGCGTGTTGAAGACGCAGGCCGCCGATCAACTGCTGCTCGCCATTCGCGAGGTATGTGCGGGCGGTGTTTATCTGAGTCCGAGCGTATCGGGTGCAGTTGTGCAGGCGTACTTAGCCAAGCTCGAATTGCCTTACGATCCACTCACGGATCGTGAGCGGCAGGTTCTGCAACTGGTTGCCGAAGGGAAGAGGACCAAAGAAATCGCCTTGATCCTGGGTGTGACGGCGAAGACAGCCGAGACGCACCGCGTCAAGGTGATGGAAAAACTCGATATTCACTCTACCGCCGGGCTCGTTCGCTACGCCATCCGACGCGGATTGATCGAGGCCTGAACCTCGATACCATTCGCAAGCACGGGGTTTTCCACTGCTCAACTGAACATTTACCTGATTGCCGCCAACGCGCGGCGTACCTAATCTCATGTCAATGGGCGAAAGCACCGTCCCATTTGTGGGGACGTACCGTGCCGCGTTGCTCGACTATCTCGCGGGCAACGGAGAGGCAGGACTGGCGTGCGCCTACGAGCTCGGCCGGCAGAGGATCGGTGAAGACTCTAGCTTGCTGCAGCTTCTGCGCGTGCATCAGGAGGCGGTCAACGCCATCGTGGCATCGACTTCTGCCGAGGACGAACGCCTGCGTCAGCTCAAAGGCTCCGGGGAGTTTCTCATGGAGGCCCTCTCAACATTCGAAGTGTTATCTCGGGGATATCTCGGGCTTCTGGAACCGCGTTACGAGATATCGCGATCTTCTGGGCGTCGCGGTTCAAGCCATCACTTAGGGAGCCCTCACGCCCGGTGCGGGTTTTTCCCTCGGTTTTTGCGGCGATCTCCCGATTGATGCGCTCATGCATTCAACACACCTTGACAGTGGCGAGATATGGAAACTTGGTGCACCCATTCGAAGCACGCCCACCGGTCTCCACACCTCTCTCGCTCTTCTCCTGAGTGTCGGGCGAAGAGCGTCGTGCAGTAGTCACCGGGAAACTCGCGTATCGCTTGAGTAGGCAGCGTTTACCGTGCCCAGCAGCGCGACAAATTGGAGCGGTTCCTCCCTGAGGAGTACGGGTCAAACCGAAGGGGGCGAAGCCTGGATGGTCAATCTGGAACTTTCGGAGAGAGCTTTGCAGCCGGCGCCAATTCGCGACGATGCGAATTGGTACGCCATCTGGACTCGGAGTCACTCCGAGCAACTCGTCGCAGATCAACTGATCGGGAAAGGACTGGATGTTTTTCTGCCGAAGATGAGCATCTGGAGTCGGCGAGGCGGAGTCCGTCACGTCATCCAGGTCCCGATGTTTTCCGGATACGTATTTCTGCACG
>QHVS01000051.1 GCA_003223635.1 Acidobacteriota bacterium | reverse complement strand
CTACCAGCCGGCGGGTGCGCGGGCTACCAGCCCGCGCCGGCAAGTTGGCGGCGGTACAGAAGCCTCACGCGCGGCCGAGGGCTTTGGCCACGATTCTCGGACTCTTGGCGGCCACGCGCAGCAGCGCTTCGGCTGGACCGTCCGGACGGTGGCGTCCCTCTTCCCACGCCTGCAGCGTCGGCAGGCTGACGCCGATCATCATTGCGAAATCCGCCTGGGTCTGCTTGAGGCGATAGCGGATGGCCTTCACCTGGGCGGGCGGGATGCTTTCCGAACGCATCCGAATAATGTGCGTGCTTTTCAAGCTCCGCGCAACAATCAATGCTCTTTCGGCGGCGGCTGCCCCTTTGTTGGAACAACCTTCTCCTCCGGGTTGGCCGGAGTGGCAGGAGGTTCTTCCGCGGGAGTGCCGGTAGTAAGGGACTTGGCCTCTTGAGCGACGATGCTCGCCTGATTGGCCATGACGGTCGCGTCCTTCGACAGGACGTTCGCATCTTTCGCCACGACAGTCGCGTCCTTCGCGAGGATCGTGGCCTCTTTCGCCAGCTTCGTCGTGTCCTTGGTCACGACCGCCGGAGATTTCTGACCCGCCGCGGCATCTTCAGCGCGCTGTGCTGCGATATCTTGCGCGGTCTCGATCAGCGCGGCGGCGACCGCTTCGATGTCGAACGGCTTACGGATCACACGACGGACCATCGAGTCGTCGAGGCTGGCTACATCTCCGTTGGTCAACGCGGTAGCCACGATGACGGTGGGGCGCGGCACGAGATTGCTGATCCTCTGCACCAGCTCGTAACCGCTGAGGCGCGGCATCATCAGGTCGACAATGGCGATCTCATACTCTTTCCGCGAGAGCATCTCCAACGCTTCCACCCCGTCTCTTGCGCTGTCCACTTCAAATCCCGCGCGCTCTGCAACACGCGTCAGAAGCTTCCGAATGATTCGATCGTCATCAACAACCAGAAGAGGCGTCTTTCGAGGCTTCTTCTTCACGACACCCTTTGTTATTGCAAGGTCGGTGCGCGTTTCCGCGCCCCGTAAACTACTGGAGCAGCAATGTTTCGAAACGATGTCAGCGGGTCGCGTCCAGCAGAGTACGGTGCCACGAGTCTCGGGCCCTCCGCTCCCAGCTCCCGTTGCGGAGCTCGCCAAGCCGCTCGCTCAGGGTGTCGAAGACCATCGTGTGGGAATCTCCGCTTTCCCGAAACTTCGGCCGGCTCGTGGCGTGGACCGAGCCATCTGCGCGGCGATAGAAGATCCTGGAGGGATCGAGAATGGCGACGCCCAGCTCGTGTTCGAGCTGTTGCAGCAGGCCGAACATCCGGTCGATCGAGCAGCCGGACGTCTCGCTTCGCTTGTCCACCCCGATCACCAGAAAACTCCCATGCAAAAGGTCGCGGGCCGAAGAGATCGGCATGTTGTGGGCGGTCCAGCCGTCGAGGAACGTGTCCACCCCTTTGAGAAGCCTTGCGCTCTGGCTCTCGTCGAGGGCCGGTGAGATGCCGAAGATCCAGATCCGTGAATCATCGTGAAGCTGCGAAATGTCGAGACGAGGCATGTCGATTACACTCCCGGCGTGAGCTTCGCAAAATTGATGCACCGATTCAAGGGCGGCCTTACCGCCGCTCCGGAAGAGGAGCGGCAGGATCCGCTGCGTCTGGCCACGGCGGCGGTCCTGTTGGAGATCGCTTATGCCGACGGTGAGTTCACACCGGCCGAGGATGGCGACCTGGTCGGTTATCTCAAGCGCGTCTTCTCTCTCGACGACGAGAGTGCACAGGAGCTGATCGCGGCAGCAAACGAGCTGCGGGGCCGCACGATCGATCACTTCGCGCTGACCAACTTCATCCGCAGCCACAGCTCGCTCGCCGAGCGCATCGACATGGTCAAGACGATGTGGCGCATCGCATACAACGATCGCAAGCTGACCGACTATGAGAACTATCTCGTCCGCAAGCTCTCCGATCTCATCGGCCTGGAGCATCACGTGATGATCGACGCCAAGGTCAGCGTCCTGCGCGAGTTGGGAATGGCGACGTGACGGAATCTCACCGCGTGGCCATCATCGGCGCCGGACCGATCGGGCTGGAGCTCGCGGTCGCCCTCAAGCAAGCCGGCGTCGACTACGTCCAGCTCGACGCGGGGCAGATCGGCACAACCATCAGTTGGTATCCGCTGCAGATGTACTTTCACTCCAACGCTGAGCGGCTGGCCATCGCCGGCGTGCCCATCCAGCTACCTGATCAGCAGAAGCCGAAGCGCGAGGAGTACCTGGCGTATCTCCGCGCCGTGGTGCAGCAGTTCGGGCTACAGGTCCGGACGTTCGAGCGCGTGGAGTTCATCGAGCGTTCGCCCGATGGGCGGTTCATTCTGCGTACGCGGGCCACAGACGGCGAGCACCGCTACATGGCCGACAATATTGTTCTGGCCATCGGGGCGATGCACGCGCCGCGGCTGCTGGGCATTCCTGGTGAGGACCTTCCGCACGTCAGCCACTACTTTCACGATCCGCACATCTACTTCGAGAAGCGGTTGCTGGTCGTCGGCGGCCGCAACTCAGCGATCGAGGCGGCGGTCCGGTGCCAGCGCGTCGGCGCACACGTCACCGTCAGCTATCGAAAATCAGACTTCGATTCCGGCGTCATCAAGTTCTGGCTCCTGCCGGAGATTCGGTCCATGTTGCGCGATGGCCGGGTCCGCTTCCTTCCGCGCACACTGCCGATCGAGATTCGCGGCGGCTCAGTGCTCCTCGCGCCGACCGGCGAAGACGGACGCCCGATCATGACCGATCTGCCATCGGAGGTGGACGCCGACTTCGTTTTGTTGATGACCGGGTACCGGCAGGACAGCAGACTGTTCGAGATGCTCGGCATCGACATGCAGGGCGCCGACCGCCAACCGCGATACGACCCTGAGACGATGGAGACGACCGTCCCCGGCGTCTTCGTCGCGGGCACGGCCATCGCCGGGACGCCGCGCGAGCGGGTACGCATCATCGTCGAATCGTGTCATGTTCACGTGCCGCGCATCGTCGCCGCCATCACCGGCCAGCACGTCGCGCTGCCGGACGGAAAGTTGGATGATTAGCTCTTAGCCTTCCTGTGTGAGCAGGGCAAACCCGATCATCTTGTAGAGCAGGCGCGCGCCGACGTTCGCATCCCACTCGGTCTCGCCTGGCGCTACTTCGCAAAGGTCGAGGCCGACGATGCGCTTTTTTGCACGGCGAATCGCCCGCAGCAGACCGATCGCCTCGTTCCACGACAGCCCGCCCGGAACGGGAGTCCCCGTGCCGGGACAGAGCGTCGGATCGAGGCCGTCGATGTCCCACGAGAGGTAAACATCGCGGGGTAACGCGGCGACGATCTTATCGGCGAGCTCGGCGAACGGAGTTCCCCTCTCTTTCAGCGCGGCGATGTCGGAATCAAAGAACGTCACGATCCGACCACCGGAGCCATCGATGATCCGCATCTCCGCGGCACCAAGGTCGCGCACGCCGACCTGGACGAGCTTTGGGATCGGGAGCCGCATCACCACGTTGTAAAAGATTGAGGCGTGGGACCAGGTGAATCCTTCGTAAGCGTTGCGCAGATCGGCATGCGCGTCGACATGGAGAATGCCCATGCCCGGATATCGCGCGACGTAGGCCTTGATTGCGCCGAAGGGCACGGAATGATCGCCGCCGAGGACGACAGGCATTTTGCCGCTCTCCACCAACGCCGAAGTCTGTTCGTAAACCCACTCATTCACCTGGTCGCTGATCTTGTTCACATCGGCGACGCGTTTGCGACCGAGCTTCTTCGCCATGGCATTCCAGGTGATGATCTTCCGGGGAATCGGGAGCATGGCGATGCCGGCTTCGTACGGCCGTCCGGTCTCGTGATCGTAGAGGTCGACCTGTTTCGACGCTTCGAGCACCGCCGCCGGACCGCGCGACGTGCCGCCGCCATACGACGTCGTGGCTTCATACGGAACCGGAATGATGACGACCCTGGCCCCGGCGGGCGTGAAAGGGAGGCCGTAGATTCCGGAGCCGGCGGTGGCTGCCGCATCCGGATCGAACTTCGCGGCTCGCGGTCCGTGGTTCGCGGTCCGCGGCACTAGTCCAGGTCCATCGGATTCACGACTGGCTTATCCGACTTCTCCGCGCGCTCCATCGCTTCCTTGAATTTCTCTTCCAGGATGCGGCTGCGATTCTTCTGGCTCTCCATCTCTTTGTCGAAGCGCTTGGCCATCTCGCTCTTCTGCGTTTCCAGGCCCGATACCATCGCTTCGAGCGATTGTCCCGATTTCTTCTCTTTCGCTTTGTGCAGCAACACTTCGCCCGTCAGGCGATCGACCACGATCAGCGCTTCGCAGCAGGGACAGATAATCTCGAAATTTTTCATGGCTCCAAGCTCGCGTAACCGTTAACTATTCTAGCGCCTGCGCAAGATCCTCAACGAGGTCCTCGGGATGCTCCAGCCCGATCGACAGGCGGAGCAGATTCTCCGGCGTACGCGACGTGGGCCCCTCGCTCGACGCGCGATGTTCGATGAGGCTCTCCGTGCCGCCAAGAGAAGTGGCCCGCACAAACACACGCGTTCGCCCGGCGACGCGCAGAGCCTCCTCCCTACCCCCCTTCACCCGGAAGGACATCATCCCTCCGAAGTCGGACATCTGTCTGGCCGCGATCTCATGTCCGGGATGCGAGGACAAACCTGGGTAATGCACGGCCTCGACGCCGCGATGTTTCTCCAGGAAGCGCGCAACGATCCTGGCGTTCTCGCAATGCACGCGCATCCGCGCGGCAAGCGAGCGGATGCCGCGCAGGACAAGCCATGAATTGAATGGCGAGGCGACGCCTCCCGCGATCGTCCGAGCATGCTCGGCGCGTTCGTACCAATCGTTCCGGGCGCGGAAGGCCAACGATCCCCCCTGCACGTCGCTGTGGCCTCCGAGGTACTTGGTGGTGGAGTGCATGACCACATCGGCGCCGAGCTCGATCGGTCGCTGCAGCGCCGGGGTCGCGAAGGTGTTGTCGGCGATCAAAATGGCGCCGGCGGAGTGAGTGACCGCCGCCAGGGCGCGGAGATCGACGATCTTCATCAGCGGATTCGACGGCGATTCGCACCACACGGCGCGCGTGTTTGGCAGAAGGGCGCGCTGAACAGCTGACGTCGTCTCCATCGGCACCAGGTCGTAGCTCAGGCCCCAGCGGGGGAAAAAATCCGAGGCGAGGACGCGGACGGCGTAATAACCGTCGTCGGCCAGCACCACGTGACTTCCGGAGGGAACGGATTGCATCAGCGCCGATACCGCCGCCATGCCCGAGGCGAAGGCCAATGCCCCCTCGGCGGAGTCGATGGCCGCCAGCGCCTCCTCCAGCCGGGCCTGCGTCGGATTGCTATCGCGTATGTAACTGAATCCACGCGACGGACCGCCATCCGACGCGCTCCGCTCGAACGTCGTGGAAAGGTGGATCGGCGGCGCGACCGCCCCGCTTCCTTCATCCACTTGTCCCCCAGAATGGACGGCCTTCGTCTCGAAACGCATGCGACAGGATAAACTTACATCTCCTCCATGGCCATGCACGGACGCCGTCTATTCCGCTCCCCGCGAAAGCCGATGGTTCTCATCCTGGACGATGACGAGAACATCGGCCGCTACGTTCGCAATGCGCTCCCGGAAAACGCGTTCCGGACCGTATGGGCGCCGACAGTCGAGCGCGCGGTGGAAGTTATTGGTCAGCATATTCCGGACGTCGCTCTGATCGACATCAGCCTGGATGACGAGAGTGGATTTGAGGTGCTCAAGTATCTGCGCTCGAAGCCGGAAACGGCCCGGACGCCGGTGGTGATGCTGACCGGGTCGGCCGACACGCTCGACCGGCTTCGATCACTCCTGATGGGCGCCGATCGTTACCTGATCAAGCCGGTGAAGCCGGAGACTCTGCGCCGCGTGATCAAGGAGACGCTGGCATCGCACGACGACATCTGGTGGAGCATGAATCTGCGGAGCGAGCAGGTGAGCCGCTTGCGCGAGCTCTTCTTCGACGCCACGACCGAGGTACCCACCCTGGCCCTGGTGGTGGACGACCTCAAGAAGGTCGTGGAGCGCAACGAGATCCTGCAGGTCTTCTGTCTGGAGATCGAGCCGCTGTTCAGCGTCGGCGAGCGCGTGCAATGGGAAACGCTCGATGCGTTGCGCCGCGAATTCGTCCGTGGCCTGCACGTGATGGTCGCTCCGGTCCTGGGCAACGACGTGGTGATCGCCACCAGCCACTCCGGCGCGAACGATTTTTATTGCTTTGTGCGCGACGGTGAAAAGGTGGGAGACCTGACGAAGGTTTCGCGCGATCTGGAGCGCGCCGCACGCAACGTTGTCCGCTCCACAAACGTCGATCCGGCAATCGCCGATGAAGTGACCATCTTCGTCGGCGGCGCCGTCACGCAACCGCAGCCGCTCCTAGCTCCGCGCATCCTCTACAACGCGGTGCGCGAAGCGAAGGACAACGCCGAGCGCCGCGAGACGCGCTACTACAGCGCGATGCGCGAACGGTTGGTCCGCGCGGTTCGGGAGCGCTCGATCACCACGGTGTTCCAGCCGGTCATCGACCTCGCCACTGGCGACGTAGTCGGCTTCGAGGCCCTCTCCCGCGGACCGAAGGGCACGGAGATCGAGAAGCCCGAAGTGATCTTCGAGCTGGCCCGCGACTTCGATCTCGTCTGGGATCTCGAGTCCCTATGTATTGAAAATATTCAACCGATGCTTGCCGATGTCTGCTCACGCGGGTATCTTTTCTTCAATCTCGAAACGCATTTCATCCAGCAGCTCCAGCAGCGAGGCACCGACATCTTCGATTCATTCTTCGACTGTCATCAGCAGGTGGTCATTGAAGTGACCGAACGGAGCGCCATTCGTGATTACCGGAGCTTTCGCCGAACCCTGCACCATCTGAAAGCGATGGGCTTCAAAATCGCCATCGACGACTGCGGCTCCGGATATGCATCGCTGGAAGCGGTGGCCGAGCTGCAGCCGGACTATTTGAAAGTCGGCCACTCGCTGTTCCGGGGCGTCGAACACGATCCAATCCGCCATCGGCTGGTCGAGCTCGTCGCGCGCGCCGCCGATACCATCGGCGCCAAAACCATCGCCGAGGCCATTGGGCCATTGAGACGGAAGAGCAACTGCAGGTTTGCCGCGACCTGGGAATCCAGGAGGCGCAGGGATTTCTCTTTGCCGAGCCGGCGCCCTGGGATGTTATTCGCAATTTTCAAATCGCCGAGAAACAACTGACTTGAATTGAATGTCGCGCTTGCTGGACTCTTATGCATAGTCGTAGTGTTACTGCCAATACTCGATGACACCGTCAGAGACGACGCCCCATCGCCGACGAAGTGACTTTGAGGCAGGCTTCCCCGTTCTGCGCGCGCTGGTCGTCGACGATGACGCGGCCTTCCGCGCCTCGGTCAGCAATCTCCTTCAGCGACTTGGCTTCGTAGTCACCAACGCCTCCGAACAACGCGACGTGACCGCGGCGATCGACAGCTCCGCGTTCGATCTCCTCATCGTCGACTCGGAGATGCCGCGGATCGATCCCTACGCGTTGATCGGGACGATCCGGAGCAGCCGGCGAACCGCGGACGCTTACGCGATGGTGATCACGCCCAAGGAAGGAGTCGACGCGAGCATCGATGCACTGCGCGCCGGG
>QHVS01000050.1 GCA_003223635.1 Acidobacteriota bacterium | reverse complement strand
AGCTGACCATGTATGCGTACGAGCGGGGCCTCACCTGAGACTGTATATCCTTCGATATAGAGCCTTCCATCCATCGATAGATTTTCTCCTGCATAAAATACCACTACCTTTACCCATAGGCTCATAAGGCGATCATGCGAAGCTCCGAAGAATTTGCCATCGAGATGGTTGCAGTGTTCCGGCAAACCACCGAAGGGCACCTGCTGGATTGCAATGAAGAGTGTGCCCGGCTGCTGGGGTACTCCTCGCGCGAAGAGTTGATGGGCGTTGGCCTGGAGTACCAGAACGCTTCCGATCTTGCGTCCGTCTCCAGTGCAATTCGCGAACTCGGTGTTCTCTCAAACGTCGAAATCGCCCTTCGCCGAAAGGATGGAAGCATCGCGTGGGTGCTTCAGAACTTGCGGATGGTGGAAGTGGAATCAGCATCCAAGGTATGGATCGAGGGCGCCATGTTCGACGTAACTGAGCAGCGCGTGGCCGCGCAACGTTTCGAGTACCAGGCCTATCACGACACCCTGACGTTATTGCCGAATCGAATGTTGTTTGTCGATCGGCTCAATGTGGCGCTCGCGGCGACGAAGCGGCGCGGACGCCCGGTCGCGGTCTTCCTCCTGGACATCGATCGATTTGACATCCTCAATAACGCGCTGGGACGCGGCGTGGCCGACCGGCTGCTGCGCGCCATCGCCGATCGCCTCAACGGCACGCTGCGCGAAGAGGACTCCCTGGCCCGATTCAACG
The DNA here is from genome assembly GCA_003223635.1 of Acidobacteriota bacterium. Lineage (GTDB taxonomy): Bacteria > Acidobacteriota > Thermoanaerobaculia > Gp7-AA8 > Gp7-AA8 > QHVS01. The sequence continues at coordinate 10,051 of QHVS01000050.1, read as the reverse complement.
GCGACGAGTTCGTCTTCTTCATTCATGACGGCGGCAGCGGCACCGAGTCAGCCATCGTCGCCCAGCGCACGCTGGACGCCATCGCCACGCCCTTCAACGTCGGCGGACGCACCATCGAGCTGACCGGCAGCATCGGCATCGCCCTCTCCAAACACGACGCGAACGAGGCGGACGCCCTGATTCGCTACTCCAGCACAGCGATGTTCCGGGCCAAAGAGTACGGACGGAACCTCTATCAGTTTTACGACGACGAAATGAATGCTCGCACCCTGGAGCGTCTGGCTCTGGTATCGAGCGTCCGACGGGCGCTGGATCGTGGCGAGTTCGAGATGCACTATCAGCCTGAAGTCGATGTTCAGACCGGCCGCATCGCCTGCGTGGAAGCGTTCCTTCGGTGGCGGCATCCCGACTTGGGCCTCGTCGGTCCCTCCGAGTTTTTCAGCGTGGCCGAAGAGGCGGGACTGGGCGGCCGGATCACCGACTGGGTCGTGGGCTCCGCCTGTGAGCAGGCCAAGCAATGGTCCGATGAGGGCATCCAATCCCGCGTGGCGGTCAATCTGTCGTCGCGCGAGTTCAACACCCAGTCTCTGGCCCGCACCATCGAGCGGGGCATTCGCGTCAGCGGTCTCGAGCCGCGATCGCTGGAGCTGGAGATCGCGCATGGCTCGCTGGCCGATTGCAAGCGATCGAGCGAAATCCTTCAGGCTCTGAAAGAAGTCGGCGTGCTCCTGGCGATCGACGACTTCGGAAGCGGCGGATGCTCGTTCGGCGACCTCAAGCAGATGCCGGTCGACACGATCAAGATCGCGCCGATGTTCGTTCACAACATGATCCGTCGCGCCGACGACGCGGCCATCGTGCAGGCCATGATCACCATGGCCAAGGGCTTCGACATGCGCGTGGTGGCCGAGGGAGTGGAGACGAAAGAGCAGCTCTCCTACCTCCTCAATCGCCGTTGCACCGAGATGCAGGGCTTCTTCCTCGGCAAGCCGCTGCCTGCGAGCTCGCTGGCGGAAATCCTCCGAATGCAGCATTAAGAGACACGTCCCGAGCAGAGGAGCGCGCGTGGCGTTCCTGTGGGCGCGTAGCGCGGGCAGCCGGTTGGGCTGCCCGTCTTTTTTTGGTGCTGCAGCCGATACACTGCGCCGGATGCCTAACGTTCGCGGCAGGGCGAGCCCAAGTAGGCCTTCGGATTCCATTCTGTTCGCCACCATCGCGCTCATGATGGGATTGGCCTTCGCCTTCGTAACGCCGCCGTTTCGTGAGCCCGATGAGCTTTTCCACCTCTTCCGCAGCGCGGCGATGGCCAACGGGCATCTGATTCCGAGCGGTGGACCGGACACCGCGCCGATTCCGCACGGGTTGCTCAACTTCGCCTTCGTGATGTCGTTGACCGATGAGGCAGGAAAGTTCAGGAGCGATCAGTTCCGCCAGGCGATTCGGATTCCGCTCGAGCGGTCGGATCTGCGGGTCGTCTCCTTTCCGGCATGGTACACGCCGATCCCTTTCCTCCCACAGGCGCTGACGGTCCTCGCGGCGCAGGTGTTGAGCGCGCGACCAATCGCGATCTTCTACGCCGGGCGTGTGATCAATCTGCTCGTTTCTCTGGCGATGGTGACTGCTGCGATGCGCCTCGCGCCCTCGCTGCGGCCGGTCATCGCCGCGGTCGCTCTGCTGCCGATGTCGCTGTTCCAGTTCGCGTCATGGTCGCCGGATGCGCTGACGATCGCCGCGTGCATCCTGCTGACCGCCGCACTTCTCGGGGCGGTCGAGCGAACCGAGCCGATCGCAGCGCGCGAGGTCATCCTGATCTGCGCGGTCGCTTTGATCGCCGGCTTGTGCAAGCCCGCTTACTTTCTCATTGCGCTGCTGGTCGTGGGCATACCGCGCGAACGATTCCGATCTGCGCGACACCGGCTGGTAACGATCGCCGCTGTGATCGGAGCGATGGCTGTCGCGACGGCGATCTCGTTTGGCTATGCGCAGGCTGCGTTCTACCAGCAGCGAGGAGGACTACCGATCGACCCTGCATCGCAGCTTCGATGCATCGCTGCCGATCCGGTGCGGTTTGTTCAGGTGCTGTTGCACGACGCGGCTACGAACGGCTGGTCCTACGCGCAGCAGACGGTGGGCCGATTGGGAGTGGGGGAGATCAAGCTTCCGGTGGCCGTGATCGTAGTGGAGCTTGCCCTGCTCGTCGTCGTCGGGATGAGCGTTCGAACTCATACGCCGCGTCTGATCGCGCTTTCAATTGTCGTCGTCACCGCCGTGGGCGTGGTCATCTCGCAATACCTCACCTGGAGCATCATCTGCGGCGACGTGATCGAGGGTGTGCAGGGACGATACTTTCTGCCGGTCTTGCCTCTGGCCGTCGCCGCGATCTGGAGTGCGGCGGCCATGCCGCCGCCCTTGCCTCGCTTCGCCAAAAGCGGCGCGGCCACCGTAGTCCAGTCTCTCTGCAACGCGGTGGCCCTGATGACAATCATCCGAAGCTATTGGTAAAAGAAAAGGGCGAGCCGAAGCTCGCCCTTTGTGTGAATCGAAAAAATCGGATCAGTACATTCCGCCCATACCGCCCGGACCACCAGCGCCAGCTGCCGGAGACTTCTCGTCTTCCTTGATCTCGGAGACGAGCGCCTCGGTGGTCAGCATCAGACCGGCGATCGACGCGGCGTTCTGAAGCGCCTGCTTGGTCACTTTCGAGGGGTCAATGATGCCTTCCTTGAGCATGTCGACGACCTTCTCGCTGCGAGCGTCGAAGCCCGAGTTGCCACCCTTGCTCCTCACTTCGTTGAGAAGAACGGAAGCTTCTTTGCCGGAGTTGAATACGATCTGGCGGAAAGGCTCCTCCAGTGCGCGCTTGATGATGTTGACGCCGATGCGTTCGTCACCATCCGCCTTCAGGACAGTCGACTTCTCACGGCCATCCTCGCCCTTCACTTTAAGCGTATAGCCTTCATTGTTCAGGATTTTATCGACGGTCAAGATCGCACGAATCAGCGCCACGCCGCCGCCGGGGACGATGCCCTCTTCGACAGCGGCCTTGGTGGCGTGCATAGCATCCTCGACGCGGGCCTTCTTTTCCTTCATCTCGGTCTCAGTTGCCGCGCCGACCTTGATCAGGGCGACACCGCCGACCAGCTTGGCCAGCCGCTCCTGCAGCTTCTCACGGTCGTAGTCGGAGGTGGTGTCCTCGATGAGCTGGCGGATCTGCTTCACGCGGCCGGCAATGGCTTCCTTGCGGGCCTTGTCGTCGGTGTCGGTGACGAGCGTCGTGTTGTCCTTGTCGATCGTCACGCGCTTCGCATCGCCGAGGTCTTCCCACTTCACGTTCTCCAGTTTGATGCCGAGGTCCTCGGAGATCAGCTTCCCGCCGGTGAGAATGGCGATGTCTTCGAGCATGGCCTTGCGGCGATCGCCGAAGCCCGGGGCCTTCACCGCTGCGACATTCAGTGTGCCGCGGAGCTTGTTGACCACGAGAGTGGCCAGCGCCTCGCCTTCAACATCCTCGGCGATGATGAGTAGCGGCTTGCCCTGACGGGCGACCTGCTCGAGGATCGGCAGGAGGTCCTTCATCGAGGAGATCTTCTTCTCGTAGATGAGGATCTTCACGTTCTCCAGAACGACTTCCATCCGCTCCGGATCCGTGACGAAATAAGGGCTGAGGTAGCCGCGATCGAACTGCATTCCTTCGACCACTTCCAGAACGGTCTCCAGGCCGCGAGCCTCTTCAACGGTGATCACCCCGTCCTTGCCGACCTTGTCCATCGCCTCGGCGATGATGTTGCCGATCTCTTCGTCATTGTTCGCCGAGATGCTGCCGATATGCGCGATGTCCTTCCCCTCAACCGGCTTGGACATCTTGTCGATCGCATCGACGGCGGCTTTCACCGCGAGCTCGATTCCCTTCTTCACATCCATTGGGTTCGCGCCGGCGGTCACATTCTTGATGCCTTCGCGATAGATGGCCTGCGCCAGAACGGTCGCCGTGGTGGTGCCGTCGCCCGCGGTGTCGGAGGTCTTCGAAGCGACCTCGCGAACCATCTGTGCGCCGGCGTTCTCCATCTCATCCTTCAGCTCGATCTCCTTGGCCACTGTGACGCCGTCCTTGGTGATCGTCGGCGAGCCGAATTTCTTCTCGATGACTACGTTGCGGCCCTTCGGACCGAGGGTCACTTTGACCGCGTCGGCCAGCTTGTTCACGCCGCGGAGGATCGCCTGGCGAGCCTCTTCGCTGTATGTAACTCGTTTTGCCATGGTGTTTCTCCTCACTTACCTTCGACGATGGCCAGTACCTCATCCTCACGAAGGATGGTGTACTCCTCGTCTTCGATCTTGATTTCTGTTCCCGAATACTTGCCGATGAGAACCGTGTCGCCCTTCTTCACGTCGAGCTTCATGCGCTTCCCGTCGTCATTGAACTTGCCCTCGCCGACGGCGATGACTTCTGCTTCCTGCGGCTTCTCCTTTGCCGTGTCAGGGATGATGATGCCGCCTCGCATCTGCTCTCTCGGATCCTTCCGTTTGACCACGATGCGGTCATAGAGTGGCCGAAGTTTCAAGGCGGTTGCCGTAGCTGTTGCCATGGGTGACTTCTCCTTTCGCTAATCTTTTCTTGACTTTAGCCGCAGCAGGACGCTGCGAAACTCGTTCCTGTTTGACCTTGAGTTTGTTAGCACTCAAGGTCAACGAGTGCTAACACTATGCGACGAGTTTTATTCTGTCAAGCCCTGCGTCAGGTGAGCTGAGCAAGCGGCGTATACGAGCGCGACTGTGATTCCGCCACGGCCTTGTAGGTGATCGATCCCTTGTACACATTGACTCCCTCGGCCAAGCCGGGGTCCTCAACGGCGCGCGAAAAGCCGAGGCTGGCCACGCGGCGGATATAGGGAAGCGTAGCGTTCGTCAGGGCGATGGTCGACGTGCGCGGTACAGCGCCGGGCATATTGGCGACGCAGTAGTGGATGACTCCGTCGACTTCGTATACCGGATTCGAGTGTGTGGTCGGGTGGGCCGTCTCGACACAGCCGCCCTGATCGATGGCCACGTCAACGATGACCGAGCCTTTTTTCATCTCCCGGATCATGGCCCGCGTGACGACCTTGGGGGCGGAGGCCCCGGGAATCAGCACGCCGCCGATCAGCAGATCGGCATGTCGCGCCGCCTCAGCGATATGTGCGCTGTTCGAGGCTAGTGTTTGTACGGTGCCCCGGAAGATGTCGTCGAGCTGGCGCAGCCGCTCGAGATTCGTGTCGAGAATGGTGACGCGCGCGCCGAGGCCGGCTGCCATCTTCGCCGCGTTGGTGCCGACCACGCCACCGCCGATGATCACCACATCGCCGGGCAGCACGCCGGGCACGCCTCCCGGAAGGATTCCCCGTCCGCCATTCGGCTTGTGCAGGTAGTAGGCGCCGACGTGGATCGACATCCGCCCGGCGACCTCCGACATCGGCGTGAGAAGGGGCAGGGTTCTTTTGCGTTCGTCCGTGATGGTCTCGTAGGCGATGCCTGCAATCTTTTTCTTCAATAATGCCGCGGTGAGATCAGGAACCGGTGCGAGGTGAAGGTAGGTGAAGAGTAATTGCCCCTCGCGGAGCCGTTTGAGATCAGCGTCGATCGGCTCCTTGACCTTCACGATCATATCGGCGGTGTTGTAGACGGCATCGGCGTCGGCGAGGATCTTTGCGCCCGCCGACTTGTACTCCTGGTCGGAGAATCCACTGCCGTTGCCGGCGCCCGTTTGCACGCACACCTCATGCCCATCCGTGGAGAGAACGGCGGTGCCGGACGGCGTCAGGCCAACGCGGTATTCATCGGTCTTGATCTCCGTCGGTACGCCGATGCGCATGCTCGATCTCCGTTGCGCGGGGCGGAGCCTCGCGCCGAATTGAGCCGCGTATTCTAGCTCGTTAGTGCCCGCGACGACCCGGCGTCCTGCCGGGCCTCGGGACCTGGGGAGGCGGAGTGCCGCCGCTTCCGAACGCCGCCGGATTCAACTGCTTCGCGGCGTCGAAAGCATTGACCAGACCGTGACCGTAGACGTTATCGACGCCGGGGTCACCGAGGTCCTTGGCGGTGTTGATCACCGCGTTGGCGACCGCGGTGGCAGTAGCGTCTGGCGCGACGGACCAGGCCAGCGCGGCGACTGCCGCAGCGTGCGGCGTGGCCATCGATGTTCCGCTCATCAGCTCGTAGCCTTCGTAGCCGTAGAGCATGCTGAGCGTGACGTCGGGAGTCGTCTTGAGCGCCGCGCCGTCGGCGGCAGAAATGAAAACGAAGGGCGGCATGGCGCTGGGTGAGGAGATCGCCCCGAGATCCGGTGTCACTCCGCTGACGGTGTTGTTATAGACGACCACTCCGATCGCACCGGCGGCCTTGGCGTTCTTCGCTTTTGCCGCGAAGGTCAGCTTCGTGCCCGTGGGGTCCAACCCTCCACGCTCGATAAGCGCGATTTTTCCGTTGACGCTCGACGGGAAATCGCTGACGTTCCCGACGCCGCACGCCACGAACATGCCGCTCACAGTGGGAACGGGCAGACAGATGTTCTGTCCACTGATGGTCTCGGCAACCGGAAGAGTCGCTCCGAACTGCCGGCCGTCATCGGTTGCCACTTCCGCCGAAACGACGGTGGAGAGAACATCGACACCGGGCGCAACGACCTTCAGATCGGGTCCTCGCTGCGAGAAATCGGCGATCGTCGAGGTCGAGTCGATCGCACCAACCGCCATGACGGTCGGATACGCGGCCGGATAGGCGACGGTGGGGTTGGGGTTCGCAGCATCGTATGCGTTGCCGGAGGCCGCGACAAAGAGGATGCCGGCATCGGCGCCGCGCTGAAAGGCGATCTGCTCGGCCACGGAGGAACTGCCCGCCCCGAGAGAGAGGTTGGCAATCCAATTTCCGCCAATCTGCGCTTTCTTCTGAATGATCCAGTCGATCGCGGAGATGATGTCCGCGGTCGTCCCGCTTCCACACGCGTCGAGCACCTTCAATGAATAGAGCTCGACGCCCGGCGCTACTCCGACGACCCCGACATTGTCGTCCGCCGCAGCGATGATTCCCGCCACGTGAGTGCCGTGGCCGTTATCGTCGAGCGGATCGTCCGTGTCGTTCACGAAGTTGTGGCCGCCTTTGTAGACCCGCTGCAAGTCACTCTCACCGTAGCGCGTTCCGGTATCGATCACCGCGACGTGAATCGTCGCTCCGCCGTTCAATGACCGGCCTTGCGTGACTGGCCAGACCTGCGGCGCGTTTACCAATGAGATGCCGTAGGGGATGACCTGCTGTCCCGACTTGATCGTATCGGCGTTCGAAGCCGGCGAGAGATCGAATGCATGACGCTCCAGCACCGGCTCGATCCACTCGACGTCAGAAGAGTTCTTCAGGACCGCCAGATCGGTGTCGTCGAGGTCGGCAGCAAAGCCATTGATGGAGATAAATCCGCGGACCCGGTGCCGGGGTCCCGGCCAGAAGTCGTCGTTGGGCAGAGGACGGATTGCTGAGGGTATCGGATGACGGGTGACCACGATGTAGCGGTCAGCGAACGCTGGAATCGGAAGCGAAAGAAGGAGAGCGAGAAATACGCAGCGTTTCATCCGATGGTTCCTTTGGGCGGTTTGGTTCGAGAAAAGCGGCACCGCCGAGCCAGTTATTCCGAGGAGTGCTTTTTGCTACCCTTCGACCCGATAGGAATGTAGATGGCTGACTGGAAAACAAACGTGATCGAGGACACACCCGGCATTCAGGAGCTGATCCGCCAGACGAAAACTATTGCTGTGCTGGGCATCAAGCCGGAGTCGCATTCCCAGCTGCCGGCTCACTATGTGCCGGCGCACATGGCGGCTGCCGGCTTTGACGTGATCCCCGTGCCGGTTTACTACCCGGAAGTGACGGAGATCCTGGGACGCAAAGTTTTCCGCAAGCTCACCGCGATCGGGCGCTCCATCGACATGGTCAACGTCTTCCGGCGACCGAAGGACATTCCGCAGCACGTCGACGAAATCATCGCCGCGAAACCGAAGAGCGTCTGGTTCCAACTCGGGATCCGCAACGACGACGCGGCGCGCAAACTGGCGGAGGCGGGCATCAAAGTGGTGCAGGATCGATGTCTGATGGTGGAGCAGTCGAGGATGACCCGATGAGGATTGTCGGGGACCAGACAACTTGACCGCCCACCGCAAGGTCACCGTTCCACCGTACTCGTTCCACGTTCGCGAATCCGGCGGCGGTACGCCTCTCATCCTTCTGCACGGCCTGGGCGGCTCGGCTGATTGGTGGCGTCACAACATCGAGGCGCTGGAGCGGGAGCACCGCGTCTACGCGCTCGACCTCGTCGGATTCGGGCGCAACCGATTCTTTCTGCGCCGCAGCTCACTTCCGCTGGCCTTCGATGAACTGGCGGCGTTGCTGGCGCGCTGGATCGAGTCTGAATTTCACGAGCCGGTCCATGTCGTCGGCAATTCGATGGGTGGACATGTCGCGATCCACCTTGCAGCGCGCCGCCCCGATCTGGTCCGATCGTTGGTGCTAGTGAATTCGACGGGCATTCCATTCGAGATCGCGCCGGGAGCGCATCTCGCGAATCTGATCGTGCCGCGCGGAGCGATGTCGTTTGCCAGGATCCTGGCGCGCGACATTTTTCGCGCCGGGCCGACCGCGATGACCGTGGCGTTCACGCGTCTCCTGCGCGATGACGCGCGGCCAACGATGCGGCGGCTGACCATGCCGGTGCTGCTGCTGTGGGGCGAGCGCGACCCGCTTGTGCCGTTGACCTATGCCCGCCAGATGCTCGAAGCAATTCCCAACGCGCGCCTGGTGGTCATTCCGTACGCCGGTCACGTTCCGATGTGGGAGAACCCTCGTGCCTTCAACGATGCGCTTCTCGCCTTCTTTCGAACGGTGGAGAGCAGCGGGACTCGCCTTTCCTCTCCATCATTCTCCTGGACGATCTCCGGCTGGACCAACGGCATCGCCCATCGCGAGGCGGGCCGCGACCGCGACATCGTCCTGATCCATGGCCTCGGCATGTCCAGCTCGTATTTCGTTCACTTCGCGCGTGCGTTGTTCGAGCGCGGTTGGTCACCGATCGCTCCCGACCTGCCGGGCTTTGGCGAAAGCAGAAACGGACCGTCAGTCGGCGCTGCCGAGCATGCCCGGATCCTCGCGTCGTGGGCCGGCGCGATCGGCATTCGCAACGCGATCTGGGTCGGACACTCTCTTGGCTGCAACGCTGTGGCCCACCTTCAACGCATCCGTCCTGATCTAGCGCGCGACATCGTTTGCATCGGGCCTCTTTGGGTCCGCTCCACTCCGTTCCGACTCTTCCCACGGTTGCTGATCGATGCGTTCCGCGAGCCGCTGGCGATCTTCCCCCATGTCGCTCGCGCCTATTGGCGCGCCGGCCTGGGGCGATGGTTCGTAACCTTTCGTCGATACGGAAGCGATCTGCGGAGCGAACCGCCGTCAGTGGCGCGGATGATCGTCGGGCGGGACGATCCGCTTCCCGATCGACGCCTGATCACGAGTCTGCTCTTCGTCCGTGGCGCGCACGCGTGCCACTTTTCGTATCCGCAGGAGACTGCGGAGAGCATCGCGCTTGGCCACGCGGTGAAAGAACCGCTCCACGACCCTGCCCACGATGAGGATGAGAAGAGCGAGGATCAATCCGATCAGCGAGGCCACCCACTGGCCGGCTCCGCAGGCGATTCCGAGGCAGGCCACCAGCCAGATTGACGCGGCGGTAGTCAGTCCCTGGACGATCTCGGCTTGTCCGCTGCTCTTGAGGATGGCGCCACCGCCAAGGAATCCGACTCCGGCGATGATGCCCTGGATTGCCCGGCTGATCGCATCGATGTGTTCGAAGCCGACGGGTGTCAGCCGAATGGTGACCACAACGATGAGCGCGGCGCCGAGCGAGACCAGCGCGTGGGTGCGCATTCCGGCGGCCTTGCCGCGCAACTCTCGATCGAGACCGATGCCGCTTCCGATCAGCGTGGCCATCAGAAGGCGCAGCGCGATGTCGGCGATGCCCGCTGGATGGGTTACGTCCACG
>QHVS01000049.1 GCA_003223635.1 Acidobacteriota bacterium | reverse complement strand
GTGGGAGAGCGAATGCGATTAGGCCGAGGATGCTGATGATGCGCATTCGGGCATCGTACAAGAGCAGGCCGGCGTTTCCTGGAGGTTGTCCACCAGCACCACAAAGACCTCCCAGCCGTTGCCGTCGGGATCTCGCACCCAGCTCTTGTCCTGGCGGGCGTAGCAGCAGTCGGTCTGCATCTCGTCGCGTGTGACGAGACCCGCGTCGATCCATTGCTGCCGTTTGGCCAGGACGTCGTCGGTCGAGGCAACCTGAATTCCGAGGTGAGAGAGAGCGCCGGCGCCCTGGAGGTTCGGCACTTCGTTCAGAGCGAGATTCAATGGCGGATCCTGGACGTCGAACTTGGCGTATCCGGCGCGGACCTTCGACGGCTCAATACCGAGCATCCGGCGGTAGAAGTCGATGGACCGCTCGACATTGCGGACATTGAGTGAAACGTGGGGCTTGAGCGCATTCATGGTGCCTCCTTCACATTTGCCAAAGCGAATGTATGTTGAAGAGGGATATTTGTCAAGGCGAATGTGAACGATAGCTCTTAGCTATTAGCTGTTAGCTGTTAGCTGTTAGCTGTTAGCTGTTAGCTGTTAGGGGCGTGCGGTGGGTCTAAGAGCTAACAGCTAAGAGCTAAGAACTCCTGGCTCAAGTTCACCCGGGCCTGCGCCTCGAATCTCTCCTGCATGGCGCGGGTGAAATAGATCTTGGGGCGCCGCAGGAACCGTTCGATCATCGCCACGCGCGTGTTCAGGAACTCGTCGTCCGAAAGGAATTGAAATTCCTTGCGCACCGCGGCGACGTAGGCCGCATATCGGGCGCTCTCGCTGCCGAAAATGGAGAGATCGGCGTCGAGCAGGAGGAGGGCCTGCGGCGGGAGGTGGTTGGGTTCGTGCCTGGCCGTCGCCCGGATCATCTGCGCCACCAGCTCGATGGTGGTCATTCGAAACCCGAGCTGGCGAAGCGCGGTCGCGGCGAGTTTCGCGCTGGCCTCTTCGTTGTCGTCGCGACGCGGATCGTATACGGCGTCATGGAACCATGCGGCTGCTGCGGCAGGATCTCCTTCCACCAGCGGAAGGACGTCGCGGATGTGCGACAGGTTGTGATAGTGCCGATGCGGCTCGGCGTAGCGAGAAAACAGTTGGCGCCACCAGGCAGCCGCCTGCTCGATGCCGCTCCGCGGTGCGACGAGTGCGAGCCATGCTGCTTCGAGCGCGTGCCGCTGATCGGGTGAGACAGCGAAGTACGAAGCGTTCGTCACGTCGGACTCGCAATCGGTCAGCAACATCTGCATTGGTTCCCGTTGCGTAGTGATGCCCGTGGCAGGAGCGTTTCATGTACATTTCACCGCCACCATGCCGGACATCATCACAATGCGCGCTGCGCAAGGTGTATGCGGCTCCGGCAACAAAACGCCGCCGAGCGGCGATGAGCTATAGTCTTGTGTCTGTTGCAGATGGTGTTCTTCTTTTATGTACAGATGGACTTGGGCCGGGGGTAGAGAATACACTGACCATCCCAAAATAAAGGAACCGAGACCATGAACGAAGGAGAGCGTGTGAGCCCATTCCAGCCCAAACAGCCCAGCCGTGGGCGTCCGATTGTCCATACCGAGCCTTGGGCAAAGATCACGGTCGTTCTGCTCGACCGTCATGTTGCCTATCTGGACCGGCTGGCCATCGACATCCGGCTGAAGCACGGAAAGGCGATCAGTCGCGCGGAGATCATCCGCGGTCTGATTGAAGCGGCCATCCACAGTGGGGTCGATCTATCTCAGTCGGATTCGATTGACACGCTGGTCGAGCTGCTGACCGGGGCCGTGCCCAAGCGCAAGAATCGCTGAGGCTCAGGTTCGGCGGAAATCGTTTCGCAGCGCCTCACCGGCGACGCGAGCGATCTCTTCCTCACTGCTCGCTGCAGTGAGATCGATACCGCTCTTCTCGAAACGATCGAGGAGCGTTCGGATGGCGTGCGGCCACCCGAACGCGCTCGGCATGTCCGGATTTAGCGCCTCGGAGATTTCCTCCACCAGCGCGACCTGCTCGTCGGAGAGAACGAGCGTTTCCGCAGCCGTATCCGACTCCATAGGCTCATGTTGGGACGGATGCACCAGCTTGAGAGACATGCTTCCGTATAGGAGTGACTGGCAAGCGCATTTCCCTACCCTGAACTTATCCGGAAGGGTGGAAGGGGCCAATTTGCCTACGCCGACCCGCGTCCCGCGGGCACCAGCATCACCGGCGTGTCGCTTCGGCGGATGATGTCCTGCTTGATCGTTCCGATCTCGCCCGTGGCGTTCACGAACACCACATCCGCGTTCGCATCATCGGCGTAGCGGATGATCGAGCGCTCGACGTCGTCGCTCCTGATCACCGCCCGCTTCACGACGGTCCCGATGCGCGCGGCGACTTCGCTGAGACGCGCTTCGGCCGCCTTACGCTCGTCGTCCGAGCAGACGATCAACAGATGAACTTCCGATCCTTGCCGCCGCGCGATCGCCCCGGCCAGCTCCGCCGCGGCGTCGCTGGTCTGGCCGAGATGGACCGGCACAACGAGGCGCTGCATTCCCTGGCGCTTGCGGATCCCGTAGCGAATGGCCAGCACCGGCGCGGGAGGATCGTTGATGACCTTCAGAGTTGTCGAGCCGATGATCAGATGGGCCACGTGATGCCGGGCGTGCGTGGAGATGACGATCAGATCCACGGCTTCTTCGATGGCCGTGCGACCGATTTCCGCGCCCGGATCGGGAGCTTTCTTCACCACCAGCCGCGTTGCCACGTTGGCGTTCGATCGCCGGGCGCGTTCGCGAAGGTTCTCCAGTTCCTGCTGCTCGGCGTAGGCGTAGATCGATTCGTCAGCCGGGAAACGCAATTCTTGCGGCTGCGATGTGCGCGTCATCCGGATGTGCAGGATGAGTAGTTCCGCGCCTGTAGCGCCGGCGAGCCGGATCGCGTCGTCGAAGGCCCACTCCGAAGCGGTGGAGAAATCCGTGGGGATCAGGATTCGGCGCCAGGGGTACATGTGAGTTGCTAGGTTACTGGGTTGCTGAGTTGCTGGGTACGATGCCGAGCAACTTCGCAACCCAGCAACCCAGCAACCTACTTCGCGGCGACCTGCTGCTGTCCGGCTTGCACCGGCGTAATGATGTACCGAATCACCGTCTTCGGTTCCGCCTCGGTTTCCGCCACCTGCAGCATCACCTGTTTGTCTGTCACCCGAAGCATGTCGCCGGGGATAAAGGGATCCTGCATGGCCTGGTTCAGTTGCACCTCGAGCGTTCGCCAATTCTGCGGCGGGGGATAGGGCGGCTGGCTCGGATAGGCGCGGAACTGCGCCAGGTACGTCGTGTAGTAGTGATAGACCTGCGGGAACGAGTCGTCGGTGGCCAGCGTGTAGACCTCCGAGCCCGCACCGTACTGATTCTTGATCATTACCGAATCGCGGCGGGTGAGGTCGTCGCGATATTTCGCGCCGGCGTAGATGGGGATGGCCGGACTGAGCGCCCGCAACTCCTTCTTGGCATCGACTGGCGATTGCGCCGGCGCCGTGCTGGTGGCGATGGCGTTCTTCCTGGGCAGATTCTCCTCGGCCGCACTCCCTTCCTGCCCGCCTGTGCATCCGCTCAGGGCCGTGATCAACATGAGCGTCCCAACCATCGACCCCACTCCCTTCTGCATCCTCATACTGTTGTAACAGCAAGGGGTATGCCGCTCACTTCAATTATCTTCCGCCTTATGCGCGCCGACCGGCCGTCGCGCCTGGCTGCGAAGACAGTCGAGCGCGGTTTCCCCACCGTAGCGTGCGACCAGTTTCTCGTCGTATTCGTCGGAAATGCTCGCCACGCTGTCGAGCGAGGCGATGAATTGCTCGGGCGGCATCCGCCGTCCCAGGAAGGAATGCGAGAAGAAGATGTCCTTTCCCACCATGCTGAACGCGCCCAGCGGGAGCTCGGAGTTGATGCGCAGGAGATCGCGCATCATTTCGAATGACGGCTCCACTCCCTGCACGCAGAAGGCGAGGACCTCGATCACCGCGTCGTCCTCTTCGTACGGATCGATGGAGATCTCCAGGACAGTCGACCCATACTTCAGATAGAAATCGCAGTGCTCGGCGTCGTCGGAGTGCTCATCCACCAATTCGTCGAGATACGACTTCACCTGGCGATAGACCTCTTCCTGGCAGTGGGTGTGAAACCGTTTTGGGGGCCGAGCCATCGAGTGATTATACGAATGGACAAGCAGATCTTCGAACAGCGCCGTAAGTTGGTGCTGAAGGCGGGGAAGGAACGGGTGCTGGCCAACCGGCATCCGTGGATCTTCGCCGGAGCGATTGCCCGGGAGAGCGGACCGCCTGAGGCCGCCCTGGCCGACCTGATCGACCAGAACGGCGGCGCGCTGGCCTCCGGCTTCTACTCGCCGCATTCGCAAATCCGGCTGCGGGTGATGACGTTCGGCGGCGAGGCGCTGACGCTCGAACTGCTGGAGTCGCGCATCTCCGCAGCGATCGTCCGGCGGCATCCGATCCTTGACCATGGCACCAACGCGGTGCGCCTGATCAATTCGGAAGGCGACGATCTCAGCGCAGTGGTCGTCGATCGCTACAACGATGTGCTGGTCGTGGAGATCGCGAACTATGGCGTGGAGCGGATCGCTCCGCTGCTGGTCGACGTCTTGCAGCGCGACCTCGCGCCGCGATTGATCTACTTCAAGAACGATCTGCCTGCGCGGCGCATCGAGCAATTGACCGAGGAGTCGCGGTCGATTGGCGACGGAAATCCGAGCACCACCATTCTCGAGCACGGGCTGCGCTTCGAGGTCGAACCGGCCACGGGGCAGAAGACCGGCTTTTTTCTCGATCAGCGGGAGAATCGCGTATTGGCGCGCAGCCTCGCTGCCGGCCGCCGCGTGCTGAATCTCTTTTCCTACACCGGCGCATTTGGTGTCTACGCCGCTGCCGCAGGGGCCTCGAGCGTGGAGAACGTCGACATTTCCGCGCCGGCGATCGAGGCCGCCCGGCGCAATCACACTCTCAACGGCTTCGAAGCGAGCTTCGTCGTGGCCGACGCGTTCGAATACGTGCGGAAGGCGACCGGGCGGTTCGACCTCCTGGTCTGCGATCCGCCCGCGTTCGCCCGAACGCGCAGCGACATCGACCGGGCCGCGCGCGGCTACAAGGACGTGAATCTCTTCGCCATGAAGCTCGTCGAGCCGGGCGGCCTGATGATGACCTTCTCCTGCTCCGGCCACATGTCGCTCGATCTCTTCCAGAAGGTGATTTTCGCGGCGGCGCTCGACGCCGGCCGGCGGGTGTCGTTTGTGCGCCGCCTCACCGCGGCCGCGGACCATCCTGTGTCAATCTATTGTCCGGAGGGGGAGTACCTGAAGGGGTTTTTGCTCCAAGTGTGGGACTGAGGGCAAAATGAATGCAGAATTCAGAATGAAGAATGCAGAATCAAGAACGGGTGGTCTTCTGAAATTCTGCATTCTGCATTCGGCATTCTGCATTCAAACATGACAGTCACTCAGGTATCGGCTTCCCGAAAATCCCGCGAGATTACCGTCGCCTACCTCGGCCAACTGCTGTTCGGCGCGGGCTTCATCGACGAGCGGCAACGCACCGAGGTCGACGCGGTCGACCGCCATTTCCGCGCGGGGTCCCGCTCGAAGACTCGGGCGGAGGAAGAGGCCAGCCCTTTCAAGAGTCTGGTGGCCATGAACCTCACCGATGCCAGCGGAAGCGGCACGCGGATCGACGATTTTCTCCTGGCTCGCCTGATCGCCGAAGATGCGCATCTTCCCTTCTTCAAGATCGATCCGCTGAAGCTCGACGTGGAGATGATCGAGTCCAAGATCTCCCGCCCCTTTGCACGCAAACACAGGATGGTCCCCGTCGCCGTGCGCGACGGGAAGTTGATCGTCGCCGTCGTCAACCCGTTTGACACGGTTGCCTTCGACACGTTTCACCAGATGGTGAAACAGGAAATCGACCTCGTCGTCTCCTCGGAGAGCGACGTGATGGGCGTGATCAACGAGCAGTACGGCTTCCGCGCCTCAGTGACCAAGGCGGAGCGCGACCTCAAGGGCGGCATCGACCTCAGCAACCTCGAACAGTACGTGAAGCTGAAATCGGGGGCGGATATCGAGGTCAGCGACGCGCATATTGTCAACGCCGTCGATTTCCTTCTGCAGCACGCCTACGACTCGCGCGCCTCGGACATCCACATCGAGCCGAAGCGGGAGCACGCCAACATCCGCTTCCGCATCGACGGCGTTCTTCATGAGATCCAGCGGGTTCCCAAGCTGGTCAACCTGGCCATCACCTCGCGGCTCAAGACCATGTGCCGGATGGACATCGCCGAGAAGCGCAGGCCGCAGGATGGCCGCATCAAGACGGAACACAACAGCAAGGAGATCGAGCTGCGCGTGTCGACGCTGCCGACGGCGTTCGGCGAGAAGGTCGTCATGCGCATCTTCGATCCCGACGTGATGCTGCGCGATCTATCCGGCCTCGGCTTTTACGAAGACGAGCTGAAGATCTTCGCTGACTGGATCGCCCGGCCGCACGGAATCATCCTGGTCACCGGTCCGACCGGATCGGGAAAAACCGTGACCCTCTATTCGGCGCTGAAGTCCCTGGCCTCGCCGGAGATCAACATCACCACCATCGAAGATCCGATCGAAATGGTGCACGAGGAGTTCAATCAGACGTCGGTGCAGGCGAAGATCGGCATGACGTTCGGTGCGGCGTTGCGCACGATCCTGCGGCAGGATCCCGACATCATCATGGTGGGCGAGATTCGCGACGAGGACACGGCGGAAAACGCGGTGCAGGCAGCTCTGACCGGGCATCTCGTCTTCTCCACCCTGCACACGAATGACTCCGCGACTTCGGTGACCAGGCTGATTGATCTCCACATTCAGCCGTTCCTCATTTCGTCGACGCTCATCGGTGCGATGGCCCAGCGGCTGTTGCGCAAGATCTGCGAGGACTGCAAGCGGAATCGTCCGCTGACCGTGGAGGAAGCAGGAATGCTGAATCTGCAGGCGCCGGCGGGGAAACGCATCATCGTGAAGGAGGGGGCCGGCTGCATCCGCTGTCGGAACACGGGCTACTTCGGCCGCACCGGCATCTTCGAGATCCTTCCGATCGACAACGCCATCCGCGACCTCATCGACCACTCCGAAGATTTCCTGAAGATCAAGGAGATGGCCATCAAGCGGGGCATGCGCACGCTCCGCCAGTCCGCGCTGCGCAAGCTGGCCGAGGGGATTACGTCGT
>QHVS01000006.1 GCA_003223635.1 Acidobacteriota bacterium | reverse complement strand
CGCAAACGGGTCCGTCGCAGCCAACAGGCAATCCGATGGAAGCCGTGCGACAGCAGATCGCTGCGCTCAAAGAGGCGATCGATCGGAATCCGCGCAACTTCGATGCGCTGGTGCAGCTCGGCAACCTCTATATGGATGCGGCGAAGTATCCGCAGGCCATCGACTACTACGAACGCGCTCTCGCCGTCAGCGAGAATCCCGATGTCCGCGTGGATCTCGGCATCTGCTACAAGCAGAGCGGGCAGCTCGACAAGGCGCTCGCTGCATTTCGAAAAGCCGGCGCTGAAGCGCCCAATCAGTGGCAGCCGATGTTCAACGCGGCGATCGTGCTGGGAGAGATGCAACGCTTCGACGAGGCTCGGGCGCTGATTGGGGAGTTGAAAAAAATTCGCCCCAATGATCCGGAAGTGCAGCGCCTGGAAGCGGCGCTCAAAAGTCGGTGAGCTACCGGATCGGCAAACGCGTCTGGCTGGTCGGCGTGACCTGCAAGGTATAGACGCCACCGGTCTTGCGGACGGTGGCGATGGCCTGGAACCCGGGAAACTTCTGAATGTTGCCGATGACTTCGGCCCCGTCGCTCTTGACGAACAGGCGAACTGCCTCATCGGCACTGTCGGCCTCGCAGTTATGGAACGACACGGAGCCGGCCTCGTTGGCGATCGGTTTCCCCTCCACGTCGACCAGGTGCCGCTGCTCGATGGTGAACCGGATCATGATCAGGACGGAAGCGCATGCAATTCAGGTGCACTGAGGCCTGTTCTATACTGTTTCAAAGGCCAGGGCCATGAGCGACGAACGTGTACTCAACGAGATTTCAGTCATCGGGCGCATCACCGATCTACGGGAGGTGGAGCGCAAGGAACCGCTGCCGTCCGAGCGTTTTGTTGAAGCGATTCCCATCGGTCTGACCTTCGACGACGTGCTGCTGCGACCCGCGAAGTCGGAATTGCATCCCAACTTCGTCGACACCTCCACCCGGCTCACTCGGGACATCCACCTCAATATCCCCATCCTCAGCGCGGCCATGGACACGGTCACTGAGGCTCGCCTGGCCATCGCCATGGCCCAGCAGGGTGGACTGGGCGTCATCCACAAGAACATGACCATCGAGCAGCAGGCCGAGGAGGTCGACAAGGTCAAGCGCTCGGAAGCGGGCATGATCGTCGACCCGGTGACCATGCGCCCGTGGCAGTCGATCGCCGAGGCGCTGCAAGTGATGGAGAAGTACAAGATTTCGGGAGTGCCGGTCACCGATGCGAACGGCAAACTGGTCGGCATTCTCACCAACCGCGACCTCCGCTTCGAGACGCGCTTCGATCTGCCGATCTCCGAGCGAATGACTAAAGACGATCTGATCACCACGCCGGTCGGGACGACGCTCGAGCAGGCGCGTGAAGTGTTGCATCAGCATCGAATCGAGAAACTGCTGGTCGTCGACTCTCACGGCGATCTCAAAGGTCTCATCACGGTCAAGGACATCCAGAAGGCGCGGCGCTATCCGTACGCGGCGAAGGATCCTCTCGGCCGGCTGCGCGTCGGCGCGGCCATCGGCGTGGGGAAGGAAGGCCTCGACCGGGCGCGAGCGCTCATCGACGCGAAGGTCGACGTTGTGGTCATCGACTCGGCGCATGCGCATTCGGCCGGCGTCATGGATGTGATCAAACAATACAAGAAACTGTTCCCCGACACGCCGCTCATCGCCGGCAACGTGGCCACGTATGAAGGGGCGATCGATCTGATCGAGCTCGGCGTCGACGCCATCAAGGTCGGCATCGGGCCGGGGTCGATCTGCACGACGCGCGTGATCGCCGGCGCCGGAGTGCCGCAGATCACCGCGGTGATGGATTGTGCGCGCGCTGCGGAGAAATTCGACGTTCCGCTGATCAGCGACGGCGGGATCAAATTCTCCGGCGACGTCACCAAGGCCATCGCCGCCGGCGCGCATGCCGTGATGATCGGATCGCTCTTCGCCGGCACCGACGAGGCGCCGGGGGAGACGATCCTCTATCAGGGGCGTACGTTCAAGGCGTATCGCGGCATGGGTTCGCTCGGGGCGATGCAGCAGGGTTCGAAAGATCGTTACTTCCAGGAAGAGACCGAGGACGCTTCGAAGCTCGTTCCGGAAGGGATCGAAGGCAAGGTGCCGTACAAAGGGTCCCTCGGCGCGATGGTTCCCCAGCTCGTCGGCGGTCTGCGATCGGGCATGGGGCTGACCGGTTCGAAGAACATCGAGGACCTTCGCACGAAGGCGCAGTTCGTTCGCATCACGGCTTCAGGCCTGCGCGAATCGCATGCGCACGATGTGGTCATCACCAAGGAAGCGCCGAACTACCGCATCGAGCCTACCGACTGAGTGCACGTCTTCACGAATCCCGCGCCGCTCGAGCTGGCCAGTTCCGATTACCTCCGCGCCCTCCGTTTCCTCGACCTCGACGCTTTTCCGGTCGTGGGCGACTTCACGATTGAGCTCCGCGATTCGGAAGAATTGGGGCAGCACATTCACTACATCAGCCCCACCCGCGGCGAGCTGGCCAGCTTTCCGTACTGGGACAACGTCGAGCGCGACATGCGGCACTTCGTGGCCGACGACGTCCCGCTGGGCTCGATCGACGAGCCGGTGGACGACTACGACGAGGACTGGCAGATCGTCATCTTCGAGCATCGCCGCTTCGTCTATTTGATGGAAGGCGACGCCCCTCACGCGACGGAGTTCGATGTCTGGTTCCGCGTTCCCAGCGATCGGTACATCAGCGAGTGGGCGCGCCTGATCGATCAGTTCAATCCGGTCGAGCCGCTGTAGTGATCTGGAGAGCGGCGGCCATGCCGCCGCTGTGAGAGCGGTCGCATGGCGACCGCACTCCAGATTACTACTTGAACACGGCGCCATCCTTCATCACGAATCTCACATCCTTGAGCGCGTTCACGTCGCGCAGCGGATCGCTGGAGACGGCGACGATGTCGGCGTAGGCGCCCGGCGCGATCACGCCCAGCTCGCCGGACATGCCCAGCATCTCCGCGGCGCGGGAGGTGGCCGAGCGGATGGTATCCATCGGCGTCATTCCGAACTCCACCATGCGCGCAAATTCCTGGGCCATCGGATCGTCCCAGGAGAAGCCGCCGGCGTCAGTTCCGAAGGCGATCTTCACTCCCGCCTTCATCGCCTTCTGAAACGACGGCCCATGCACGGCGACGCGCTTGCGATCGCGTTGACCGGCGGGCGTGTCGGGCGGTGAGTTGTGGTCGTAGTAGACGGACAGGGTCGGCACGAGCCACGTTCCCTGCCGGACCATCTGAGCGATCGCCGCGTCATCGAGATCGAGGCCGTGCTCGATCGAATCGCAGCCGCCGTCGAGCGCGCGGTGCAATCCCTCGCCGCCGTACGCGTGGCAGGCCACCTTCTTCCTCCAGGCGTGCGCTTCATCGGAGATGGCGCGAATCTCCTCCAGCGTGAGCGTCGGTTGGGAGAAAAGATTGCCTTGCTTGTCGACCCAGGAGCGGTGCGTCATGTAGACCTTGATCCAATCCGCCCCATGATCGAGCTGCTCGCGCGCCGCCTTGCGCGCTTCGACCGGACCGTCGATGATCTGCACTCCTTTGGGCACTTCAATCTCCGGCGCGTAGCCTTCCAGGTTGTAGCCGCCCGTGGTGGAGATGGCGCGCGTGACCACGAACATTCGCGGCCCTGGGATGCGCCCTTCGTTGATGGCCTGCTTGATGCCGACGTCGCCGTAGCCGGCGCCTTCGGTCTCCACGTCGCGGATCGTGGTGAAGCCCTGTTCGAGCGCCCGTCGTGCAGAGACAGCCGCGCGCGCGGCACGATAGGCCAGCGGATATTTCAGCAGTTGAACGTCGTAGCCACCCTCGGCCGGATCTTCACCCTGCAGGAAGATGTGCGTGTGGGTGTCGATCAGACCGGGCAATACGGTCATGTTCGACAGATCGATCACCCGCGCACCCGCAGGCGCTTCGCCACCGACGCTCTCGATGCGATTGCCGCGGATGACGATCGTCTGATTGCGGCGAGGTTGCGAGGACGTGCCGTCGATCAGCGTACCGGCTTTGATGACCGTGAGTTGTTGTGCATCTGCGGTCGCAGCGAGAAAGATGATGGTCCCGATCAGCTTTCGCATCGCGAGAGGATACAGGTTAACGGTGAACGGTTAACGGTTAACGGTGCCAAAGGCTCTGCCACCGTTAACCGTTAAACCGTTAACCATTAAACTCGGCGTCCATGGCGCATCTTCGGATCGTCCTGGTCGAACCGCAATCGGCAGGGAACGTCGGTGCCGCGGCGCGGGTGATGAAGAATTTCGGGTTCCACGAGCTGTGGATCGTCGGGGAACATCCATCGCTGGAACCGCAGGCGGGGTGGTGGGCCAGCGGGGCCGATGATGTCCTGGCGCGGGCGCACTTCGCATCGACGCTGCACGCGGCGATTGCCGAGGCGCAGACGGCGGTGGCGACGACATCGGCGCGCGGTCGTACGACGCCGCTCGACTTCGATCCGCAGCAATTGGCGCACGCGTTTGGGAAGCTGAGCGAGGAAGACGTTCTCGCGCTCGTGTTCGGCCGCGAGGACAGCGGCCTCACGCGCGAGGAGATCACGTTGTGTCAGCGCACGGCCGGCATTCCAACCAACGACGCCTTTCCAACCATGAATCTCGCCCAGGCCGTGGGAATCTTCTGCTATCAGCTCTCCCGCATCGTTCCGGTTCCGAGTCAACGCGAGCGTCCCACTGCAGCGCTGATGGAACGGCTGCACGAACGCGTCGAGTCACTCCTGCTGGAGGCCGGATTCCTACACCAGAACAATCCAGATCGCATCTACGACGACATCCGCAGCATCGTCGCTCGTGCCGATCTCGACGCGCGCGAGGCCACGATCCTCCTCGGCATGATTCATCAGATGGAATGGAAGATTCGTCAGTGAGGGGCGTGCACGCCATCGAGACAGTCGGAGATCATCTCCACGAACTTCTCGAGGTCAAACGGCTTGAGGATCGAATTGCAGACGGCATTCGCGGGGATCTTGTCCACCCCCCGCTTGCCGGCCGCAGTGAACACGATGATGTGCTTTTGATATTGGGGAAAATCTTTGGTCACCCGCTCGATGAACTCGTAGCCGTTGATTTTCGGCATCATCAGATCGAGGAGGATCAGATCGAACTTGCCGTTTTGGCGCAGTTTCTCCAGGCCGACCGAGCCATCCTCGGCCAGCTCCACATCGAACTTCATCCGTTTGAGGACGGCCTGCAAAAGAACGCGGATCGCCAGGTCATCGTCGATGACCAGGATCTTCCGGCCGTTTCCGTCGATTCTGCTCGCCATAAGTTGCGCCTTGCGAAACAGGTACCGAACTGATGCTTGGGGGCGTTATTCAGAGTACGGCATGAATTGGATGCTGGCAATGTCGGAACAAGAGAGAAGGCGGTTCCAATTTCGGCCATGGGTCCGCCGGGCTGGCCTGTCGATTGTGGCAGTGGCCGCAGCGGCCACTTTTGCGCTGGCTGCAATGAGGACGGGGGAGCGGGCCATTTGGGTCTACGTCGTGGCTCTGTGGATCGGGGGCCTCAAGGTTTTTTTGGGAACGCTGCGGCCGGTGGCGGAATCGGACGCGGAGCGTCTGATCGTCCGCCCATTGCATCTCCTCGGCGCGCGTTCAATCGCCTGGCCCGCCGTGCGAGGCACCGAGCAGATGCAGGGCGGTGATCGGCTGATCGTCTACTACGGCACGCCACGCGGGATGCGCTTCGTCGCGCTAAACCTCAACCTGGTGAAAGGGCGGCGCGAGTTTCTGAAGCTGATTGATGAGCGATTGCGGGAGATGGGATTTGAAGAGAGCCTCGTCGATCGATCGCGTTATCTGTCCAGAAAGGGTTAACGGTGTCACGGTTAACCGTTAACCGTTAACCCGTAAACTACTGCACCGATGCAGCCGAAGGTCGAGATCGAGAAATTACGTCGCGAGCTGGAGCGGCACAACCGCCTCTATTACGAGGGCCAGCCGCAGATCAGCGATTACGACTTCGATCAGAAGTTACGCCGGCTGCAGGAACTGGAGGCGCAGCATCCGGAACACTTCGATCCGAATTCGCCGAGCCAGCGGGTGGGCGGTGCGCCGATCGACGAATTCAAGACCGTCGTTCATCGCCCGCCGATGCTGTCCATCGACAACGTCTATTCGCTGGACGAGCTGCGCGAGTGGGACGCCCGGGTCAGGCGCGGCCTGGGGCGTGAGGACATCGAATACGAGGCGGAGCTGAAGATCGACGGAGTCTCCATCGATCTGCTCTACGAGAATGGCGAGCTGGTGCGCGGAGCGACGCGCGGCGACGGAGTGCGCGGCGACGACGTCACGCCTAACGTGCGCACCGTGCGGGCGCTCCCGTTGAAGATCGAGCCTCGCTTCAAGCGACTGGAGGTGCGCGGCGAAATCTACATCTCCAAATCCGACTTCGCCCGCTACAACGAGCAGTTGGAAGAAGCGGGGGAAGAGGCGCTGGCCAATCCGCGCAACGCCGCGGCGGGGTCGCTGCGGCAAAAAGACCCGAAGCTGGCCGCCCAGCGGCGGCTCAGCGCGTTCGTCTATCACCTGGTCGGTGTTGACGATCTTCGGGTCGAGTCGCAATGGGCAGCCTACGCTCTGATGCAGAAACTCGGGCTGCCGCTCAATCCGCAGCGCACTCTCTGCCGTTCGCTGGAAGACGTGGAGCGTTTCATCGAGGAGTGGCATGAGCAGCGGCACGAACTTCCCTTCGAGATCGACGGCATCGTGGTCAAGGTGAACCGGCGTGAGATGCAACTCGAGCTGGGAGCCACGTCCAAGGCGCCGCGCTGGGCAGCGGCCTTCAAATATCCCCCGGAGGCGGCGCAGACGATCGTGCGCGCGGTCAACCTCTACGTCGGCCGCACTGGGGCGGTAACGCCGGTGGCCGAGTTCGATCCGGTGCGCATCGGCGGGACGAAGGTCGTGAACGCATCGCTGCACAACTTCGATGAGCTGGCCCGGAAGGACGTCCGCATCGGCGACACGATCGTGGTGGAAAAGGGGGGTGACATCATCCCCAAGGTCGTCGACGTGCTGACGGACAAGCGCCCGCGCGGCGCGCGGCGCGTCGTTCCGCCGAAGAAATGCCCTGTGTGCCGCCAGCCGCTGCATCGCTTCGAAGGCGAAGTGGCCATCCGCTGCATCAACCAGGGTTGCCCGGCCATCGTGCTGCAGTCCATCACTCACTTCGGGTCGCGCAAGGCCATGGACATCGAAGGGCTCGGCTGGCAGACCGTCTCCGCGCTGCTCGAGTCCGGCCTGGTGACCGACTACGCATCGTTGTATGAGCTGACCGTGGAGAAGGTGGCCGCACTGGAGCGCAAAGGGGAAAAATCAGCCAGGTCGCTCATCGACAACATCGGGAAATCGAAGACGGCCGAGTTGTCGCGCTTCATCTTCGCGATCGGGATTCGCATGGTGGGCGAGCGTGCGGCGAAGCTGCTCGCCGAGCGCTTTCACACCATCGACGCTCTGATGAAGGCGACAGCGGACGAGTTGATGGAGGTCGCGGAGATCGGGCCACGCGTTGCCGAGTCGATCACCTTCTACTTCTCCGTGCCTGCCAATCGCGAGCGCATGGAGAAGATGAAGCGCCTCGGCGTGTCGCCGCGCCACATTGTCATCGCCACCGGAGATCGTCTGGCCGGCAAGACCGTCGTAGTGACCGGTACGTTGACGCGCTTCTCCCGCGAAGATATCCATGAACTGATCGAGCGCGAGGGTGGCAAGGCGTCTGGCTCGGTGTCGTCGAAGACCTCGTACGTCGTCGCAGGCGAGGCCGCCGGCTCGAAGCTCGACAAAGCGAAATCGCTCGGCGTGCCGGTGCTCAGCGAGGACGAGTTTCTGGCGATGATCGAGCAATGAAGGATCGATGGGCGGCATGGCGCGATACCCCGCCCAGGTCCCTCGCTACGGTGGGGATGACAGTCGTCATCATCCAACTCTTCCTCGCCCATCGCTTCTTCGGCTTTCTCACCGGCGATGACGTCGAGGTGCTGGAGGAAGCGTTTCGACGGGCGATTGGATTTCCATTCAGTCCCTGGGACATTCGCAGTCTTTTCGTTCCCGATTTCCTCGTCGCGCCGGCGGTGTGGGTTGCGTCGAAGCTGGGCGTCAGCGACACGAGGCTGCTCATCGAAAGCGCCGCCCTGCCGTTCATCGCGCTCACGGCCCTGACGATCTGGCTGGTGTATCGGCTCGCCCTCACCTGGACAGCCGATACGACCGCGGCGATCGCCGCGGCCTTTCTCTTCGGCCTTCATTGGATCCCTCTCGGCTTCGGTAGCACGGTCTATCCCCGAACGCTAGCCACCGCGTGCGTTGTCGCGGCTGCGCTGCTGGTGACGCGTTATCCATGCGCTGCCGGCGCGCTTGCCGGTCTGGCGTTCGCGGATCGCTTCAGCGAGATCGTCTTTCTTCTGCCGCTGCTGCTGGTCGCGCGTCGAAACGCGTGGCGCGTCGTCACGGGGGCGTTGGTATCGATCATCGTCACCGTCGGTCTGTACGACTGGATTACATGGGGCGAGCCATTCCGCAGCGTTGTGCAGTTCGCTCATCTGACGCTCGTCGAGCCGGACTTCGCCTCGCGCGTCAAGTATCAATCGCCGCTCTGGTACGTCGTGAACATCGCCCGCTGGTGCGCTCCGACGTTGCTGCCGCTGTTCGTCATTGGCCGCAAGGCGACGCGATGGTCCTTCGTGCTCGTTCCGTTGGTTGCGCTCTCAGTGGTGCGGCACAAAGAGCTGCGGTATCTGCAGGCGATCATCCCGTTTCTGATGATCGCCGCTGCGGCGGGCTTCGCCATTCTGTGGCGCACGCGTCGGTCAGTTGCCGTCGGGCTGCTGTTCGTCTCACTCCTGTGGGATCTTCACGGGCTGCGCTACTTCGCGCACAAGTCGATGCCTGCGGTGATGGCAGCTCGCGCGCTCGCCGCCGATCCGGGCGTGCATACGGTCGTCGTGTCGCAGTTGTGGGCGTACGGCGATCAGCTCTATTTCCAGCATCGGATCGGAGCTCGTGACGTCGGCACGCCTCCGCGCGACCTGGGTCCGGCGCTCGTCGGCGCGGACGCCGCCGCGTTGTACGAGAGCGATCTCGATGACGCAACGCTCCGTGCCACGCTCGCCCGGAATGGATTCGCGCCGTGGCGGACGTTTCGGGACGGCCCGGCGCGCGCGGTGGTGGTCTTCAGGCCGCCACGTTTGTGACCGGCGTCTTCAGCAGGCGAGCGATGTCGTCGAGGCGTGCCTCCGCGGCCGCCGCTCCGATGTCCATCATCTCCCGAAGGTAATTGCGCTCGAACATCAAGAGGCTGAGGAAGTGGGGGCGCGAGGTCTCGCGCGTGCCGAGGCTGCGCGTTAGGAAACGAAAGCCGCGTGGGAGGAGCGGTTCGTAGTGCGCGGCGAGCGCGGAGAGATCGCGCGAAGGGCGAACGACGACCAGGTCGACGATCCGATAGCCGCGGCGCAGCTCCGGCGGAAGCTCGCGCAGGAAGGCGTTCGAACGCTCCAGGTGCAGCGCGTCTTCATCCATCACATCGAGGAACACGGAGCTCATGAGCTGGCCGAGAATCTGAGCCGGAGGTGGGTAACCGACGGTTTCGTGCCGCTCTGCTTCGTCAAATGTCTGCTGGTAGCTGGTGGATATGGCCAGGATGCGCTCGGCGCCCAGGTGCAAAGCGGGAGAGAGTGGCGCGATGAGGCGGATGCCGCCGTCGCCGTGCCACGAATCGCCGAGGCGAACGGCGGGGAAGAGAATGGGAAGCGCCGCGGAGGCCATCACGTGGTCGATGGTGAACGCTGTTCTCGTGGCGCGCCGGAGAGGCCGGGCCCACGTTTCAATTTCACAGCCGTCAACCCAGGTAATCGTCTGGCCGGTCGTGTAGTTCAGCGTGGTGATGGCAACGGCGTCGGGCTCGCAGCGCGCCACGTTTTCGGCGACGCCGGAGATGACTCCGCCCTCGTGATGCGGAAATGTGCGAGCCAGGAGCTCGCGCAGCGGCGCGGTGTCGACCAGGCCGCGAACGTTTGGAGAGAGCGACGATCCGCCGGAGACAAGGCGCAAGGCCCACAGGGAAAGTTGACGAGCCAACGACCAGGGGGCCACATGAATCACCGATTCGATCCGCAGGTCTTCCCACAGCTTCGTCAGATCGCCGATGGTCTCCGGCAGCGGGGTCTGCCGCGAGGCGAGAAACAGAGCGTTAATCGCACCCGCGGAAACGCCGGTGATGATGTTGAACCGCGTCCCGGGGAACCGGTTGGCGATAGTGCGGAGGACGCCGACCTGATACGCGGCGCGAGCGCCGCCGCCGGTCAGAACGACCGCCAGCCGATTCGTATGTGGGGTTGGTTTTCGGTCCACCGGCCAGAATCGTATCGCGTCAGCGCCGCTTGCGGCGCAGCGCCTTCGCCCGCCGCATCCGCATGTACCCGCGCATGTACGCTCGCTTGCATTGGCGGCACTCCGGCCCCTTGCTCGGATGCTCGTACGTGTTCGTGCTCGTCATGCGGTGGAGTCCTGCCTTGCACAATCGGCCGCGCTTCATCGCGGTGATGTTAGGCGGAGTCGGGCAAAAGGGGAAGCCTGACGAGGAGCTACATCTGCTTGCGATACTTCGGATCGAGCGCATCGATCAGGCCGTCGCCCAGAAAGTTGAGGCCCATCACGGCGAGCATGATGGCCGCGCCTGGAAAAATGGCCAGATGGTTGGCCAGGCCGAGGTAGCGGCGGCCGGCGGTGAGCATGGCGCCCCACGACGGCGTGGGCGGCTGCACGCCCAATCCGAGAAATGAAAGCGCCGCTTCCGCCAGAATCGCGCCCGCCAGGCCGAGCGTGGCCATCACGATGACCGGATTCATCACGTTCGGCAGAACGTGCAGCACGATCACCCGCGGCGAGCGCGCGCCAATCGCCTTTGCCGCGGTGACGTACTCCATCTCCCGGACCTTCAGCACCTGCCCCCGTACCAGCCGCGCGTAACTGACCCAACCGATGGTGGCCAGCGCCAGGATGACGTTGTTCAGCTTCGGTCCGAGCACGGCCACCAGGGCGATGGCCAGAAGAATCCCTGGAAAGGCGAGGAGGATGTCCGTGAACCGCATGACCGCCGTGTCCACCAGCCCGCCGAAGTAGCCGGAGATCGCGCCGAGCGTGATTCCGATCAGCGCCGCCAGCACCACCACGCTGAATCCCACGCGCAGCGACACCCGCGCGCCCCAGATGATGCGCGACAACACATCTCGCCCGAGATCGTCGAGGCCGAGCAGATGCTGCCGGGATGGCGCCTCCAGACGTCGCGACGTGTCCTGAACATTCGGATCGAACGGCGACAGAAGCGGCGCCGCCAGCGCCACCAGTATCAGGACGACCGTCAGCAGCAGGCCGGAGGTGAAGGCGAAGTTGCGGAGGAGGCGTTTGAAAGTTTTCATACTCGTGGTTCGTGGCCCGCGGTTCGCGGTTCGCGAGCCACGAAACGCGAACCACGAACCACGACGTTATTCAAGCTTGATCCTCGGATCCACCACTCCATACAACAGATCGCTGGCGAAGTTCACCATGATGTACGTCAGGGCGATGACCAGGATGGAGGCCTGCACCTGTGGGTAATCGCGCGTGCTGATCGACTGGATCAGCAGCCGGCCCAACCCGGGCCAGGAGAAGATCTGCTCGGTGATGATCGCTCCGGTCAGCAGTGATCCGAATTGCAGCGCCAGGATGGTGATCACCGGGATCAGCGCATTTTTCAGCGCGTGACGGAAGATCGCCTTGGCTCGCGTCGCTCCTTTGGCGATGGCCGTAGTTACGTAGAGTTGCGTCAGCTCTTCCGCCAGGCTGACGCGAATCATGCGCGTGAGGATCGCCGCGAGAGCCAGCCCCATGGTCAATGACGGGAGCACGAGCGAACGCAGTCCCTCGTCCCGCCCGGAAACCGGAAACCAGTGGTGATTGATGGCGAAGGCGATGATCAGCAGCGGCCCGAACCAGAAGCTGGGCATGGAGACGCCGATGAGGGCGAAGAATCGCGCCAGGTTGTCGATCCACGAATTGCGATAGATCGCGGAGACGATGCCGAGCGGGAAGGCCACCAGCAGAGCGATGAACATCGATCCGAAGGCCAGTTGGATCGTGGCCGGATAGCGCGCCGCGATCTGTTTGGTCACGCTCTCGTTGGTCTGAAACGATCGACCGAGGTCGCCGCGAACCACGCGGCTCAGATAGTGAACGTACTGGGTCCAAAGCGGCTGGTCGAGGCCGAGCGCCTTTCGCACCTGCTCCACATCCTGCGGCCGCGCATTCTCGCCCGCGATCTGCAGCGCCGGATCTCCGGGGATCAGATGGATGAGCGAGAACACGAGGGTCACGATTCCGAAGGTGATCGGAATCATCTGCAGGAAACGGCGGAGGATGTACTGCACCATGTACTTCGCGCCGGTGCAACTTTCTGGCCGTGCCTCGGGCGACAGGCGCGGATTATAGAATCTGCATCGTGCCTGGGTGGCATCTGGTCGGATGAGGCGCGCTCTCCTGATTCTGGCGTTGATGACTGCCACCGCGCAGGCGCAGACATTTCGTCTCTCCGGATTTGTGCTCGCCCGCGGCATCGCAACGCGATCGCAACCGTCGTGGCTCACCGGCGGCTTCGGCCGATTCGACACCGGCGCGAAAAGCGCGACGGACCGGGCGACTACGCACGAGGAGATCGCGCAGCTCGGCGCCGACTGGACTCCGGTGACCTGGTTCGATGCGCATGTGCAGGGGATCGCTCGGCACGAGCCACCCGAGAGCGGCGGACGGCGCGCCGGTCTCGTCGAGGCGTACGCGGATCTGAGAAAAGAATTTGGACGTCACGAGCTCCAGCTTCGCGTCGGGCAGTTTTTCCTGCCCACGTCGCGTGAGAACAAAGACAACCTATGGACGTCGCCGTACACGATCACGCTGTCGGCACTGAATACATGGATCGGAGAGGAGTTTCGTCCGATCGGCGGCGAGCTGCAGTGGAAGACGCTCACGTCCAACGCGGTGTGGACCTTCGCCGGCGGCGGCTTTCGCGGAAACGACACCGCCGGCGCGCTCCTCGGCTGGCGTGGATGGTCGCTCGGCAACCGGCTCACGACATTCGGCGAAGTGCTCCCGCTTCCTCCGCTCTTTTCCCTGCGCGATCCGCGCGGTTTTGCCGATCAGCGGCGCGACGGGACGAAACCTTTCGGCTCCGACCTCGACGGGCGAACCGGCGTGACCGCCCGTGTGCGAATGCAGATTCCGGAGCGGGCGATCCTCCAACTCGCGCACATCGACACCCTAGGCGATCGTCGGGAGTACCGCCGCGAGTACGCGTGGCAAACGCGATTCAATATCGCCGGCGGCGAGATCGCCGGCGATCGAGGAACGACCGTTGCGGCAGAGTACGGCTGGGGCTCAACAGGGATGGGCTTCGCGCCGCAGGCGTTTGTCAATCTCGAGTTCCACACGTGGTACGCCCTGCTCTCGCAGTCCCTCCGGAGGAATCGCGTCACGGCGCGCTACGACGTTTTTCAGACCGACGATCGCGATCACAGTTTCGCGGAGATCAATACCGAGCGCGGCCGGGCGTTGACGTTCGCGTGGTTTTTCGAGCCGAATCCAACAATCCGCCTAGGCGCGGAGTTTGCGAGCGTCTCTGCGAAGCGCGCTGCGGCCGCGCAATCGGGCTTCGATGCGAACACCGACGGCCGAACGCTCACGATCGAGGCGCGCTATCGATTCTGAGTGAGCGATGACTGATCTTCTCGCGTAATGGAGGCGCGTTGTGACTGCGGCCCGGAGCCGTGCCTTGATCGTCGACGACGAGTCGTCGATTTGTGACTCGCTTCAAATGAAGATCCGCCAGTCGTCGGCCGCGACCGTCGACGTCGCGGGGAGTGCCGCGGATGGTGTCAAGCATCTGATGCGAGCGAAATACGCGCTGATCTTCGTCGATCTCGATCTGATCCGAGGATCATTCGGCGACTGCGTGCGATCGATCCGCCCGCAGCCGATTACCATCGGCATGACCGCGGCGGCCGACTTCGAAATCGACGTTCGTGATGCCAGCTTGGTTCACGCCGTGATTCGCAAGCCGGCGGATCTGGAGCGGATCGCCAACGTTGCGGTGGGGATTCTGCAGACCCCTCAGCGCAGGTAGCGCTGAGGTCTCCTGTTTATCCTGAGGCGCGAAGCGCCGAAGGATCTCCGGTGGCACAGCGGTTTGGCGCGACGTGCGCTGCTCGTGGCATGCGCATCACTGTGCCACCGGAGATCCTTCCGCCTCGCTGTGCTCGGCGTCAGGATAGAAAACCCCCTCAGCGCAGGTAGCGCTGGAACCAGTCGCGAGCCAGCCGGGCCACCGTCTCCAGCGCGCCGGGCTCCTCGAAGAGGTGAGTTGCGCCGGGCACGATGACGATTTCACGCGGCGCAGTCATCCGCTCGTAGGCCTGCTGATTCATCTGAATTACCGGCTTGTCATCCCCGCCGACGATGAGGAGCGTGGGAGCTTTTACGTTAGGGAGTGCCGCGCCGGCCAGATCGGGGCGTCCGCCGCGAGAGACGATTGCGGAAATCCGATCGGGCAGGCGGGCCGCGGCAACCAACGCCGCGCCGGCTCCGGTGCTGGCTCCGAAAAGACCCACTTTGAGTCGCTCCGTCGCCTTCTCCCGGGCCAGCCATTGCACCGCGGCGACCAGGCGATCGGCCAGCAGCTCGATGTCGAATCGCAGATGCGCGGTTCGGGTGTCGACGAGCTCCTCTTCCTGCGTGAGCAGATCGAGAAGCAGCGTTCCCATTCCACCCTCCCGCAGGACCTCGGCCACGTATCGGTTGCGTGAGCTGAACCGGCTGCTGCCGCTGCCATGAGCGAACAGCACGACTCCGGTGGCCAGGCTGGGAATCAGAAGATTGCCTTCCAGCGAGACGGCACCCGCAGGAACGTGGACGAGTCCTTCGTCGCGTCCGGTCACCGCCGTCACTGCTGCACCTCGGCGTTGGCGCGTTCGATCAGATCGTGCACCTCTTCGTCCGTGGTCTGGGAAAAATCGTCGTACCACAAGCCGACCGCCTGAAACGGGTCGGGCGTGCGGAGGCAGACCATCTCGTCGACCTCTTTGCGGAACTCCTCGCAGGTTTGCGGTGCGGCGACCGGGACGGCCACGATGATGGCCTGCGGCTCCATCTTCCGCACTGCGGCGATCGCGGCGCGCATCGTCGAGCCGGTGGCCAAGCCATCGTCGACGATCACCACGGTGCGGCCGCGGAGCTGCAGCGGCGGGCGCGCGCCGCGGTAGCTCAGCTCGCGCCGCTGCAGTTCCTGCTCTTCGCGCGCGGCGACAGCATCGATCGTCTTTTGAGAAATGGGCACGTAGCTGAGAACGTCGCGGTTCAGAACGCGCACGCCGCCGCTGGCGATCGCCCCCATGGCCAGCTCTTCGTGTCCCGGAACTCCCAGCTTGCGCACGATGAAGACGTCCAGCGGCGCATCGAGTGCCTGCGCCACATGGAAGGCCACCGGCACGCCGCCGCGCGGCAAGCCGAGAACGATGACGTTATCGCGTTTGCCGATACGACGCGCAACTTCGCGGCCCAGGAGCTGGCCCGCTTCGACCCTGTCGCGAAATCGCGGAGTTCCAAGCCGGGAATGCCCGAACATGGTCTTAACGGCGGCGAAGTTGCCGCTGCACCGTCTCAATCTCGGCGTGCAGGAATTCGATCTGGGCCAGCAGTTCTTCGACCTGCTGGCTGAGATTCCGGATCCGCGCCCGCCGCCCCGCGACGCGGTGGTTCTTGTACGTCGCGGTCAGCTCCCGCCACAGTCGGGCCCGCTCGGCTACGTCAAGCGACGCGATGCGCTGCACCAGCGGATCAACCGAGTCCCGCCCATCGCCGTCGGCCGTCAGCAGGTCGTGCGGTGGGGCCTTCAGAATCCGGCTCAGAGTGAGAAAGAGACCAAGATCGATTCCTTGCTTGTCGCGTTCGATCCGCGAGAGGGTGGCGACGCTGATTTTGGCCCGGCCCGCTACGTCGTTGAGCGAGAGTTGTCGCGCCGTCCGGGCTTGGCGCAGGCGATTTCCAATCACGATGTCCATGCTAACAAATGTGCAACCTCAATCGAGTTGCAGCAAGTGCAAATCCCGGTTTATTTGCGTAGCGTCTGGTTATGGCATTCGCACAATGCCGATGAGCCTGCAAGAGAAGCTTGCATGAATTGCAACAGCTGAGCGATTCGATTTGCACGCCGCTTGCACATTGTGAAAAACGCCGTCGCAGGGTTTCGGCCGCAGCGCAGAAAGTCGACGGCTCCCGTCGTTTCCGGGCCGGCGGCAGTGTCGTGGAGACCTGCCGCCGGTTCCTCTTTTTTCGCATGGCCGTACGCTTGCAGGCCTTCGCCGGACGATGTGTGGTCGCAAGTTGTTCCTTGGCATCTTCATAGGCGTGTTCACCACTCAGGTCAGCGCTGAAACCTTCCGGCTCTCGCTGCCGAATGCGATCCAGCAAGCGTTACACGCAGGTACGGCCGCCGCTCTGGCGCGCTCAGCCGAGGAGCGGGCGCGAATCGCGCGAGCGGAAGCGTTTGCCGACCTTCTGCCGCAGGCGGATGCCCGCATCATCCGCTACAACCAGTCGATCAATCTGCAGACGTTCGGATTCTCGTTGCCAGGACAGCCGCCGGTGGTCGGTCCGTTTAACGTGACCGATGCTCAGCTTGCCGGAGCCATGCAACTCTTCAATCTCGCCGCGCTTCGCCATTATCAATCGCTCAGTGCGGGAGCAGAGGCGAGCTCCTACGCGGCGCAGCAGGCGGAGAACGACGTCACCGCCGCCGTGGCGCGTCTCTACGTCCTCGCGCAGCGTGCGGGGACACAGGTCGCCTCGCGCGAAACGGACGTCGACCTGTTCCAGCGGCTGTTGCGCGTGGCGAAGGATGAATTTCAAGCCGGGACGGGAACGCGGCTCGACGTCGCGCAGGCCACAGTGCAGGTCGACCGCGCGCGGCAGGCGCTGCTGATCGCACAAAACGATCAGCGTCAGGCCATCCTCGCTCTGCTCAACGCGATGGGATCCGACCAGGCAGCCGACGTGACGCTCATCGATCCCCTCCCGCCCACGCCCGCCCCTCCGCCCGTCGACGCCGCGCTCTCCACCGCCCGTCAGCAGCGGCCGGAGTTGAAGGAGATGCTCGCCCGAGAGCGGGAGGCATCGCTCGCACTCGCAGCGGCGCGCGATCGGCGTCTGCCGAGCCTGGGCCTCGACTTCGTCGGCGATTACAGCGGCAATCGCACGACCGATCTGTTGTGGACACGGCGGATCGCCGGAACGGTCGGCGTGCCGTTGTTCCGCGCCGACATCAACGCAGACATCGCCCGGGCGAAGGCAAAGTTGCATGACGCACAGATCGAAACCGCGCAGCAGCAGCGCGATGTGGAGCAGGACGTGCGCCGCGCAGTGATGAATCTGGAGAACGCTCAGGCCCGCGTTGCCGTGGCCACCGAGGGATCGCAACTGGCGCAGGAAGCGCTCACCGTCGCTCGGGATCGCCGTTCGGCGGGGTTCGGATCGGCTGTGGAAGTCGACCGAGCGCAGGACATCTACCGTCAGGCGCGCGAGGACCTCATCGCTGCGCAGGCCGATGCCGCCGCCGCGCTGTTCGATCTGCAGCACGCCACAGGCGACATCCGCCGGCTGGTCGAGGGCGCGCGATGACCGCGGGCAGCATCGCTCTTCCCGGCGCAACCGCGGCGCCAGAACGCAAGCCAGTCAACAAGTGGCTGGTCACCGTGTCCATCACGTTCGGAACACTGATGGGAGCGATTGACGCCTCCATTGTCAATGTCGCCGTGCCGCATCTCATGGGCTCTCTCGGCGTCACTGTCGAGCAGGTGACGTGGGTGACCACTGGATTCGTCATCGCCACCGTGATGGTCATGCCGCTGACCGGGTTTCTGGCGCGGCTCTTCGGACAGAAACGCGTTTACATGGCCTCGCTGGTTCTTTTCATCATCGGCTCGGCGCTTTGCGGAATGGTGCGCACGCTGCCGTTGCTGGTCGTGTTTCGCGTCATTCAGGGAATGGGCGCCGGAGCGCTGCAGCCGACCGAGCAGGCCATTCTTCGGCAAACGTTTCCCCTCGAGGAGCAGGGGATGGCCATGGCCGTTTTCGGAATGGCCGTCGTCCTCGGACCGGCGTTCGGTCCGACGCTGGGCGGCTACATTGTCGACAACTACAGTTGGCCGTGGATTTTCTACATCAACGTGCCGATCGGGATCGTGTCCTTGTTGATGGTCTCCCGCTTCGTGCACGAGCCGCCGGATGTGCGCGCTGCGTTGCACGCCATGGCGGAGCGTCAGCGTAAGAACATGGATTGGGCCGGCATCGCCCTGCTCATCGTCGGCCTCGGCTCGCTGCAGTACGTGCTGGAGGAAGGAAACCGGAACGATTGGTTCGAGTCGGGGGAGATCAAGGTGATCATGCTCTTCGCCGTCGTCTCGCTGGTCATGCTCGTGATTCGCGAGCTGAGCGCGCCTGTTCCGGCAGTCGATGTCTCTCTCTTTCGCGACATCGTCTTCTTCTCCGGCACGATGATCGGCGCGGTGATGTTCGCCATGCTGATGGCGGTGACTTTCCTGCTTCCGCTCTTCATGCAGACGCTCCTCGGCTTTACCGCGACGCAAGCGGGAATCGCGCTCATGCCGCGATCCTTAACCATGCTCGTGGTCATGCCGATCGTAGGGCGCATCTACAACAAGGTCTCGCCGCGCATCGTGGTCGCCTTCGGGATCTGCCTCTTCGCGTACACAGCGTGGTTGATGGGACATTACACGCTGGCGACAACGTCGCGCGGCGTGGTCAACGTGCTCATCATCCAGGGCGTGGCCTTCAGTTGCCTCTTCATTCCGCTGACCACCGTGGCGCTGAGCACGATCCCGCGGCATCGACTGTCGGATGCAACAGGACTCAACTCGCTTCTGCGCCAGGTTGGCGGCTCGATCGGCCTGGCGATCATGGCCACGATGATGACGCGCTTCGCCACCCGCATCCGCGGATCGATGCTCAACAATCTTTCCCTGGATCGCACCGCCGTGGCGGCACGGATCGCGATCATGCAGAGGATGCTGACCGGACGGGGATTCGATCCAGCGGCGGCGCAACACACCGCGTTGCAGATGCTCGATGTTCAGGTCCGTCAGCAGGCGATGGTGCTGGCCTTCGAGAAACTATTCATGATCACCGGAATTGCATTCCTTTGCGTGTTGCCGCTCGTGCTGTTCCTGCGCACGCCGGAGCGGGCGGAAAAGATCGAAGTGCACATGGAGATGTAAATGTCTCAACAACAAACAGCCCCGGCACGCACCGCCGGGACCGAACTTCCGCAGGACATCGCGCGCCACGAGCCGGTGATCGAAGAGAGCCGCGCCAAACGGCTGTACTTCATCATCGGAATCGCCGTGGCCGTCCTGCTGATCGGATACGCGATCTACGCGGTCATCACGTCAGGGAAAGTGACGACTGACGACGCGCAGGTCGCCGCGGACGTGGTGCCGATCGCCGCGCGGGTCGCCGGGCAGATTACGAACGTCTACATTCACGAGAATCAGTTCGTCCATCGCGGCGACCCGATCGCCGACATCGATCCTTCCGAAGCGCAGGTGAAAGTGGCGCAGGCGCAGGGCGATCTGGCTACCGCGCAGGCTCAGGCCGCTGATGCCGACGCGCACGTGGCAGTGGCGCGTGCGAACGCGCAGGGCGGCTTCGTCGCCGCTCAGGCAGCGGTGCAGAGCTCCAAAGAAACTGCGGACACCTCCGCCGCCGCGGTGAGCGAGGCTCGCGCGGGGCTCGCTCGAGCGGAAGCCAACGCGCGAAAAGCGGCGCTCGATGAGCAGCGGGCCGAAGAGCTGGGAGCGAAGGGCGACATCTCGCGGTCCCAGGTCGACGCCGCACGCGCTGCGAATCAGACGGCCCAGGCGGATGTTGCCCAGGCTCGCGCTCGTGTCGCCGAAGCGCAGAATCAGCGTCAGGCAGCCCAGGCGAACATCAAGCAGGCCCAGGGAAAATTCGAGCAGAGCGCGCCGGTCTCCGCGCAGGTCAACTCCGCACTGGCCCAGGCGCAACTGGCGCACGCGCGCGTGCAGACCGCGGAAGCCGCGATGCGCGCTGCGCAACTGTCCTTGTCGTACACCAAGATCACCGCGCCGGTCGACGGTCTGGCCTCCAGGCTCGCCGTGCATGCCGGCTCGTACGTCACCGTCGGTCAGCCCATCGTGCAACTCGTGCCGCGCACGACGTATGTCATTGCGAATTTCAAAGAGACGCAGTTGCGGAGGATGCGCCCGGGCCAGCGCGCGGTGGTGAAGATCGACGCGCTGGGAAAGCAATTCGAGGGGCGCGTGGAGAGCGTTTCCGGCGGAACCGGCGCCACGTTCTCGCTCCTGCCTCCCGACAACGCTTCCGGCAACTTCGTGAAGGTCGTGCAGCGCGTTCCGGTGCGCATCTCCTGGAATGGGCCGCCGAGCGACGTCGCGCCAGCCGGGTCGTCGGCGGAAGTCACCGTGTACACGAAGTAAGTTTGTCTGCGTGTGGTTAACGGTGTAACGGTAAACGGTGTAATGGTTAACAGTGCCAAAGGCTCTGCCACCGTTAACCGTTAACCGTTACACCGTTAACCGTTAAGCTCAGCGTCCGTTGCTTCTCTGTCATCCGCCCCACCCTGCGGCCCGAGTCTGATCAGCGTCACCTGATCGCGGCCGGAATGTTTTCCGTGGTAGAGCGCGCGATCGGCGGCCGCGAATAGGTCGTTGGCTGCAGTGATGCCCAGCGCCGAGCACATTCCGATGGTCACGGACACCCGGATGACGCCACGGGGAGCCACCAGCGGCGCCCGGCGCAGACGCTGCAGCACGTTGTCGGCAACGCGTCGCGCAGCGCTCTCGTCTCCGCTCTCCAGCAGGACGGCGAACTCATCTCCGCCCCAGCGGGCCGCCGCGTCTTCCGAGCGCTTTGCTCTTCGCAGCGCGCGCGCAACGTGAAGCAAGGCCTCGTTGCCCATCAGATGGCCGAAGCGGTCGTTGATCTGCTTGAGATGATCGACGTCGATGAGCAGAAGCGAGATCGGCTGGCGCAGGCGCACCGCGCGTTCCAGCGCGCGATCGTAGCGATCGCGGAAAGCCCGATCGTTGTACAAACCGGTGAGCGGGTCGTGCTCCGACAGATTCTGGTAGAAGGCCTCCGCTCTGCGCAGCCGCTCAGCATGCAGTCCCGCGGCGAAGCCGGCGACGGAAAAGGCCAGGCACGTTCCGATCAGCTCGTAGGCGTAGAAGAAGCGGTGCGTGGCGATCTCCGCGGCTGGGCTGAAGCGAACCTCCGGGTGCGTTGCATAGCGAAGCAGGAACGCTCCCAGAGGGGCGCCGATGCCAAGAATCAGGCCGATCAGCGGGTAGTGCCAGCGCGGCGAACGAAACTGCATCGATTCATTATCCGGCACGTTAGAATCGTTGAGCCCGGACGCCGGCTTCATGCCGCAGTCGCTCTTTTGCGGAAGATGGTCGTGCGTCGTATGAAGCACATGACCGCTGTTCGCGTCATCTACATCCCGGAGGATGAGAGCGGGGATTTCGGCACCGCATTCGTGCGGCTGGCGGCGCGTGTGGCCGATTTTCAGTGCAGCGAGCACGGCGAGCATGCTGCGCTCATCACCGTGTTTCGCAGTCGCGCCGGGATCTCCGCCTGCTGCGACCCGGTCCTCGATCGCGTGGAGAAGCAGCTCGGCGCGAAATGAGCATACAGTCATCTCCGAGTGAGCAAACGTGTACTGGTCGTCGATGACGACACGCCCGTGCGGCGGTTGATGCGGACGGTCCTGGCCCGGGAAGGGTATCAGGTGGATGAGGCGTACGGCGGCAGAGAAGCGCTGGAAAAAATCGCCTGGGATGGCTATGACGCGATCGTGCTCGACCTGATGATGCCGGAGATCAGCGGCTTCGATGTTCTGAGCGCGATCAGCCAGGTGCGTCCCAATTCGGAGTGCGTCGTCGTGATTTCGGCGGCCGCATCGCAGAGGATCGGCGAGGCCGAATCACCGCTCATTCGAGCGAGGCTTCGAAAACCGTTCGAGATTTCCGACCTGGTTGCCGCGGTCCGTGGCTGTTCGAACAGTGACACGCGTCGAGCCTCATCCTGAAACGTGTGGCACAGACACAAAGCCCGATCACAGCAGCGTGCAGGCCTCCTCGAACTTCACGATTTCGCATAGGCTGTCGCTCATGTTGAACCCTGCGTACACTTACGTGGCGCTGCTGATCGTGCAAGCGTTTCATCTTCTGCATCACCGCCTTGCGAAGCGGCACATCAGCTTCGCCGAGGTTTTGAGCGCCGCAGTGCTCTGCTTCCCGCCGTTTCTCGTTCAGTTGCCGAGCGCTCTGTTCGTGACCACTCACCTCCTCTTGATCGCCGTGCAGATCGTAGGCAGCGTCTGGATTCGCAAGCTGTCGCCGGACTGGAACCCAGCGTAGAGGCTGCAAGTGGAATATGCGATTGGCCTGATCCTTGGTTTGGCGTTAGCAAGCGCCGCAGCCATCATCGGCTTTGACCGCGACCGAGCCTTCTATCCAACCGTGCTTTCTGTGATCGCCTCCTATTACGTGCTGTTTGCCGTGATGGGAGCTTCCGGTCGGACGCTCGTGGCAGAGATCGTTGTCGCCAGCGTATTTTTTCTATTGGCCGTGGCCGGCTTCAAAACGACTCTGTGGGTTGTCGCTGCCGCAACAGTCGGACACGGAGTGTTTGACTTCGCGCATCATTCGTTCATCGACAACCCTGGAGTACCGCACTGGTGGCCGGGTTTCTGTCTGGCCTTTGATGTGAGTCTCGGCGCGTTTTTGGCCGTGCGCCTGCTCAGGCAGTCGATTCATCCCACGCGCTCTCAGTTGTGAGGAAGTGGGCGTGGTGGCGCATACGGGATTCGAAGCCGTGTTACCGCCGTGAGAGACATACTGGATGCGAACCCGGGATGTATCAAATTGTCTCGGTTAGGTGCGTAACCAATAGTAAATTTCTGCACATCAATCGCCACAAGTAAAGCAGCCCGCGCGGCGAGTGACATTCAGAAAGAGTCGTCCGCTGACCTTTACCTCAGGCCACGGGAGAAACTCCGTCGCGTCGGTCAAAGCAGCAGGAAAGGGGCTTTGGGAGTCTTCTTAATGTCACGTTCGCCGCGGGCACACCACGCCTCTGTGTCGAAATTCCGTCCGAGAACCTGGCGGTCGGCGATTACGGACTGCCCGTCGCGATGGCATTGAACCGGAAGCCGACGCCGAATCGGTCGACAATCGCGCCGCTCGTCGCAATCGTTCCAAACGTTGAAAAACCATTTCCGGCATCGTGGCGCAGATAGTAGAAAAGGTCGTGGCCGTAGCCGAGGTCCGTGTGGGTAAACGTGAGCGCGTCGAAGCGGGCGCCGACAACGAATCGATCGACGACCGCGCCATTTGTGGAAATCGTTCCGAATGTGGAGGAGCCGGTCGCCGGATCGGTGCGCAGGTAGTAGAACAGCCTCTTTCCGTAGCCGACGTTTTTCGGCGCGTACACGAGCGCGTTGAAGTCGCTTCCCACTCCGAATCGATCGGTCACCGCCCCTGACGTCGAAATCGTTCCGAACGTCGAGTGGCCGTTCGTGTCATGACGAACGTAGTAGAAGAGATTGATGCCGTAGCCGAGATCGTCGGGTGAGAACGTGAGCGCGTCGAAACGATAACCGACGCCGAAGCGATCGGTGACCGCGCCGGTGATCGAGATCGTTCCGAACGTCGAGAAACCGGACGCATCGTGACGAAGGAAGTAGAAGAGGCCGGGTCCGTAACCGACGTCCACCGTCGTGAATGTCAGCGCGTCGAAGTTGTTGCCCACGCCGAACCGGTCGTTGACAGCGCCTGACGAAGAGATGGTGCCGAACTTCGAAGCGTTGTTCGCGTCCTGGCGCAGGTAATACATCAATGTCGGCGAGACCACTGCCGGAACAGACACGTCCCAAGCGCTGCGGCCGTACGTGCCGGCGCGCAATGTCCGCGAGGCACGATGAAGCGTCAGTCCGGTAACCGCGACGCGAGGCAACCCGGTGCCGAAGGGCGACCACGACACACCTCCATCGAATGTTGCGAAGACGCCGATGTCGGTTCCGATGTAGAGAGTGCCGGGGAGATCCGGATCGACGACGATCGAGTTCACAGGGATATTCGGCAGGTTCGCGCTGATGTCGGTCCACGCATTTCCCTGATTCTTCGTTCGGAAGACGTGGCCCTTCGTGTCGACGAAACCGGAAAAGCCGGAGAGCGCGACGTACGCCGTGCGATCGCTGCCCGGGTCGACCGCGATCTGCGTCACCGTTCGCGGCGGAAGTCCGTTCGAGATATCGGTCCAAAAGGCGCCCGCTCCAG
>QHVS01000391.1 GCA_003223635.1 Acidobacteriota bacterium | reverse complement strand
GCGGGCCATGCGCTCGAATTCTTTTCCGACGCTTCCCGCTTTCTCCATCTGCTCCTCGATCTGAAAGGCGATCAGATGTCCGATCGGATAGTCGGGCAGATAGAGGAACGAATCGACCATGTGCGCGTAGACGCCGAGCAGGGTCACGTCGCGCTGATGAAACACCGGGGCGTAGTAGCGGTTCCAGACATCTCTGGCGATCTGCACCACGGCACCCTTCAGCTCGGCCGATCCCGCGTTCGGGTGGTCATACATCCAATGCCACATGCCCATGTCGACGAGCGCCACGCCGGCGATCTCGTACGTACCCCAGAAGTCGTTCAGTGTTTTCAGCGCCTGCGACTCCGCGGTCGGTTTGGACAGGCCGAGAAGTTCGAGATCGCGGTTCTGAAAGACGAAGGCCAGCGCCTCGGTGAATGCCGTATTGGGCACGCCGGCCAGCAGCGTGTGATCGACGCGGTTGAGGGAGAACGTCTGCTCGACGTTGTGCCCCATCTCATGCACCGCGATGTTGTAGCCCTTGTAATCCATCCCTTCTTTGCCGACGCGCGTGCGGAGATGGGGATGATCGGCGCGCCGCCCCGCGCCCATGGCGTGTCCTGAACCGCGGGCCGGATCGACCACGATGTTGTTGGCCAGGAATTGAGCGGTTTCCGGCGAGAAGCCAAGCTGCGTGAACAGCCGCGGCATGTCCGCGTGGTATGCCTCGGCGGTCGGATATCGTTTCCGCACGATCTCGTCGAGCTGCGCCTCGGTGTACGCACCGCGCGGACGGAATCCGTTGTACCAGATGTCAAACGGCTCGAGAGGGCGACCGAGACGCTTCTCGCTGAGCGCGGCCACGCGAGGTACCCACGGCGAGCCGAGCACCGCCTCGAGCATCGCCTTGACGCGCGCCTCCGGAATCTCGCGATTCTCGTTGAAGCGCCGATCGATGAGGGTGGGGGCGGTGGGTGAGTACGGATCGACCAGCTTCGTTTTCAGAATCGTGGCATAGCGCGAGTTCGATTCCTTGATCTGCGCGGTGGGGGCCTGGTCGGCATCTTTGTCGCCCGTCGGACGCACCGCATTGCTCACTGGATTCCAGTCGACGTTCGGATTGTCGACGACCTCGCTCGGAATGGACTGATCGACGATGCGCTCCATCACCCGGGCGATCGTCCTCTGCTTCGGCAGCGCCGATTTTCCTTCGCTGTACTCCGCCTTGATCTCGTCGCGAAGGTTCCAGTGCTCGAGCAGACGCATCTTCGGCGGGAAGAGGCGCTGCCCTTGGTCGTCGATCAGGTGATGCATCCAGATGTTGTAGGTGGCGACGTACTGTGATGCCTCGCCGCTGGCCCTGGCCACGGCAAGGTTCACATCCGCCGGGATGCGCTTTGAGAATCGCTGGGCCAGGCGCACCTCGGCCCACTGGCGGCGCGACCACTGCTGGCCTTCGGTGAGGCGCTGCTCCAGCGTGGTCAGCGGAAAGTTGAGCAGGACGACGAAGGCCAGCTTGTTGGCGAAGAAGTCATCGCTGATGTGCGCGCTGGGATCGTAGCCGGCCATGAACTCGTCGAATGGATAGATCGGCCCGAGGTCGAGGTCCGACTGCTGGCGGAGATCGCGACCGATTTCCACCATGTGACCGTCGATCGACTCGAAGGTGAATTCCATCCGATTGAACAGCGCGTCGAGCGTCTGCGGATCGCCGGCGAAATTTGTTCGGACGAACTCTTCGAAGGCAGCGGCGTCGCCGTCTTCAGTCCTCCAGAATTCAGCAACCTGCTTCAATCCGCGTGCGATCCTCGGACGTTGTCCCTCTCCATACTTCGCAACCAGCTCCGATTCGAGATTCTGAGTGGGGAGATTCATCGCCAGCAGCACGGCAGCAAGAGTAAGCATTCGGCGCACATCCTAGCCGAAAGCCACCTCACTATTTTCTTTTCGTTCGGTGTGTCGGCGTCGCCTTCCACGGATCCTCGGGCCATGGATGTTTCGGGTATCGCGCTCGCAGCTCCTTTCGCACCAGCGGGTAGATGTTGTCCCAGAAGCTGCGCAGATCCCGGGTGACCTGGACCGGACGGCCGTTCGGCGCGAGAAGCTCGAACGTGATCGGCGTGTGACGCGGTCCGATCCGAGGCGTCTCGGCCAGACCGAATAGTTCCTGCAGCTTGGCGGCGGCGACGACGCTGCCGTCGTCGCGATAGTCGAGTTTCGCACTGCGTCCGCTGGGCAAGGTGATCGTGGCAGGGCCAGGAAGCGTCTTGCGCACCGCCTTCGGCGGCGCCACGCGCTCGATGGTTTGCTCATGCAGAACGATCGCGCCATACATCGAGCGTTCGACGACACGATCGTCGACCTGCACCACCTCGCGAATCGTCGGCCGCAGCCATTCGCGCTCGATCGGAACGGCCATGCGGACCAGATCGCCGCTGATGTCGAGGACGACGAGGAACTCACCTTTCCCATCGTCGATCTCGCGCGCCAGTGTTGCGCCGGTGCCGGAGGCGAGCAGGAGGCGCGGCGAGCCTGGCGGCCGGCGGATGGCTAAGCGATCGGGGTAACCGGCCAGCAAGGCGCGGCGCAGCGTTGCGTCGTCGACGTGTTGTCGATACTTCGCTCCGAGATTCCGGCGGGCGATGACGCGGAGCTCTTGCACTTCGGCCGGCGTGCCGCCGGCGAGCTTCACACAGATCTCGATGGCCTCGCTCGCACCGCGCGCATCGAGCAGCACGCGGGCCAGTCGTGGGTGAAGCGGAAAACGACGAAGCTCCTGGAGGTCGCCGAGCTGTGTGAG
This sequence comes from Acidobacteriota bacterium, assembly GCA_003223635.1. GTDB lineage: Bacteria > Acidobacteriota > Thermoanaerobaculia > Gp7-AA8 > Gp7-AA8 > QHVS01. Next base: position 55 of record QHVS01000391.1, on the reverse strand, counting down.
AAGGGCCACTGCGGCCGCGACGCGCTCTTCGGGTGGAGGCTCGAACCAGTCGAAG
>QHVS01000019.1 GCA_003223635.1 Acidobacteriota bacterium | reverse complement strand
GGAGTACGCAACCATGGCTAACGTTGTCCGGTTGGGTCGAGCCTCCCGCCTGGTCGCCGCGCTCTGTGCTTTGATCGTAGCGATCACCGACTTCACTCCGCATCGTCACGCGGAATCAGCCCTGGAGCTCTCCTTCATTGATGCCGTCGAGGGCGCGGAAACGCATGTCATCGCCTGCGACGGCCTGCCCTCCGGCGATACCCACCTCCATCGGGATCGCGTGGTTCAGGTTCATCCATGCGTAGCGTGTCTGCGCCAGCACGTTCAGGCCATCACGCTCGATGACATCGTCCGCACACCGCAGACGCTGCGCCAGTTTCTGATCACCGCCGCGTGGGTCTCGCACGCGCGAACGATCCGCGTTCGCAAGTCCTCCCGAGCGCCCCCCACTCTCACCTCCTGATTCTTCGCCGCTCTACATCGATGAGCAGCCACCGAGTGCTCGGCGGCCTGCTCGCTCATTCGTTCAGGAGGACGATTTTGAACAATCGCAGATGGTTCCCCGGAGTGCTCGCGCTCCTCATGTTCGCCACGAGTTTGTATGCCGCCGGCGCGGTCCGCGGCAAAGTCCTCGGTCCGGACAACCTCCCGTTGTCGGGAGTGCTGGTGGAACTTCGCAATGAGGTCACCGGCTTCAAACAGCAGACCGTAACTGGCGCCGACGGCAGCTTCACCTTCTTCAACATTCCCAACAATCCGTACACGATCCACGTGGACGTGCAGGGTTTCACACCGGTCCAACAGGGGGTGGACGTCCACTCGGCCGTCCCGGTTGAGACGACGATCAAACTCGTCGTCGCACGGCTCAGCGAGTCGATCAATGTCTCGGCCACCGCGTCGGTCGCTTCGCTCGAGACGGACAGCACGCAGAGTCACGTCGACATCGACAAGTCGTACATCGCCAAGGCTCCGGCCGCTGTCGCGTCGCGGGCCATGGAGCAGATCGTCACCTCGACACCTGGATTCGCCAAGGACGAGAACGGCCGTTTTCACTTCCAGGGAGCGCACAGCCAGAGCGAATACGTCATCGACGGGCAGACGATCTCCGATCAGACCGGCGTCACGTTCTCGAATTCGATCGATCCCGGCATCGCGCAGGGGATCGAGATCATCTACGGCAACGTGCCGGCGGAGTTCGGAGAGAAAGTCGGCGCGGTCATCAACCTGACGACGAAATCCGGCCTGGGGGGCGGCGCCCCAAAGGCGGATGCGTATGTTGGTGTCTCGAAATTCTCCACCGCCGAAGCGGGGGTGTCCGTGGGCGGTGGCTCACAGACATTCGGTTACTTCGGATCGGTGAACGGGTCGAAATCGGATCGATTCCTCGATCCGGTGAATCCGGACAATCTTCACAATCACGGAGACACGTTCCGAGGATTCCTGCGCCTCGACCGCCAGTCGGGCGATGCGAAGAATTCGTTCCGCTTCACCGCGCTGGCCGGATCCACCCACCGCGATGTGCCGAACACATACACGCAGGAAGCGGCCGGACAGGATCAGCGCGTTCGCAGCAACGACGAAAACATCAACGCCGGATGGCAACGCATCTTCTCGCAGGCGGCGGTTCTGGAGATCGGCGCGTTCGGCCGATTCTCGAAGTTCCATCTCGATCCCTCGTCCAATGACACGCCCGTGTCGGCGACATCGGATCGCACGTTGAACAACTACGGCCTCACGCCATCGATCAGCTGGACGAACTCGAATCACGAAGTGAAGGCGGGGCTCAACTTGAAACGCTACCCGATCCGCGAGCACTTCACATTCGGGATCACGGATCCCGGGCTGAACGATCCAAGCTCCGACGGCTTCAATCCGAACCTGGCTCCGTATGACCTCACGCGCGGCGGCACCGAGTTCGCTTTCGACGCGCGGCGCACCGGCTCGTACGACGCGGCCTACCTTCAGGACAACATGAAGTGGAACAACCTGACCGCCAACCTCGGCGTTCGCTATGACAACAACAATCTCCCGGTGAAAGAGACGGCGTTCGAGCCGCGCGTCGGAGTCGGCTACTACGTACAGAGCACGAAGACCGTGTTCCGCGCGTCGTACAACCGCGTGCTGTACACGCCGGAGTTCGAGAACATCCTCCTCAGCTCCTCGGAGGCAGCAGCGAAGCTGGTGCCGCCGGAAGTCGCGGCGTCGCGCGAGCTTGGCGGAGGAGAGCTTCTGGTTCACTCCGAGCGACAGAACGCCTGGGACTTCGGCATTCAGCAGGCGGTGGGATCGAAGTTGCGAGTGGACCTCGATTACTGGAAGCGGAAGTCAAAGTTCGCCGGCGATCAGGATCAGTTCGAGAACACCGGCGTCGTCTTCCCGCTGGCGTTCACGTCAGGCGACTACAACGGCTGGAACGTTCGTTTCGATCTGGCGCGCACCGCGGGCCTGCGCGGCTTCGCTTCGGTAGGACATACACGCGCGGTCTATGTGCCTCCCCTTGCAGGTGGACTGTTCCTGGATCAGGGAGCGCTGGATACCATCACCGGCGGCCCGTTCCTGATCGACCACGACCAGAAGCTGCAGGCGCAGGGATCTCTCATTTACGACATCGGTCAGTCGGGTTTCTGGGCAGGCACGAGCGTTCGTTACGACTCCGGCCTGGTGACGGACACCGATCCGGCAACGCTGCTTCAGGATCCCGACAACGCATTCGCCGCGCCATTCGTCGTCGTACACAGCGGAACGCCCCTCGATCCGAACCGGATCAAGTCGCGGACGATCGTCGATTTCTCCATCGGCGCGGACCTGCAGAAATATCGTGTTCCTCTGAGCTTGCAAGCAGATCTGCTGAACGCCACGAATGAGAAGGGGCTGTACAACATCCAGTCAGTCTTCGGAGGAACGCACGTCGTTCCGCCGCGCATGCTGGCGGTTCGTCTCCGCTACACGTATTAGCATGCAGACGCTGGGAACATATCTGAGAGCGCTTCGCGAGAAGCGTCGCATTTCGTTGCGGCGAGTGGCAACGAGAGCGCGCATCACTGCGGCGTACCTTTCGGACATCGAGCTGGGCAGGCGTCATCCCTCGGAGAAGGTGCTTGCCGAACTGGCGGCCGCGCTGAACACGTCCTTCGACGACCTGCGACGGCACGATCCGAAGGCGCTGATCAGTGACATTCAGAAGCGCGTCGGTGAGGACGTCGGCTATGCCGATGCTCTCCGCCGAGTGCTGCGCAAGTTCGAGACGACGGAAGAGCTTCTGCGGTTCGTCGAGTTGAAACACTGAGTCTTTAGACATTCTTAATGTCCCCGCATCGCTCGGCGACCGTACACTCGACGGTCGCCTTGGTTGCGGGAATCGCAGCAACGGATCATCACCGTGGAGAGCCGTCCGGCCGACGGCTCTTGTCGCTATCGCTGCTCGCCCTTGGGATCGTCTATGGCGACATCGGCACGAGCCCTCTGTATGCGCTGCGGGAGTGCTTCTATGGATCGCATCCCGTTCCCCCCACACCAGCGAACATTTTCGGCGTTCTTTCGCTGATCTTCTGGTCGCTGATCATCGTGGTCACCATCAAGTACCACGTCTACGTGCTGCGGTTCGACAACCGCGGCGAAGGGGGCATCCTCGCGCTGATGGGCCTTATCGGGATGGACAAGGCCCGCCGCGCTGCGGTTCGCGGAGCATTGATCGTGATCGGTGTCTTCGGCGCGGCACTCCTCTACGGCGACGGGATGATCACGCCGGCGATCTCCGTGCTCAGCGCAGTGGAAGGGCTGGAGATCGCGACGCCATTCTTCAAGCCCTACGTTCTCCCGGTCACCGTGGTCATTCTCGTTCTGCTCTTCTTTTTCCAGCGCCGCGGGACGGCCGGCGTCGGCGCTGTTTTCGGGCCGATCATGCTCGTCTGGTTCGGCACGCTGGCCGTCATGGGAATTCGCGCAATCGCCTGGGAACCATCGGTGCTGTTCGCGATCAATCCGGTTCACGCAGTCCGCTTCTTCGCCGCAAACGGCATGCACGGATTCCTGGTGCTTGGCGCAGTCTTCCTCGTCGCCACCGGCGGTGAGGCGCTATATGCAGACCTGGGGCATTTCGGGGAACGGGCCATTCAGATCGACTGGTTCAGCCTCGTCGGCGCGTCGTTGATCCTGCAATACTTCGGACAAGGCGCGCTGCTGATTCGGCGACCGGCGGCAGCCCATAACCCGTTCTATCTGCTGGCTCCATCGTGGGCGCTGTACCCGCTGGTCATTCTGGCCACCATCGCCACGATCATCGCTTCGCAGGCGATCATCTCCGGCGTTTTCTCTCTGACCCGACAGGCCATTCAGCTCGGTTACCTGCCGCGGATGGAGATCATTCACACCTCGAGCGCGGAGATCGGGCAGGTGTACATACCGTCGGTCAATTGGGCGGTGATGTGCGCCACCATCGCGCTCGTTCTCGGCTTTCGCAGCTCGAGCAACCTCGCCGGCGCGTACGGAGTGGCGGTCAGCGCGACGATGATCATCACCACGCTCCTGGCGTACGTCGTCGCGCGCGATCTCCTCGGTTGGAGCGTGCTGGTGGCTGGAGCGGTCACCGCAGGTTTCCTCGTCGCTGATCTCGCCTTTCTCTCGGCAAACCTTTTCAAGATCGCCGACGGCGGCTGGTTTCCTCTCCTTGTTGCTGCGTTCGTGTTCACGCTAATGACGACATGGCGCCGTGGCCGCCAGATTCTGAACGAAAGGCTGGTGGAAGGAACGCTTTCGCCCGAGCTGTTCGTCACCTCGCTGCGCGCGCAACCGCCGGTGCGGGTTCCCGGCACCGCCGTGTTCATGCATCGCACGAGTGAGGTCATCCCTCCTTCGCTGCTGCATAGCCTCAAGCACTACAAGGCCCTCCACAAGCAGGTCATCCTTCTGACGATCGTCATCGAAGAGGTGGCTCACCTGGGCGAGGAAGAGCGTGCGAAGTTTGATGAGCTGGGTGAAGGGATCTTCTGCGTCACCGGACACTATGGATACATGGAGGTGCCGGACGTTCCGGCACTCCTGGCGCGCGTGAGCGACGAATTCGGCCTGCACCTGCCGCCGATGGACACGTCGTACTTCCTCGGCCATGAGACGCTGATCGTCACGCCGCGTCCGAGCGGCATGGCCACGTGGCGAGAGAAGATCTTCGCCTCGATGATGCGCAACGCGGCGAGCGCGGCACGTTTTTTCCGTTTGCCGCCGAACCGGGTGGTGGAACTTGGCTCGCAGATCGAGTTCTGAGCATCCATCGATCTCGACGGTCGAACGATGCACGGTCATCGTTCTGGGCCTGTACCTTTCCGCCGTCGGAATGCACGCGCTTGCGGCCGGCCGGTTGCTTTATCCCAACTACCTGCGCAGCCCGGTGTTCGCGCCGATCGCTGTTGCGATCGGAATCGTGCTGATCGCGGCCGGAGCGATGATGCGGAACTGATCAGAAGTCGACGATCACGATATCGAAGCCGCGGCCGCGATCGAGCAGCTTCGCCATACAGATCCGGCAAGCAGTGCCGCGACGCATCACGGTCAAGCAGCCTTTCGTGCAACGGAGGGCTGCACGGCGAAGTACCAGCAGGCAAACGCGATGGCAAACATTCCTGCCAGGCGATAAGTGTAATCGGCCGCCGTCCATAAGTCTTGTTCAAATCCGTTGAAATGCTGGTTGCTCCACACACCGAGGCGCGTCGCATACGTGGCCATCACGTTGATGACCGTGGCCAGAACATGGGTGACACTGAGGAATGCGATCGCGGCGATCAAGCGTCCAACGTTGCGATCTTTCCAAATTCCGGGCACGGTCGCGAAGAGACCGAGAAGCAGTACGACGTTGTACGTCAGTTGATCGAACGGAAT
>QHVS01000390.1 GCA_003223635.1 Acidobacteriota bacterium | reverse complement strand
AAGCTCCCGGGGAAGTGGCCAGAAGTCGCCACGGGCACGCTGGCAAGCCTCGGAGCATTCGGTTTGACCGTCCTTTTTGTGCGCTGGGCGAAACTCAGCCTGGCGGACGTTGGTGCTGCGATCAATGCGCGAAGTATGCTGCGCTTGGCTTTCGGCTTTATTCTTGGCCTCTCCTTCGTAGCCCTGTGGACTGCGCTCTCGCTGGCGGCAAGTCCCGTTCAATGGCGCCGTGCATCAGGCGGTAGGCTCCCGGTAGTGCTGCTCGCGCTGGTGGCCTATCTTGTTCTGGCGTGCAGAGAAGAACTAGCTTTCCGAGGATATCCGTTGCGCCTCTTGAATCGCCTGTTTGGCGTTTGGTTTGCGCAGATCTTCGTAGCGGCAGTCTTCGCTGCCGAACACAAGCTTGGTGGTCTGCCAGGAACGCGTGCCCTCATCGGAGCGGCCGTTGGATCGCTGCTGTTCGGCATGGCTGCTCTGGCAACGCGAGGACTCGCCGTGCCGATCGGCGTGCACGCCGCGTGGAACTTCGGGCAGTGGGCACTTGGGCTGAGAGGCGGTGCGGCCCTGTGGCGGCCAGTCGTCGTGAATGGTCTGCAAGAGAAGGTTGATCTCACGGGAACCATCCTCTATCTCGCTGTGTTCGGGTCCGCAACTCTTGCATTCTGGTTATGGCACCGAAGAAGAACCTAAAGTGAGGCGCCTCGCGGCCAACAAGCGGCGTAGTGCGGCGCGCCGTCTAACTGTTGCGTCTCAGGACGTTCTTCCTATCCAGGCGACTGATCGGCGCATTGTACGCAAGAGCTGAATGAGCGCGGTGGAAGTTGTAGAAGTGCAGATAGGGAACGAGCCAACGCTTTCGCTCTTCGGACGAGCCGTAACAGAAGCGGTAAGCCCATTCGCGAAGCAACGTTTGGATGACGCGCTCCACCTTTCCGTTCGTCTGAGGAGTGTGGGGACGGATACGAAGATGGCGAACGTTCATCGACTGACAAAGGTCACGGAAGCGGTAGGAGATGAACGCGGAGCCGTTGTCGCTCATGATGCGTTCGACGGTGACACCGTGCCGGGCGAACCAGGCGATGGCGTTCGAAACGAATATCATTGCCGACGAGGCGCATTCGTCGGGAAGGATCTCGGCGTACGTGACACGCGAGGCGTCATCTGTGGCCACATGGACGAACTCGAACCCCCGTTCGCGTGAACCTTGAGATCGACGTCGCGTGATGCGGTGGCCGGGTCGATCGAATCGGCCCAGGCGCTTGATATCGATGTGCAGCAGCTCGCCCGGCCGATCGCGTTCGTAGCGGACGGGCGGAGGAGGAGCATCGAGCTGTTTCAGCCGATTGAGGCCGGCGGCGCGGCACACGCGTGCAGCAGTCGAGGGGCTCACTCCCGTGACTTTGGCGATCTGGCGAACGGTGAGCCACTGCCTACGCAGCGCGATGATGCGCGTCCGCGTCGGCGTTGGTGTCGACCGCGCGGAGTGAGGCCTCGAACTGCGATCAGTCAGCGGTTCGCCGACTTCAGCACGACGCACCCACTCACGGCCTCTACGGTCGGTAATACCGACGGCCTCCGACGCCGCGCGCACCGACCATCCTTGTTCGAAAACTCGTTGGATCAGCAGCGCTCGACTCAAAGGACAAGTTCGCGCATTCTTGTGAGCGTTCATCCGGGACCTTCCTGTCAATCTGTTCGTTTT
>QHVS01000018.1 GCA_003223635.1 Acidobacteriota bacterium | reverse complement strand
AATGCCGCGAGCAGCGCGGCTATCCAACGGTTCACGGGCGCACATGTTAACCTCTCCCGGCGTGGAGCTCCTGCGCAGCATTACGGTGTTCTCCATGCTCATGGTGCTCAAGTACCTGAGCAAGGTTTTCTACCGCCACGACTTCGGATGGGTGGGCGATGTTCCGCCAGAACCGTGGCGCAAGATCCGGCTGGTTGCCTTCCTCAATCACACCAGTCTCTTCGAGCCGGTGTTTCTCGGCGGCCTGCCGAATGATTTCGTCTGGCGAATCGCCGCGCACGGCGTGATTCCGGCCGCCGACAAGACCACCTGTCGTCCGCTCGTCGGCATCATCTTCAAGTTCGTGGCTCATCACGTCATCGCCATCACTCGCGAGCGCGACCACACCTGGTTCGAGGTGCTGAACCGCATCGATCCGAAGTCGATGGTCATCATCGCGCCGGAAGGCCGGATGAAGCGCGCCAACGGGCTCGATGTCCAGGGCAATCCGATGACCGTGCGCGGCGGCATCGCCGACATTCTTCTGGCGGTGAAGGAAGGTCGCATGCTGATCGGCTACAGCGGCGGACTGCATCACGTGCAGGTGCCCGGCCACGTACCCAGCGTCTTCAAAACGGTGCGTATGCGGATCGAAAACCTCGACATCGCCGCCTACATCGCCGAGCTGATGGCCAGAGGAGGTCCCGAGCAGTTCAAGCGGAATGTCATGCGAGATCTCGATGCTCGGCGCGACGCCTACTGCCCCGAGGAGGGGAAGCTGCGGAAGATTGCGTGAGGAGGCCGACGAATTTCTCGATCGGCATCGGCTTGCTGAAGAGAAATCCCTGGATGTATTCACAGCGCCACTCGCGCAGGAACGCCAGCTGACCGCGATGCTCGACGCCTTCGGCGATCACCTGCATGTCGAGATCGTGCGCGAGATCGATGATCGCCTTCGTGATCGATCGACAGCGACGGCTCGCCGTTAGCTCTTTAATGAACGTGCCCGGCACTTTCACCCCGTCGAGCCTAAAGTGCAGGAGATGGGAAATCGATGAGTGGCCCGTTCCAAAGTCGTCGAGCCAGAGCTGCACGCCAAGCTCGCGTAGCTCATCGACGACACGCGCGATGCGCTTCGGCTGATCGATGAAGCTGCTCTCGGTGATCTCCAGGTTGATTTGATCTGTCGCAGCGCCGTAGCGAGTCACGAGCTTCTTCAGGCGCTTGGAGACGTCTCCTTCCTGAAACTCGCGCGCGGAAAGATTCACGCTGATGCGAACGTCCGAAATACCCTTGCGCTGCCACGTCGCTGCGTCGCGCAGCGCACGTTTCATCGTCCATGAGTCGAGGCGGAAGAGATCGGGTCCTTCTTCCGCAGTAACGGTCAGTGGTACGCCGCTGCGAATCTCTCCTCCCGGCCTCCGGGACCGCAGGAGCGCCTCGACGCTTACGATCTTTCGCGATTTTATTTCGTGAATCGGCTGATAGAAGAGAACCAGCTGCTTTCGATTGAGGGCGCGCCGGACGCCGGCTCGCGGAGCACGTTTGGGCATTCTTAGCTCTTGGCTCTTAGCGGTTGGCGGCTGGGCCTCGCTTTGCCTAAGAGCTTATAGCTAAGAGCTAAGAAGCTAACGTCGCAACAGCTGCCAGGTGGCGAGTGCAATCCCGGCCAGGGCGAACATGATCACCAGCCAGTTGCGATTGAGGATCGACCAGAGGGACGCTTGCTCCTTGCGAGCCTTTTCTGCGGCCAACATGTCCATGCGCGCCTTGCGGGCGCTCGACTCGCGGATGGAGTCGGACACCGCCTTCTCGAAATCGCGCATGGTTCGCGGCGTGTCGTTGGGCGCGACTGCCATGCCGCTCTGCGAGTCCACCTTCACCAGATTGGAGGGGATCGGTGCGACGATCTTGTCGCCGTGACCGTCCGTCGTCACGTCGTACGCTCCCTGGTCGAAGTAGAGCACCGTCGGTCCGACGCGGCTGTTCTTCACGAAGATGACGTGCTCGGCCCCTTCATGGAATTCCGGAACACCGATGGTGTCCTGGTGCGTCGACCCGACGGTTCCGCCCGGCGTGACGATGGTGATCTGCGGGCCGGCCACGCCCTTCAGCGATTTCTGCACTTCGAAGGTGGAGTAGGTCAGGATCCACCGCCCGGTCGGATCCATGCGCGACTCTGTCTTGATGCACTTTCCGACCACGATCGAAGCCGCGTTCTCGACCTTCTGGTCCAGTGACGCGGCGATCGCGATCGCTGCGCGCGCGGCGGGCACAGCCGTAACCAACCATGCGGTCGTCGCGAGCGCAAGCAGCCGGTTATTTGGAGTCATCCTTCGCGAATCAGAAGCAAGTGATACGCCACGTCATTCCACAATATTGAGGCAGCGACGGATGAAGTCGCCTACGACCGCCATCGACTCCGGCGTGACGAAGTGGCCCATCGGGAACTCGTGATATTCGACCACGACGCCGTGCTGCTCGAGTACCCGGCGCGCGCGGCGCGCCAGATTGACGTTGATCATTTCGTCCTGCGTGCCATGGACCATGAGCACCGGCAAGCGCTTCTTGAAATCTGGCGGATCGTCCTCGTATAGCGCGCCGCTCATGACAGCGATTCCGGCAAGCGACTGCGTCGTGCGAAATCCGACATCGATCGCCATCAAGCCGCCTTGCGAAAAACCGCTCATGATCACTTTCCCGCTCGGTGTCGGATATCTTTCCAACGCCTGATCGATGAAACGAAGGAGCAGATTGCGCGAGCTGGCAATCGAGTCTCGCTCAGGTGGCAGTCCGTCGAACCAGCTGTAGCCGAACGTCATCCCCGGAACCGGCTCGAACGGCTTCGGCGCGTTGGGAAAAATGAATCGGTAGCCGCTCGGCCCGTCGATCATCGGAGCGAGGTCAGCGAGGTCATTCGCGTCTGCGCCGCGACCGTGGAGACAGAAGATGAGCGGCATCTCGGCGTCGTCCGGATGGCCACTCGGCACGTTGAGCACGTACTGCAGTGCGAGATCCGCGTAACGCCGCACTGACATTGGGGTTGCGGATTCTAAGGCATTAGCTGTTTATCCTGAGCGAGGGTGGTGGTTGGTCGGGAGCGAAGCATCTCCGGTGGCACAGCGATCCGCGACGATTGCAAGGTGCTCGCGGTGCCACCGAAGATGCTTTCGCTCCCGCCACCCTTTCGCCCTCGCTCAGCATAGACTTACGAGCCCCGGCATGTGAGGTAAGTCACAGGGCTTTGGCGGTACAATAAACCGTTCCGCCAACCGAGGTGAACTCGTGCATATCAATGACTTACTGAAGATTGCCGCGGAGAGGCGTGCATCCGACCTTCACATCAAGGTCGGCTCGCATCCGGTCATCCGCGTAGACGGGGAATTGATCCCGTTGGTAGAGCTGAAGCGCTTGATGCAGGAAGACACGATCGCCATGGCGTTCTCGATCATGTCTTCGCGTCAGAAAGAGAAATTCAAAAATAACTACGAAATCGACATCGCCTACTCGGTCCCCGGGCTGGGCCGGTTCCGTTGCAACATCTTTCAGCAGCGCGGCACTGTGGGCATGGTGCTGCGCGTCATCCCGGTGAAGATTCTCTCCATCCGCGAGCTGATGCTGCCGACGGTGTTGGAGAAGATCGCCGAAGAGCGGCGCGGGCTGATTCTCTGCACGGGAACGACCGGCTCGGGCAAATCGACCACGCTCGCTGCGATGATCGACTACATCAACACGCATCGCACCGAGCACATCATGACGGTCGAGGACCCGATCGAGTTCCTTCACCGCGACAAGAAGTCGATCGTCAATCAGCGCGAAGTGGAAGTGGATACCAAGTCATTCTCCGGCGCGCTGCGCTCGGCACTGCGTCAGGACCCCGACGTGATCCTGGTCGGTGAAATGCGCGACTACGAGACCATCGAGACGGCGCTGACTGCGGCGGAAACAGGCCATCTGGTGTTCTCCACGCTGCATACCATGGACGCCACCGAGACGGTCAACCGAATCATCTCCGTCTTCCCTCCGCACCAGCAGAAGCAGATTCGCCTGCAGCTCGCGGCGGTGCTCAAAGCGGTTGTCTCGCTGCGACTTCTCCCTCGCGCCGACGGCCTGGGCCGTGTGCCCGCCGCCGAGGTGCTGATCTCCACCGCGTACATCCGGGACTGCATCGAGAACAAAGAGAAGACCAAGCTGATCAAGGACGCGATCGCTCAGGGCACGTCGCAGTACGGCATGCAGACGTTCGATCAGTCGCTCTACATGCTGTACAAGAACGGCCTGATTTCCCTGGACGAGGCATTGCGCCGGGCGTCGAATCCGGATGAGTTCCGCCTCAAGCTGCAGGGCATTCAGTCGACGTCGGACATCTCGCGCGAAGAGATGGATTCCAAGCTGTCGGTAGCCTCGGATCAGGACCCGTTCTCCGACGACTCACCGTTCGATTTCTCGAATCAAGTGTAATCTGGAGAGCGGCGGCCCATGCCGCCGCTCTGCCAGATGGAACCCGACTGCTACAGGGCCGCTCTCCGGATCCTCCGCCATCGCTTCAACAGCACGGCCGAGCTGCGCCTCAAGCTCCGCGCCCGAAACTTCGACAAGCAGACCATCGACGACACGCTGACGCGTCTGACTGAGGAGCATTGGCTCGATGATGAGCGCTTCGCCGGCTCGTTTGTGCGGACCCGCGCCGGAAAACGCGTCGGTCCGCGGCGAATCGCCCGCGAGCTGGCTTCGGTTGGAGTGGCCGATGAGGTCGCGCGCAAGGCGCTCCGGGAGAATGAAGACGAAGAGCGCATTCGCACCGACGCGATCGCGCTCTGCCAGAAAAAGATGCGCACGCTCGTCCGGCGTCACGGCCCCGACTTCATCCGCACCAATGAAGGAAGAAACAAATTGACCGTGTATCTGTTGAATCAGGGTTACGATGCCGCGCTCGCTCGCGACGTCGTCAAGGAGACCACGGTTGTTGAGCACTGATCAAATTCGCGAAGAGTTCCTCCGCTACTTCGAGGCGAACGGCCATCGCCGCGTGTCCAGCTCGTCGCTCGTCCCGGCGGGCGACCCGACGCTGCTCTTCACCAACGCCGGCATGAATCAGTTCAAGGACGTCTTCCTCGGCCGTGAATCGCGCGACTACAAACGCGCCACAACTTCGCAGAAGTGCGTCCGCGCCGGGGGGAAGCACAACGATCTGGAGAACGTCGGCCGCACCGCGCGCCACCACACGTTCTTCGAGATGCTCGGCAATTTTTCTTTCGGCGACTACTTCAAGGCTGACGCCATCCGCTTCGCCTGGGAGCTTTTGACTGTGAAGTGGAAGCTGCCGGTGGAGCGGCTGTGGTTCACCGTCTACGAAGGCGGCGACGGCGTCCCTCCCGACGACGAAGCGGCGGAGCTGTGGGTCAAGGTCGGCGCGCCGCGCGATCGCGTGCTGCGCTTCGGAAAGAAAGACAACTTCTGGTCGATGGGCGACACCGGTCCCTGCGGGCCCTGCTCCGAGATCCATTACTTCCGCGGCGAGGATCTGTCGCAGAACGTGGCGGCGCTGGTCAATAGCGAAGGCGACGACACGATGGAGATCTGGAACCTCGTCTTCATGCAGTACGACCGCGATCCGCAGGGCAAGCTCACGCCGCTGCCCGCGCCGTCGGTCGACACCGGCATGGGCCTGGAACGCATCGCCAGTGTTCTGCAGAAGGCGACGACAAACTACGACATCGACCTCTTCAAACCGATCATGACGGCGATCGCCGAGGTGAGCGGCTATCGCTACCGCGGACGGATGGAGGACGACCTCGACACCGCCGTGCGCGTACTCTGCGATCATGCTCGCGCCGCTTCGTTTCTCATCGCCGACGGCGTCATTCCGGCGAACGAAGGGCGCGGCTATGTTCTGCGCCGGATCATCCGCCGGGCCATTCGCTTTGGCCGCAAGCTGCCGAAGCCGGTGGTGCTGTCGCAGCTCGTCGATGCCGTGATCAAGTCGATGGGCAGCGCCTATCCCGAGCTGAAGACGCGTCGCCAGGCGGTGATGAAGACGCTGAGCAGTGAAGAGGAGCGCTTCTCCCGCACGCTCACCGTGGGCATGGAACGGGTCGGACAATTGCTCGACGAGATCCGCGCTCGCGGTGAGCGCTCGATTTCCGGCGAGGAGATCTTCCGCCTCTACGACACGTACGGCATCCCGGTCGATCTGATCGCGGAGATGGCGGAAGAAGAAGGCGTCTCGCTCGACCGCGAAGGATTCGAGACGATGATGGCCGGCGCCCGGGCCAAAGCGAAGGCGTCATCGAAGTTCCAATCCTCGACCGATGCGGCGACGTTCGCTCGCATCGCCGAGAAGGTCGGCCCCGTCGAGTTCGTCGGATATGACCAGTACTCCGACGTGCCTTCGGTGGTGAAAGCGATCGTGGTGGACGGCCAGGAGCGCGACGTCTTGCATCATGGCTCGGAAGGAGATGTCGTGCTCTCGCCGACGCCGTTCTACGCCGAGTCCGGCGGGCAGATCGGCGACAGCGGAACGCTCGAGTGGCAGGGCGGACGAGGCACGGTTCTCGACACACAGAAACCGGTGGGTGAATTGATCGTCTCGCGCGTCCGCGTCGATGCCGGTTCTCTGCCGCTGAAGGCAAAGGTGCGGGCAACTGTGCCGGTGCCGACGCGGCTCGACACGACGGCGAATCACACTGCGACCCATCTTCTGCACAAAGCGCTGAAGGACGTTCTTGGCGACACGGTGCAACAGGCGGGGTCGCTCGTTGCTCCAGATCGCCTGCGCTTCGATTACACCTATCACCAGCCTCTCAGCGAAGAGCAGATCAAGCAGATCGAGGACCTGGTCAACGACAAGATCCGCGAGAACATCGAGGTGACCAAGACGATCATGCCCATCGCCGAAGCGAAGAAGAGCGGCGCGGTGGCCATGTTCGGCGAGAAGTATGGCGATCAGGTGCGCATCGTGGCCGCCGGCGACTGGTCGCGCGAGTTCTGCGGCGGCTGCCATGTCAACCGTACCGGGGACATCGGCGTGTTCAAGATCATCTCCGATCGATCGCTTGCCGCCGGCGTGCGCCGGATGGAAGCGCTCACCGGCCGTGGCGCTCTGACCTACTTCCAGA
>QHVS01000017.1 GCA_003223635.1 Acidobacteriota bacterium | reverse complement strand
CGATCGACATCAACGGCATCAAGCTGATCGCGCGCCGCGTCGATGACATCAGCGGCGGGGATCTCCGCAACCTGGCCGACGAGCTGCGCTCGAAGATCCGCAGCGGCGTCGTCGTCATCGGCAGCGCGACGGACGGCAAGGTGACGCTGCTGACCGCCGTGACCAAGGACCTCGTCGATCGGATTCCGGCGAATTCGCTGATCCAGAAGCTGGCGCCGATCGTCGGGGGAAAGGGCGGCGGGAAGGCCGACCTCGCCCAAGCCGGCGGTAAGGACCCGGAGAAACTGGCCGAGGCGCTGGAACGCGCGCCTGAGGCCTTGCGGGAGCTGCTGGAAGTGGCTGCCGGACGATCGTAAGGTCGCGCCCTTAACTTGAATCAAATCCGTTATTTGGTGTATTCTGGCGTCCGATTTCCCTCAACAAA
>QHVS01000085.1:6703-20046 GCA_003223635.1 Acidobacteriota bacterium | reverse complement strand
GGCCGAGCGGCTCCATGCCATCATCAAAGCCAGCGCGCCAGCCCTCTCGCCGAGAACCTGGTACGGGATGCCTGCGTACGCCAAGGACGGCAACGTCGTCTGCTACTTCCAAAGTGCGCACAAATTCAAGGCGAGGTACGCGACGTTCGGCTTTAGCGACAAGGCGAATCTCGACGAAGGCACCATGTGGCCGGTCGCCTTCGCGCTGAAGGAGTTGACCGCCGCCGACGAGGCAAGGATCGGCGCGCTCGTCAAGAAAGCGGTGAGCTGAGGAGGTCGCTGCACTTTCAGGCGCAGGGCAGCGCGCCGCCTAACACGCGCTTACTGCTGGCCGGGTGAAGGCGTGGCGGCGCGCATCGCCAACTCCCATCGAGTTCGCCGGCGCAGAAAAAGCGAGCGCCCCTCCGTGGGGAGGAGCGCCCGATCGATCTACCCAATGATCAACGCGTGAAGCGGAGTCCCACGAAATAGTACCGCCCGTTGTCATACACGGCCCGAGGACGGAAGCGGTCGGTATCGAATTGGATGATCTTCTCGTCCGTGAGATTCACGCCGTCGGCCGTCAAAGCGACGCCGCGCCACAGGTTGACGGCCACGGAAGCGTCCAGCGACTTCAGTGCGCCCTGATTCAACCGCGTCGAGCGGTCGAATGTGACGAAGAACGCGGAGCGGTAGCTATACGCAAGACGAGCGCCTACCCGGTCGTTCTCGAAGAAGCCCATCACGTTTCCGGAGTTCTTGGAGTTCCCCGGGATCTGGAGGGCAGGGTCGTCGGCGCTCGCGTCAGAGTATGTGTAATTGGCTTGCAGGCCGAACCCTCCGCCAAGCTTCTGCAGACCGGCTAATTCGAAGCCCTTCACTTTGCCGCCACCGCCGTTCACGCGCTGGTTAATCGTGAACTGGCAGCTGTACCGGTTCGGGAAGTCGGCGGTGAACGCGGGCGTGCAGAGAGAGAGGTTGGGAGTGTCGGTTTGGATCAGAAACGCCTGCTGCACCGGATGGTCGGTAATGAACGACTGGATCTTCTTGTAGAAAACTGCACCGGAGAGGATCTCGTCTTTTCCGTGATACCACTCGAGCGAGACGTCCGCCTGGTTTGCTCGGTATGGATCGACGTGAGGGTCACCGCCCTGTCCTGTGAGCGCCCCGGGATTGAGCGTCACGCGCGGCGACACGTCCGTGAAATCCGGACGCGCCATGGTACGAGCGGCGGCAAGACGAAGGACAAGTTGGGGACTGAGATCGCGCACGGCGTTGACGCTCGGCAGGTAGTCCCAGTAGCTCCGGTCCACCGAGACGTGAGTGAAGTTGCCGAAAGCGTTCTGGATCTCACCCGCACCGCCTACGATATTGCCAGTGGACGTCTGGTCGGTGCGGACGAGGCGAAGGCCGGCGTTTCCCCTCCAGCCGCCCGCCTTCAGATTGGCCATGGCGAAGCCGCCGGCGACCTTCTCCTCGACGGAGAAGACTTCGGGCGGGTTGGGAATGCGCGCCCCATTGAAGCTGGCGTTCAGAATCCTCTCGATCGTTTTGCGGTCGACCGACCAATAGCTGGTCAGCGTTCCCGGCACGGCAATGCCGCTGAGAAAGTCGCTTGGAGTGAGGCCGGAAGCGAAGTCGGAGGGGTTGCATGTTTTGCCGCCGCAACCGGTGGCCGACAGCGGCAGGAAGAAGCCCCCATAGGTCGTCGCTTGGAAGTCCGTATCGCGCGTGTGATCCGTGTATTTCACGCCGAACTTGAGTGACTTCAGCGCGCCGATATTCAGAAACCTCTCGGCGTCGCCATAGGCGTAGGTCTCCTTGTCGAGATTGGTGATGTGGTGCAGAGACGCGAAGTCGAACTGCATCTGAGCCGGGTTCTTCGGATCGATGTTGAGGAATTGCACCTGCGGTGTCTCCCCGCGCAGGTCGTACCGGAACGAAGCCGGCGCGCCAAACTCGACGAAAGGCTGTGAATCGGTGTCGCCGTCCGCCTTGGTGTGCCCGGCGTCGAAATGTACGGCCCAAAACTGGTTCGGTGTGTAGGTGCCATCGAAATCGCCGTACCACGTTTTCGCAAATGCCTTGCGGTCGATCGCGTCGTAGACGACGCCGCGGCCGTTGGGCGTGGAAGAGATCACACCGGCGACGGCGGTATCGCCCACAACCGTAGCGTTGGTCAACGTCCCGCCACCGCCGAGGGCGTTGGAACCCCAGGCGAGGTAATTCTGGTTGATGTTGTCGGCTCCGAATCGAGACCAGAAACCGTTGATGTTGAGTTCGAGGAGGTTGGTGGGCCTGAACTGGAATTCCCCGTTGAACGCCTTGCGCTCTCGCTGCTGCTGGAAGAGCGCCGAGCCGATGAGGGAAGGCACCAGCAGGTTGGTTCCGGTTTGCGGAAAGTAACCGAGGACTTCGACGCCATCGCGACGGATGCTGCGCTTGTCGAAAACGCCGGACAGGAGAGCGCCCATCGTGCTCGCGTCGTTCCTCCAGCTGTACAACGCGGAGAGATTGGGATCGGTCGAACTCGACTTTTGCGTGTAAGCGGCTTGTACCGAGCCGCTGTAAGCGTTGGGTTTCAGGTCGAGCGGCTTGCGCGTCCTGACGTCGATCGTTCCGCCGATACCTCCTTCATCGAGTTCAGCGGTCGGGCTTTTGTAAACCTTGAGCAGACCGATAAGCTCCGAAGGCAGCAGGAGGTAGTTGAAGCTGCGGGTGGCGGCCAACTGCTCGAGAACGAACCAGTCGGCGACCGCTACGTTATGGCCATTGACTGTGGTGTGGACCAGGTTCGGCGCCACGCCGCGCAGAGAGACGCGTTCACCTTCCCCGAATTCGCGATTGATGACAACGCCTGGGACCCGGGACACCGCTTCTGCGAGGTTCTTGTCGGGCAGTTTGTTGACGTCCTTCGCAGCGATGGCGTCGACGATCGCGTCGGATTCGCGTTTGACCTTCACCGCCTCACGCAGCGACTCCGCGATGCCGGTCACCGTGATTTCTTCGGTGACGGGTTGCTGAGGTGGGTTCGTGGGCGGGGTTGGTTGGGGCGCCTGCGCCATCGCGCTCGAGGCCAGGCAGAACAATATTGCAACCAGGCATATCAGTCTCGTACACCGCATGCATCCTCCTCGTCGGATTTGGGCCGGGGCGTTGGACGTCGCTTCGGCCAACAGTAAACCGTGGTGGCTGACGACGCCCACGGTAATGTGTTTGCGCTTTTCTATCCTCTCTCTTCGTTCGATGTCAATAGATGTTTTCTTGTCGAGCGGTCGGCTCGGTATTAGATTTGACGATTCGCTTACTCGGCCTGGCACCTCTCGCGCTGCTGCTCTGCACATCCTGCCGGACGACCACCGCATTAGTGCCCGTGATTCCCGCGCCGGCCGAATCGCGAGCGCTGGACGGAAGCTTTACGGTGACCGCGAAGACCGTCATCTCCGTTCCGAGCAACGCGAAGGTGGAATGGACGGCGCGCTACTTCGCAGATCTGCTCGCGCGCACGCGAGGACTCTCACTACCTGTAGTGCGGACGCCGAGCGCTCGTCAAGCGGGCTCGATCTCGTTCGGACTCGACGCCGGAGGTCGCGTCAGCTCCGACGAAGGATATGAGCTGCGCGTCTCGCCCGCGGGAATCGCGGTCTCCGCGCGCGATCCTCGCGGGTTGTTCTACGGCGCAGTGACGCTCTGGCAACTCCTGACGGCGGACGCGTCGCGCTCAGGTGCGATCCGTTTGACGGCAATGCAGATCCGCGACGCGCCGCGTTTCGCATGGCGAGGGCTCATGCTTGACTCGGCGCGGCATTTCCAGTCACCAGAGTTCATCGAGCGCTTCATCGACACCATGGCCCTGCACAAGCTCAACACGCTGCAGTGGCATCTGACCGATGACCAGGCGTGGCGGCTCGAGATCAGGAAGTATCCGAAGCTGTCCGAGATCGGCGGGTGGCGCGTTCCCGCGGGCGCCGCAGCGCGGAGCAACATCGATCCGCATACGGGCAAGCCACACATGATCGGCGGCATCTACACACAGGAAACTGTGCGCCATCTCGTGGCCTATGCCGCGGAGCGCGGCATCACCATCGTGCCGGAGATCGAGATGCCGGGACACGCCAGCGCCGCAATCGTCGCGTATCCGCAGCTTGCGTCGACCGAGGAGCCGCCGCGTGCGATTCCGTCGGACTGGGGCGTGTACCGCAATCTCTACAACGTCGAGGAGTCGACCTTCGCCTTCCTCGAGGACGTGCTCGATGAAGTGATCGCGCTCTTCCCGAGCCGCTACATCCATATTGGCGGCGACGAGGCGGTGAAAGATCAGTGGCGATCATCGCCGCGGATTCAGGCGCGGATGCGCGAGCTCGGCGTGGAGGACGAAACGAAGCTGCAGAGCTACTTCGTGCAGCGGATCGAAGCGTTCCTCAGCTCGCGCGGGCGACGGCTGGTCGGCTGGGACGAGATCCTCGAAGGCGGCATCGCTCCGAACGCCACAGTCACATCGTGGCGTGGCGTCGCCGGCGCAGTGACCGCGGCGCGCGCCGGCCACGATTCAGTTCTCTCACCCGACCCCACGCTCTACCTCGACCACCGTCAGAGCCTCAACCAGCACTACCCGCCCGGCCGCGGAAGCGTGGTGTCGATCGAACAGATGTACGCATTCGATCCGTTTCGGCCCGACCTCACATCCGACGAGAACACACACATCCTCGGCCTGCAGGCCGACATCTGGACGGAGCATTTCCGCACCGAAGACCGCGTCGAGCACATGGTGTCGCCGCGGGGTGCAGCGGTGGCCGAGATCGGCTGGTCGAGCAAGCGGCGGGACTGGCGAGGATTCCTGGCCCGGCTTGTACCCCAGTTCCGACGCTATCGCGCGCTGGGCGTGCGCAATGCTGACACGCTGTTCCGCGTGAACATCGACGGGGTGCTCGACGACCCGAACGCGCGCGCATCGGTCACATTGTCGAACGACGCGGGGTTGGGCGAGATTCATTACACGACGAACGGCTCCGATCCGACAGCCGCTTCACCGCGCTACACGGCTCCGCTCAATCTGCCGCTTTCGACGCGGATCGCGGCCGCAGCGTTCCAGGAGGGGCAGCCGCTCGCCGATACGCAACGGCGCGTGCTCGATGCTTCTTTCTTCCAGCGCCGCACGAGCCATCAGCTCAAGCTCTGTTCTGAGAGACTGGTGCTCTCGCTCGAAGACGACGCGCCGGTCGATGGCGATCGCGCCGTATTTCTAATCGACATCATGAATCCGTGCTGGATCTATCCGGCGGTGGATCTCAGTCACGGCGCGACGCTGACCGCCGCGGTGGGACAGCTTCCGTTCAACTTCCAGATCGGCGACGACGTGAAGAAGATCGAGCTCCGCGCGCCAGCCACGCCGGACGGCGAACTCGAGGTGTTCGCCGGCGGCTGCGAGGGCCAACGCATCGCGTCGTTGCCGCTCGCGCCGGCCACGGCGCAACAGGCTGTGACGGTGCTGCCGGCGATCGAGCTTGCGCCGCGCGCCGGAGCGCCGCAGGACGTCTGCTTCCGCTTTACACAGCGCGAGGTCGATCCGATGTGGGCGCTCTACTCGGTTGAGATTCGCCGGTGAGCGTGATTCTCTTCGCGCCGATCGATGGCTGGTGCAGCGCGCTCGAGGAAGTACCCGACCCTGTTTTCTCCGGGAAGTTGGTGGGGGACGGTTTGGCGATCGATCCGACGAGCGCAACGCTCTACGCGCCTTGCGCAGGAAATGTTGTCGCGCTGCAGGCTGCGAAGCACGCCGTGACGCTGCGCGCGAGCAACGGCGCTGAGATTCTGCTGCACGTCGGCGTCGACACCGTCGCGTTCGGCGGCGAAGGATTCGAGGCGCATGTGGTGCAAGGTCAGGACGTGCGCGTTGGAGATCCGCTACTCACCTTCGATCTGGATGGGCTTGCGCCACGCGTACGCAGTTTGATCACGCCCGTGATCATCATCAACGGCGGCGGCTTCGCGGTCGTGCGACGCGAGCAGCAGCGCACGGTGCGCGTGGGTGATTTCCTCATGGAGCTGCAGTCACTTGGCGAGACGGCAAGTTCTGGCGCGGTCGTCGTGCCCGGACCGGAAATTCGAAAGTACCTGCGCGTTCCGTACGAGCACGGTATTCACGCGCGCCCCGCGGCACTGCTCGCGGCCGCGCTACGTGGCTTTTCAGCCGATGTGAGCGCGTTGGCGCACGGCCGCAAGGCGAACGCACGCAGCGCGGTGGCGTGGATGGAGCTCGGCGTGCAGCGTGGCGACGAGGTCATGGTCATCGCAATCGGTCCTGACGCGACCGCGGCGGTTGCGGCGCTCGAGGCGGCGTTCGCGGCGCCGCCAGCTCCGCGCGTGATTCGTGATCCCGCCGTGCAGGCAGACGAGCGCGCGCTGCGCGGCGTCGTGGCCAGCCGCGGCATTGCGGTCGGGCCCGCCGCTTTGATTGCTGGTGAGGCGCCGCTGCCGAGCGAGACGGGCGCCGGGGTCGCGCGTGAGAGCGCCGATCTCGAGCGCGCCCGCGCGTTCGTGCGCGCGCAGCTCGAGAAGCTACACGCAACCACGACCGGCTTGGCCCGCGAGGTTCTCGACGCGCACCTCTCTTTCATCGACGATCCCGAGTTGTTGCAGACGGCGCAGGCGTGGATCGCGCGTGGCAAGAGCGCCGGCTACGCTTGGCGCGAGGCCGTTGAGGAAAGCGCGAAAGTGCTGAACGCCATCGGCGATCCGCGCGTCGCCGAACGCGCCGACGATCTGCGCGATCTGGCGGCGCAGGTGCTGCGCGCGCTCGCCGGCGACGCGGCGCTCCTCGACCCGCCTGCGGGCTCCATCCTCATCGGACAGGAGCTGCTGCCATCGCAACTCGTCGGCTTGCCGGCGGGGCGCATCGCCGGCTTCTGCACGGCGGCGGGCGGGCCGACTTCGCACGTCGCGTTGCTGGCGGCGGCGATGGGCGTGCCGGCGCTGGTCGCGGCGGGACCAAGGGTGATGCACATCGCTGAGGGCACGCCGCTCGTACTGGACGCCGAGCAGGGTCTGCTCCGAATCGCGCCCGACGCTGCGACGCTGGCAGCGGCCGAGAAGGCGCTCGTCCACGATCGCTCGAAGCGCGTGGCGGCGCGGGCCGCGGCGCACAGCGAGTGCCGGCTCGCCAGCGGCGAGCGCATCCAGGTCTTCGCAAACGTGGGAGCGCTCGCCGACGTCCGTGTGGCGCTCGAGCACGGAGCCGAAGGATGCGGTTTGCTGCGCACCGAGTTCCTGTTCCTCGAGCGCGACACGCCGCCGGATGTCGAGCAGCAGACCGAAACGTACCAGAGCATCGTCAGCGCGTTCGCTGGGCGTCCTGTTGTGATCCGGACGCTCGATGCGGGAAGCGACAAGCCGCTGCGCTATCTGCCGCTGCCACGTGGCGAGAATCCGGCGCTCGGCGTCCGCGGCGTGCGCGCCAGTTTGAGGAATCCCGAGCTGCTGCGCGAGCAGTTGCGTGCGATCCTGCGAGTCGAGCCGCTGACGGCGTGCCGGATCCTGCTGCCGATGATCACGGACGACTCGGAGATGCAGAGCGTTCGCGAGATCGTGGAGGACTTGTGCCAGCAGCTTGGCTCCGCGACGCCTCTTCTCGGGGCAATGATTGAGACCCCGGCCTCCGCACTGGGCGCCGACCGGCTGGCCGCCGTGGCGGACTTCCTCTCGATCGGCACGAACGACCTCGCGCAATACACGCTGGCAATGGACCGCGGCGAGTCCGAGCTCGCGGCGCACCTCGACGCGTTACACCCGGCCGTGCTGCGACTGATCAGCATCAGCGCCGCCGCGGCGCGCGCAGCCGGACGCCCGGTTGCCGTGTGCGGCGGACTGGCCTCCGATCCGCTGGCCGCGGCGCTGCTCGTGGGTTTGGGCGTGGACGAGCTGTCAGCGGTGCCGTCGGTAATTCCGGAACTCAAGTCCAGGCTGCGCGCGCTGCGTTTGGATGATTGTCGCGAACTCGCGGAGCGTGCCTTAGAGGCCGCGTCAGCCGCTGCCGTGCGCGCGCTCGCGGTCGATGCAGGAGGAAATTGATGAAAGTGCTCACCGGTGCGCAGCAGTTAGGCCGGGCGCTGATGTTGCCGATCGCAGTTCTCCCGCTGGCGGCTCTGCTGCTTCGCCTCGGTCAGCAGGACGTGATCGGCCTCCTGCCGTTCCTGGCGCCGATCGGTCCGCCGATCGCCGCTGCGGGTGGCGCCATCTTCTCGAATCTCGGTCTGCTCTTCGCGGTCGGCGTCGCCGTAGGCCTGGCCCGTGAGAACCACGGCGCGGCGGGGCTCGCCGCCCTCGTCTGTTACCTCGTGACCACCGAGGGGGCGAAGATGATCATCCAGGTCGATCCGGCTGCGATCGGCAACCTTACCGGCGAGGCCGCGGCGCTTGCTGCGGCCGCCAATAAGGCGCGCCAGCTAAGCCGATTGAGCGTGCCGGCCGGCATCATTTCAGGCGTGATCGGAGGGATGCTTTACAACCGTTACCACGACATTCAGTTGCCGAGCTATCTGGCGTTCTTCGGCGGGCGCCGTTTTGTTCCGATCGTCAGCGGGCTCGTTGGGCTCGTTACGGCGTTCCTCTTCGGCCACGGCTTTCCGGTGCTGCAACACGGCATGGACCTTCTCAGCAGATCAGTCGTGAGCTCCGGCGCGGTTGGCTTGTTCGTCTACGGTGTGCTCAACCGCGTGTTGATCGTCACCGGGCTGCACCACATCCTTAATAATGTTGCCTGGCAACTGCTCGGCGAGTACAACGGCGTGACTGGCGATCTCAATCGCTTCTTCAAAGGCGATCCCACTGCCGGCGCCTTCATGAGCGGCTTTTTCCCAGTCATGATGTTCGGTCTTCCTGCCGCGTGTCTCGCCATGTATCACGAGGCGCGACCGGAGCGGCGCAAGGCCGTCTCCGGTCTGCTGGTCTCGATGGCGCTCACGTCGTTCCTCACCGGCATCACAGAGCCGATCGAGTTTTCATTCATGTTCCTTGCGCCGGTGCTCTACGGTGTGCACGCGGTTCTCACCGGATTGGCGCTTGTCGTGATGAACATTCTCGGCATCCGTCTCGGCTTCGGCTTCTCGGCTGGACTCTTCGACTACGTTCTCAACTTCCGGCTGGCGACGCGGCCGCTCTGGCTACTGCCTGTGGGCGCGCTCTTCTTCGTGGTCTATTACGCTGTCTTCCGGGCCTGCATTCGCGCGTTTAACCTGGAGACACCGGGCCGCGAGTCCGTCGAAGTGGCAGCACCACTCGTTCCGGCTCCAGCCACCGCGCGCGCGGCCGCATTCGTTGAGGCGTTAGGCGGGGCGGGGAATCTCACGTCAGTCGACGCTTGCGCGACGCGTCTGCGACTGATCGTCGCCAGACAGGATGTGATTGACGAGCCCGCGCTGAAGCGCCTCGGCGCGCACGCAACGGTGAAGGTGTCATCGAATGCGTTGCAGGTGGTTCTCGGTCCGATCGCCGATCAAGTTGCCGGCGAGATCCGCGCAGAGCTGCGCAACGCAACAGCGGAGATCACACCACGGGTCATCTCCGGTCTCCTCTCGGCGCTCGGCGGCCGTGAGAACGTTCGCGAGATCGAGGCCGTCGCGTCGAGCCGGTTGCGGGTGAGAGTCGCGAACGCGACGGCGGTCGACGAAGGCGCGATCCGTTCACTCGGCCTGCGCGGCATCGCGCGGCCAGCAGCCGACCGGGTGCACGTGCTCGTCGGACCGTCGGCGAACGAGGCGCTCACCCTGTTGCGCGCGCTGATTGCCTCCTGAGGGGTTGACCGCTCACCGTGCCGCGGCCGAGTGTAGAATTTCCTACTCGTGCGCCGACTGCTTCTGCTGCTCCTTGCTGCCAGCGCGCTAGCGCAATCGCCGGAAATCGAGCAGAAGATGCGCGACGCGCGGCATGCGTTTGGTGCAGGTGATTGCGGCCGCGCGCAAACGACGCTCCGCGAGATCATCGCCGCCGATCCACAAAACTACGCCGCGCACGTCCTGTCGGCGCACTGCCTGCTGCGCCAGAAGGACTACGCCGCCGCGATTGGCGAGTTCCGCCGCATGCTGGAGCTCCGGCCCGAAACGCCGCAGGGCGTGCTGGGGCTCATCGAGGCCTACGCCCGGTCCGGCGATACGGCGCACCGTGATGCCGAGATCGAGCACCTGCGCGCCTTGATGAAAGCCGGCAACCTTCCCATGACTCTCCGGTTCGTGCGTGAGCAGTTCACCGCCGGCGACAGCAGTGTGGTCGTGAGCGAGTATCCGTATTTGACCGCGTTGCGCAGCCGCTATCTGTTCGAAGTGTTTGATGTGCAACAGAAGCTCGCACAGCAGCTCGAGCTGGTTTCCCAGGAAGGTGACCAGGCTGCATTCCGGGCGGCCGGCGCACGCCACTTCTCGCTGGTGTCGCGGCGACTGACGCCGCTGCCCGAACCCAACGAAGCGACCGTGCGCGTCTATGATCGCGGGGAGCCGGCGTACGAGCAGGTGGTCGCGGATGTGAAGGCCGTGCTCACCGGGAAGGCGCTGTCCGCGAGCAAATACGCGCTCGCCAAAAACCCGGCCGATGTCGTCCCAATCCCGATCTCCGTGGACGATCCTTCCGACCCTCGACTCCGATTACAGGCGGGACAGGTCGCGATCGAGTACATCGCGCATTCTTGCTTTCGCATCCACACCGCGAGAGGCGCGCGCCTCCTCATCGACCCGTTTGCCAGCCGCATGTGGCTCGGCTACGACTTCCCGCGCAGGCTCGCCGCCGACGCTGTCCTGATCACCCACCCGCATTACGATCATGACGCCGATGTTTTGATCGGCCATCAGCCTCCTCCCTGGACACCCGACGTACGCGTACTGCGCGATCCAGGAGCCTACAAGGTCTCCGACGTAACGATCACTGGGATTCGCGGAAAACATGCGGACCCGTGGGGGAAAGAGTTCGGTCAGACCAACACCATCTGGTTGCTCGACCTGGACGGTCTGAGAATCGCGCACATGGGGGACAACGGTCCTTTGACTGAGGCAAACCTCCAGGAATTGGGACGCGTCGACATCCTGATGATGCCCATCGACGCCAAGCACCACATCCTCAAAGAAGCAGAGATCCAGGCGATCCGCAAGGCGCTGCGCCCTCGGATCCTCATCCCGATGCACTACCGGCTTCCTGACCTCGAGCCTTCTGGCGACACTCCGGAGGGCCTCGGCGAAATCAGCCCGTGGCTTGCCGGCCAGGATAATGTCGTTCAGCTGGAGAGCAATATTGCAACCTTCACCGCCGGCTCCCTGCTCCCCTCACAGGTTGTCCTTGTGTTCCCTCACTCCCCAAAGGTCTCTGCAGCGCGCGCTACACCTCCACGTTAGGTTTGCTCTCGGGCCGTTTTCTCAGTGGGGCGCCGGCGCCCTCGCCAGCGCGCTCAATGACTGCGCCGCTGCTTCCGCTCCGCCAACACGACTCGAGGTGGATCTCAGCCAGTCGACTGGCAGCAAATGCCTTCGCCGTAACACGAGTGGGTGGTGTGCGGGCCGCCCAACTCGCGCTTGCAGCGGACGCGGTGCCGTTCGCTGGCCCGGCGCTTCGGCGCTTCGTTCAGCGCTAACATGTTCTCGTCCTGCGGTCGCGACGTGGAGGCACCGCGCCGCTGAAACGCAAGTACGTTAGCCAACGCAATCAAGCAACTCTCGCAGGCACATCGCGTAGACCCTGAAGGAGACAAGACGATGGCTGTGAACAAGAATACTGCGAGAACGGCAGGCTTGCTATACCTGGTCGCCGTGCTGACCGGGATGTTCAGCCTCCTTTACGTTCCCTCACATATCACGGTGGCCGGCAACGCACCGGCGACGGTCGACAACATCGTGGCTCACAATTCGCTGTTCAGGCTCGGCATCGCGATGGAATTGATCGGCCACGTGGTCTTCCTGCTGCTTCCTTTTGTTCTGTACAAGCTGCTCAGTCCGGTCAACAGAGAGGCTGCGGCGCTCATGGTGGCATTCGCCGTGATGAGCGTCCCGCTCTCCTTCGTCAACAACGTCAACAAGCTAGACATCCTGTCGCTCTTGAGCGGGGCCGACTACTTGAGGGCATTCACAGTCGAGCAGCTGCATGCCCGGGTGATGCTGTCGCTCGACGCCTACAACAACGGAATTCTCGTCTCCTCAATCTTCTGGGGGCTCTGGCTTCTGCCGTTCGGTTACCTCGTGTTCAAGTCTGGCTTCCTCCCCAAAGTGCTTGGCATCCTGTTGATGATTGGGTGCTTTGGTTACCTGATCAACTTTCTCGGGGTTGAGCTTCTTCCCGGGTACGAAGGGACCGCCATCGCGCGTGTCGTCAGGATGCCCGCCGCATTAGGAGAGCTGGGCACATGCCTGTGGCTCTTGATCATAGGTGCGAGGGAGCCGGCGTCCAGCGTTGGCTAACAACAGCATGCAGCGGGCGGCGCCGCGCGCCGCCGCTGATGCTGAGCGTTAGGCGGCACCGAGACGGTCGGGAAGCGGAATGACAATCGCCACCATCGACGAATCACAACGCAAAGCAGCGACAGTTGTGGGATTCTCTTATCTGGTTGCGCTGCCGCCGGCGATCTTCGCCGAGTTCTATGTGCGCACCCAACTCATCGCCTTCGACAATGCCGCGCAAACGGCGCGGAACATCATGGCGCACGAACGGCTGGGAGCGTGCGCATTCTCGTTCATCATCTTTCCCGAGCTTGCGAAGGTCGTCCCCGTTGAGATTTATGGAGCTCCTATCTTCTTCTTCGAACTGACAATGGGCTCTTGGCTCCTGCTAACGGGATTACCACCTTCCGGAGCTGCGCCCGAATAGTCATACTTCGCTCCGCGCCTGCTCAATCACTGCGCCGCTGCCTCCGCTCTACCATCACGACTCGAGGCCCTCCCTCTGGCACCATGAAAAATCCACGGCGCTTCACAGGCGCGTGCGGATTCTCGATGCGCAGTCGAGTCTGCGAGAACACTGTCGCGAGAACGAGCTTCATCTCGAAGAGCGCGAAGGACATTCCCAGGCAACGGCGGATTCCCCCGCCGAAAGGAGTCCACTGATAGGGATCCGACCTCTTGCCGATGAAACGCTCGGGGAGGAACTTTTCCGGATCCGGATAAACATCGGGACGGCGGTGAACGAGGTACATGCAGTTCACGACGGTCGTTGAGGCAGGAAGCACATATCCGCCGAGCTCCAACGGGGCGGTGAGCTTGCGCGCTCCGCCGATCGGCATGATCGGTCGTGCGCGGTGCGTTTCGTCGATCACAGCCTGCAGATACTCGAGCTTGGCCATGTGTTCCGTGAGGAGCGGTCCGCCGCCTGACACGGATTCGAGTTCGGCCTCGATCTTC
>QHVS01000085.1:0-6680 GCA_003223635.1 Acidobacteriota bacterium | reverse complement strand
ATTCGTTCGAAGGCCCACGCCAGAGCCGTACCGGTGGTTTCATGGCCAGCCATCAGCATCGTCACCACTTCATCGCGCACTGCGCGATCGGTCAGCGGTTGGCCATCCTCATCCTTGACCTGAAGCAGGAGCGAGAGAATGTCGTGCCGAGATTCATCGGGTGATTCGGAGCGGCGCCGAGCGATTTCCGCGTAGATCGCTTGGTCGGTCTCACGCCGGAGGCGCATGACCCGCCCCCACGGGCTGTAACGTCCGAGGTCCCGTTGAAGGGGTGGAGCGAGAAGGAGTGGCGATGCGACGCCGACGTTGGCGAAATCGGTGAGAAGCCGGATCAGTCGTTCGTTCTTGGCGTCGCGATCGATTCCGAACACTGCCTTCAGGATGACCTGAAGGGTGATGCGTTGCGTCTCGCGCTGCATCGGAAAACGCTGGCCGATCGCCCAGGAATTGACTGCCCGCATCGTGACTTCGCGCATCTCATCGAAGTACACCTGCATCCGCTCGCCGTGAAATGATGGCAGCAAAAGCCGTCGCCTGCGCAGGTGCGAATCCTCATCCATGGTCAGCACAGTGGAGTCGCCGCTGAGTACGCCGAAGATGCTGCTGTTGGCCTCGCCGGCGTGAGCCACCTTCGGTTCTGCCGTGAACATGGCCTTGAGATCTTTGGGCGACGACAAGATCACCCAGTTGCCGGTTCCAAGAAGCTGGAGCGTGAAAATATCGCCGAAACGCTGCGCACACTCATCGAGAAGGGGAAGCGGCTTTGCGACATATCGAAGCGTCTGGATGAGGGGATGGATCGGCAAACTCGGAGGCAACGACGGAGAAACTTGTGTTGCGGCAGTCATGATCGGAACGAGAGGAGATGGTATCACCGGCCGATCAGCATGCTCAGTGCGCAATCCCGCCTTGATGATTTACGCGCACGTGTTTGCGTACCGGCGCGTTTCTACTCTCCGGTAGAACCTCTTGCCTCCGGTGCTACAGTTTGTTGCGCGCATCGAACGAATGCCAGTTTCACTACTTATTTTTTTACTGACTGTCCACGGATCGGCCGTGCATCTCCCAGGGTCATGCGTTGCATCCATCTGCCTGGA
Organism: Acidobacteriota bacterium; assembly: GCA_003223635.1. Lineage (GTDB taxonomy): Bacteria > Acidobacteriota > Thermoanaerobaculia > Gp7-AA8 > Gp7-AA8 > QHVS01. Next base: position 5,583 of record QHVS01000085.1, on the reverse strand, counting down.
CGCCGGTATCTCAGAACGTGAATTCGTTGCGCACTTTGGCCCGGGGGAGATCAACTCGGGAAATACCCACTGTTATGTCTTACCGAAGGTGGGTCTCTATTTTGCGGGCGCAGCAGACGACGAGGATCCTTCCCCAACGACTCGGCACATCAACTGGGTTTACCTCGGGAGAACACCTCACCCGTTTTGCGCGCATTGGGGTTCCGCCAAGCATCGACCGAGCCTACTCGGCACTCGCGAAGGCCTCCGCATCGGTGATCCGGAAAGTCGCGTTCATGAGTTGTACGCATCGCGGCGCGCATTTATGAAGACGTATTTTTCACCGCGTGACGGCTCCAAGGCAATCTACTTCGGTCCTCGCGATCCGGATGAGTCGTTGCTGCAAACTGAAATCACGATCAAAGGTGGCATCGTCGTTGGCATCACGGTTTCGGATCAGGAATAGCGTAGTGCGCTGCTGGCGCCGCCCAAGTCGCCGTTCAAACCTTAAACATGCTTTTCAACAGCCTCCCCTTTCTCGCCTTCCTGCCGATCTTCATGACGTTTTACTGGAGCACTTCCGGCCGGGCGCGGCTGTGGGTGATGCTCGTCGGCAGCCTGGTCTTTTATGCGTGGTGGGACTGGCGCTTCCTCTTCCTTCTTCTCTTCTCCAGTCTGGTCGACTACTCCCTCGGCATTCTTCTCGAGAACGAGCCGGAGGAGGCGATGCGCCGGCGGCTCATCGTGATCAGCGTCGCCATCAACCTCGGGCTGCTGGGGTTCTTCAAGTACTTCAATTTCTTCGTGCAGTCGACGGCGGATGTCAGCACTGCGCTCGGCCTTCACCCGACGTACAACGCGCTGAAGATCGTGCTGCCGGTAGGCATCTCGTTCTACGTCTTCAAGACGATGAGCTACACGATCGATGTCTATCGACGAACGCAAAAGGCGGAACGCGATCTCCTGCGCTTCACGACCTTCGTCGTCTTCTTCCCCGAGCTGGTGGCCGGGCCGATCGTGCGCGCCTCGCGCCTGCTCCCGCAGCTGGCGCGCGATCACCCGTTCAGCTACGAGCGAATGGTGTCGGGCTTGACGCTGGTCGCGTCCGGCTACGTGCGGAAGGTGGCCATCGCCGACTCGATCGCGCCGCTGGTCGACATCCGCTTCGCTCACCCGGAAGCGCACAACGCGTGGTCGCTGCTCATCGGCGTCTACCTGTACGCCTTTCAGATCTACTGCGATTTCTCCGGCTACTCGAACATCGCCATCGGCCTGGCGCGAATCCTCGGTTTCGATTTCGGGATCAACTTCGATCGCCCGTACTTTTCGCGCAGCTTCGGCGAGTTCTGGACGCGATGGCACATCTCGCTGTCGAGCTGGCTGCGGGACTACCTCTACATCTCCCTCGGCGGCAACCGCGGCGGGACGTGGCGGACCTATCGCAATCTCATGGTGACGATGTTGCTGGGTGGCCTCTGGCACGGCGCGAGCTGGACGTTCGTCGCCTGGGGCGGACTCCATGGGCTATATCTGGTCACCCAGCGGTTGATCGGGCCCGCGTATCAGCGCGTCATTCGCGTTCTGCGCGTTCCCAGTGTCGTGTCAAATGCCTTTCTCATGTTGCTCGTCTTTCACCTGACCTGCTTCGGATGGGTATTCTTCCGCGCGCATTCGTTTTCCAACGCCTTCGATGTGCTGTGGGGGATCGCCGCGATCCGGGGCGCGAGGCTGGCCGACGTCGACAACAAATGGCGCATCCTGAAGTGCGCAGTCCTGATTGCCGTCATGCTCGGGTTCGAGGCGACCTCGTTCCTGCGGAAGGGGCAAAGGGCGCCGGAATTCTCACCCGCCTGGCGGCTGGCGTTCGTGGCCGCGTGCGCGTGGGTCGTGCTGCTCTTCGGCACGTTCTCCGGCAACAATTTCATCTACTTCCAGTTTTGACATGAGTGACGTTCGGCGCGCATTGATCTGGTTCGTCGCTCTCGTGGCGATCGTCATCGCCGGCGATCATGTCCTGGCTTGGGTGCTCCACAAGGTCCTGATGCGGAGTCAGTTCCGTTACTCGCGGCTCTATCGGGGCGGCAACTCGGCCGACCTGATCGTGCTGGGCGACTCGCGCGGTGTGCACTCGTTTTATGCGCCAGCCATCGAGGAAGTGACGGGATTGCGCGCTATGAATCTGTCGTACAACAGCATGTCGCCGCGGATCGCCGAGGCAATTCTGATGGACTACGTCGAGCACAATCGGCCGCCGCGGATGGTCGTCATCGAGGTCACGAGCTCGATCGTTTCGGGCGCGCTCGCTTCCGAGCTGCAGACCTACGCCGGCCTCTCGCCGCGGCTCGCGGCGCTGTACGCCGAGGAGCACCCGGTCGCGGCCGTCGCCGGGCGCACGTTCCGACTCTTCCCGCTGAACAGCGGGTTCTTTCTCGAGGCGCTTCACTACATGTGGCAGACGGACCAGGATTGGATTCACCGCGATGCGATGCCTCCCGCATTACGCACGCGACCGCGCAATCCTTGGAGGCTCGTGCCGTTCGCGGACAATGTAGACGCACTCGTCCGCATCGTCGGGTTGCTGCATCATCGCGGAATTGAAGTGCGCCTGGTGATCGCGCCATACGGCCCGTCGAACGTCCCGGTCAACGTGACGGCCTACGCCGCCCTGATCACGCGGCGGGCGCAGACTCCCGTCTGGAACTACGTCGGAGCTGTCACCGATCCCGACGAATTCGCCGACCAAGTGCATCTGAACGAACGCGGCAGCCGAGTCTTCCTGCGGATGCTGCAACGGGACGGAGCTTTCGGAATGACCAGCCCTCCCGGTAGCATGACGCCATTCCACTCCCATCCGCACGGAGGTTCTCAGTGAGTCTCTCTTCCCGCGCCGCCTTACTCCTCATTGACGTGCAGCAGGGCCTTGACGATCCGTGCCTGGGAGCGCGGAACAATCCCGACGCAGAACAGCGGATCGCCGATCTGCTTGCGGCCTGGCGTGCCAGCGGCCGGCCTGTCATTCACGTCCAGCATTCGTCGCTTGAACCCCATTCCACACTTCGCGAAGACGCGCCGGGGCACGCCTTCAAAGTCGAGGCGCTGCCGATGGGCGACGAACCTGTCTTTCGCAAGCACGTCAACAGTGCCTTCATCGGGACCGACCTCGAGGCGCATCTGCGCGCCCATGACATCGAGACGCTGGTAGTTGTCGGGATCACCACAGACCACTGCGTGTCTTCCACGGCGCGCATGGCGGGCAATCTGGGGTTCACCGTCACCGTGGTCGAGGATGCAACCGCGACCTTTGAGCGCCGCGGCCCCGATGGAACCCACTACAGCGCGGATCTCATGCATCGCGTCGCGTTGGCGAGTCTTCATGGTGAGTTCGCGACTATCCGAAGCGCCCGAGACATCCTTGCCGCCGCGGGTGCCTAACCTCCCTGTTGACCGACGAAACCCCATCTCCGGCATCGCGTATCTCTCAGCATGTCCGAACAGATTCTCGAGCCGTCCGACGATCGTTTCGCCGCGGCCCTGCGCGGATTCGGGCCGCTCGGAATCCTCGCCATTCTCGTCATCCTCGCCGGCAATATGATCGCTGTGCCGCTCAGCGCCCTTCTGGTGCTGGTGTGGACCCGGTGGTCGCGCACGCCGTGGCGCGAGATCGGTTATGTGATGCCGAGGAGCTGGATACGCGTCGCGGCCGTCGGTATCGCGTTCGGCATAGCCTTCAAACTCGTGATGAAGATGATCGTGATGCCGCTCCTCGGCGCCGACCCGATCAATCAGGCGTTCCACTACCTCGCCGGCAACCGGGCCGCGCTCCCCGGAATCCTGTTCGCCGTGATAGTCGGCGCGGGCTTCGGAGAGGAGACCGTGTTTCGAGGGTACATGTTCGAGCGTCTGGGCCTGGGCAGGCTTTTCGGATCTGGGATCGTGGCAAAAGTCGCGATCGTGCTGCTCACCGCGGCATGGTTTGGACTGGCCCACTATTCCGTCCAGGGGCTCGCCGGCGCCGAACAGGGCATGATCGTCGGGCTCGTGTTCGGTACGATCTTCGCGGTCACGGGCCGGATCTGGATGCTGATGGTTACGCACGCCGCGTTCGACGTGACGGCCGTGGCGATGATCTATTGGAATCTCGAATCCGCAGTGGCACACTTCGTCTTCAAGTGAACATGCGCGCGTGCCGATTGGCAGCATTGTTCGTCGCGACCATGGCCTCGGCGTTCGCGGCCGAGTCGCCTCCGCTCATACTCAGCCACAGCTGGATCGTGGTCACGACCGGCGCGCCGGAACGGAAGACGTTGGAGAAGGCGGGCTTTCGCATCGCCCCGACGGTCAACCGCCACGAAGGCCAGGGGACGGCGTCGGTCACGATTGAGTTCCTCAACGGCTTTCTGGAGCTCATCTATCCCGACTCGACTGTTCCGGTCTCGCCGGCCTTACAAGCCGGCGCCGAGAAGTTTCGTTTGAAGTCGGCGTGGCGCGAGACCGGTTACTCTCCGATCGGTATCGTCTTCGATCGCACGACATCAACGCCGGAACCGCTCCCCTTCGCCACGTGGAAAATCTTCGCCGATTGGATGGAGAAGGGTACGTTCATCGAAATGATGACGCCGAGGGAAATGCCCAAGGCGGTGTCGCTCTCGATCTCGTCCCATTCCGCGAGCACGCGCGAGAGCGAGAACGATGCGCTCGCGCGAGATCCGGTCAAGGGGGCGATGTTCCTCCATCCCAATGGTGCTCGGCGCCTCACGGGACTGCGCGTCGTCGCGCCGAACGCAGACAGTTTCCCGCCCGCAGCGTCCTACATTGCCCGACACGGCCTCGTGAAGTTCGATGTCGGCAGCCGCTGGCTGCTCGATGTGACGCTCGACAATGGCAAACAGGGTGTTACCAAAGACCTCGAGCCCGATCTTCCGATGGTCATTCACTATTGAAAGCGAAAGGGAGCGAATGAAGCGATTCCTACTCGCGGTCGCCGTTCTTGCTCATCTGGGTGCATGCCGAACGGCCAATCTCCGCGATCCCGCGGATCGCGTGCGCGAGATTGATCAGAGCCGGTTCCGCGCCATGGTCGCCAACGACCTGGAGACGCTGGCCGCGGTTTTGGCGGACGACCTTGTCTACATTCACTCGGATGGCGATGTCGATTCGAAGGAGGAGTTTCTTCAGCGTCTTCGCAGCGGATCGCTTCGGTATCGGTCGATCGAGCCGACGGACGTGCGCCTGCGAACCTATGGCAACACGGCGGTTGTGACTGGCCGAGCGAAGATGGCCGTCAACAGGGGCGGCTCTGATCGAGACTTCGAGATCCGTTACACGGCCGTTTACAGAGCGAGAAGTAACCATTGGCAGCTGGTTTCATGGCAATCGACACGCATTCAGCAGTAGCTGTGGAGTGGTAACATGACGTTACCATCGTCGTCTGCTCAGCAAGTTCAAGCGACCGGCCATGGACAGGAGGCAGCCTTGAGCAACGCACGACCATCGGTGACAAAGAAACAGCGCGAGCAAAAGCAGCGCGAGCGCCGCATCATGAAGGCTGAGAAGCGCGCAGCGCGAAAGCTGGCCCACGCGAGTCCATCGGTTGATCAGGAATCA
>QHVS01000084.1:6703-15065 GCA_003223635.1 Acidobacteriota bacterium | reverse complement strand
AAATAGGCGAAGGTGTGGCGGTTGTCGCCGTCCGCGCCGAGGACCCATTCACCGGCGTGCAGCGAAGCGGTGAGCAGAAAGGCAACCGTTGCGAAACGGGCTGTCATCGAACTGCTCTTCTTCGCAACGGCGTCAGAGGAACGAACGCTTCATGCGTCGAAGTCGGCCCGAAGCCCTGCCGGATTCCTCCACCGGGAATATAGATACGTTGATCGACGACGGCAGCCCCGATGCCGTGACGCGGCGTCGGCATCGGCGCGTCGGTGCGCCAGGTGCCGGCGGCGATGTCGTACACCTCGTTCTGCTCGAAGACGCCGCTGCTGGTGGCTGGATTGCCCTCGCCGCCGAAGACGTAGATGCGATTGCCGAAGACCGCGGCGGCCAGTCCGCTGCGGGCGGTCGGGAGGGGAGCGAGCGTGCTCCAGCGATCGGTGGCGGGATCGTAGACTTCCATCGCCGCGAGATTCCCTCCCTGACGCCCGCCGATCACAAACAACTTTCCGCCGGCGGCGACAGCGGCGAGATGCTCGCGCGGAGTGGGCATCGGGGCCAACGCGTTCCACTGATCCGCGAGCGGATCGTAGACCGCGAGCAGACTTCCGTTCGGCGTTCCGCCGACCGCGTAGATCCTGCCGTCGATGACCGCCGCCGCGAGCGCGCCGCGCGGTGAGAGAAGTGGCGCGACAGGCGTCCAGAGATCCGTGCGCGGATCGTAGCGATAGACAGAGTTCGTCGCGTCGAAGTTGATCGTGTGATAGCCGCCGATCACATAGATCTGATCATCGACGACTGCCGCCGCGGAGTGATGCACCGTCTCCGGCAACGGCGCCACGAAGCGCCAGCGATTGGTCAGCGGATCGTATTCCTCAACCGATGCGAGCGCGGACGTGGAGGTGAGACCGCCGATAGCGTAGACGCGCCCCGCCGCGGCGGCCACGGCGATCTCCTGCCGCTTCTGCTGCAGCGGCGCGAGCGTGATCCACATGCCGGCGAGAATGGCGATCACATTCATCTCTCAGGCCATGATAATCGGGTCTGTGAGTGAGCCGCGCTGGAAGGCGCTCGTCCTCGTCTCCATCGCCGAGCTCCTCGGCATGTCGCTCTGGTTCGGCGTCTCCGCGGTGGCGCCGCGGCTGAGCGTCGAGTGGCACCTGGACGCATCGTCGGCGGCCTGGCTCACGCTGGCCGTGCAGCTCGGATTCGTCGCCGGCACGCTGGCCAGCGCGCTCTTCAATCTTCCGGATGTGATCCGCGTGCGGTATCTCTTCGCGCTCTGCGCGTTCGGCGGCGCGGCTGTGAATGCGCTCCTGGCCATCTTCGCTCGCGACGGCGCGACGGCCATCGCGATGCGGTTCGCCACCGGAGTGTTTCTGGCCGGCGTTTATCCGCCGGGGATGAAGATCATCGCCACCTGGTTTCGCTCCGGCCGCGGCTTCGCCCTCGGCGTGCTGATCGGCGCGCTCACGCTCGGGAAAGCATCGCCGTATCTGGTCAACGCCGTCGGATCGGCGAGTTGGCGGACGAACGTGGTCATCGCCTCGCTTCTCGCGGCGATCGGCGGCGCGATCGTTCTCTTCTTCGTTCACGACGGTCCGTACGCGTTGCCGAACCAGCCGTTCGATCTGGCCCAGGTCACGAACATCTTCCGCAACCGCGGCGTGCGCCTGGCGAACTTCGGCTACTTCGGACACATGTGGGAGCTGTACGCGATGTGGACGTGGGCGCCGGCGATGATCCGCTCCAGCGTCGCGCTGACCGGATCGAGCGTCGCGCTGGCCGATGCCGCGTCGTTCGCCGTGATCGGCTGCGGCGCGATCGGCTGCGTGGCCGCGGGGCTGCTGGCCGATCGCTACGGCCGGACGCTCGTGGCGTCGACGGCAATGGCCATCAGCGGCGCATGCTGCCTGATCATCGGATTGCTGTACGGAAAATCGGCGTGGCTGCTGCTCGCCGTCGCCGCGGTGTGGGGCGCGAGCGTGGTCGCCGACTCCGCACAGTTCTCGGCGTGCATCACCGAGCTGGGAGATCCGCGCTACGTCGGCACGGCGCTGACGATGCAGACGTGCATCGGATTTCTCATCACCACGATCTCGATACGACTGATGCCGCTGCTCGTCGATGCTGTGGGCTGGTCATGGGCATTCGTGGCTCTCGCGCCCGGACCGTTCCTCGGCATCGCGGCGATGATGCGGCTGCGCGGGTTGCCAGAAGCATCGAAGATCGCAGGGGGACGGAGATAACCATGCCTTTCGGACCCTCAGAAACAATTCGCGATGCAGTGAAGAAACTGCTGGAGCAGAAGGAAGGCTTCGTCGTTTTCGATGATGGAAAGGACGACGAGTACGTGCAGTATTCGCTGGAACCGCGCGGGCTGATGTTCAACTGGCCGACGATGCTGCCGTCATACGCGTCGCGCGTCGGCGAAGTGGCCGCTCTTCTCCGCGAGCTAGATTTTCGCGAGGCATCCGGCGATCTGGACATCCGGACGTACGAAGTCGCCGACGACGGCATCTACGCGCAGTTCGGTCGGGATGCCGAGCGAATCGAATCGTTCACGCTCGAGGCGTTCCGCCGATTCTTCGGCCAATCGGAGTGGTTGAAATTGAGAGCTCGCGTCGAGATGTGATCGCGAACAACGGGAAGGGAGCGACTTGCCGGTGGCGCCCAACCCTTCAATTGCTTCGTACGAAAACTACCGACCGCCCGGAGAACCGCCGCCGCCTGGCTTCTGGCCGCCGCCACCGCCGCCGCCACCAGGCTTCTGGCCGCCGCCACCGCCTCCGCCGCCCGGACCGCCGCCGCCCGGACGCTGGCCACCACCACCACCTCCGCCGCCCGGCGCTCCACCACCACCACCGCCGCCCGGACGCTGCTGGGCCTGGACTCCTGGATTGGAGCTGCCCGATCGATTTTGATCCTGTGCCATTCGCTTCATTCCTTTCTGGACGCCACCGTGCAAGTTCCCATAGCCTACTGCATCTTTCAAACCATGCTCATCAACGATTTTTTCGTGGTGACGTAAGTCACGGGAAATCGCAGATTTGCAGAAAGTCGCGGCCGCTGGCGTCTTCGGGGTAAGTGGAATGAACTCAACGTCATCCCGAGCCGCGCAGACGGTGAGGGATCTCAGCTGAGATTCCTCGCCGCTCTTCCGGCGGCTCGGAATGACGGAGCCTCACCACAGCTCCCACCATTTTTTCTCGCCGGGCGATTCGTTGGCGACGAGATTCATCTTCTTCCGAATTTCGCCGAGCTTCCATCCGGTGAGCGATGCGACATTGTGCGCTTCGCGTTCGCGGCGCTCATTCAGATTGCGCCGATACATGCGCGCTGCTTCGCAATCGCCTGTTCCTTCCCAGGCGTGATGCAGAACGTAGCGCGCCTGAAAATTCTGACGATCGCCGGTTTCCTGGAAGACGAGATCCTCCGGAAAATGCGCGCGGTCATATCGAACGTGTAATCGCGTGAGGAACGCGTTGGCGGCGCCGCCGCTGTTTTCTTCCGCCAGCCAAAAGACGCCGAGCTTCTTCAGCTCATCGCGCGAAAGCGGATCGGCCGCGCACGGATCGCACCAATTCATGTCCCACGCGTATTCGAGGAAGACGGCGGCCATGTCTTCCTTGCGGACCTGCTCGTTGAAGAGCGCCTTGTAAAACGGCGCGAAGTCTTCGCGGATGTAGATCGGCACGTCGACGTCGCTCGGCAACTTCACCGTGCGGTAGTTCGTCGTCTCCACGCGCCCCTTGCGCGTCAGCGCGTAGACGAAGAGCTCCTGCGCTCCCGCTGCGTTCACCGTGCCCAGGCGGATCGGAAGCATGAACTTCGGCGACTCGTACGCCACTTGAATGGGCCGCAGGTAGCTGAATCCGAGCTTGGCCTGCTCCTGAAGATTCACTTTGGCTACGAAGAACTTCATGTTCTGTCTGATGTAGCTGCCCAGCACATACGACGCCCCGGGCGGAATGGTGTAGCCGTTTTCGCGGAGCCAGGTCTCCAGACCATTGCTCTGCGTGGCGGAGAGGATGAGGATGTCGTACTCGCCGACGGTGTACCTGGCCTCGATGGTCACGCCGAGGCTGCGGGCGCGCGATTCTTCGCGAGCTGCTTTCGCGTTCCCCATCGCAGAGGGTGCCATGCTCCGGTCGTACATCATGACTCGGCAGGGATCCTCATCGAAGTATTCGACCAGCCGCGGCGAGGAGTAGGCGTCGAGGTGATCGATCAGCGCCTTGTCGGCGACGTGAATCTGTCCGCGAGTGATGACCGTAGGGACGGGGATCACCACGGCGAACTCTTTCGGCTCGCCGCGGAAATCGTTGGCCATGGTCATCACGGTCCGATCTGCGTCGCGGACGAGGACGACCTGTGAGGCCCGATTGAAAATCTTTGCGTCTCCTTTGGCGACGTAGAAGCCGCAGAAGGCGTGCGCAGAAGCGGCGCTGAGGACAACGAAAGCAACCGGGAGTAAGCGACGGACCATGGTGAACCTCCATGTGAATTCCACGAATAGCGCTCGGCGGGTAGCAGAGCGTCGATGAACGGAACGAGCAGCGAACAGGCGGCCAGCGACCAGAGGATGCCGTTGGTCCGAAACAATTTGAACTGGATGTACGCGCCACCCAGAGCGACCATCGCCGCGAAGAGCATGCGGCCGGCGCGCGAATCGGGCGTCGTCCTGGGATCCGAGATCATGAAGAACGTGAACAGCAGCAGCGCGCCGTTCTCCAGCCGATGCAGAGGGATGGTCATCGGCTCGCCCAGCCACAGCGATCGGCCGATGAGAAGCGCGCACCAGGCGGCGATGAACGCGTACGTCACATCGCTGCGGGCGGCGCGATTCACCACCAGCCCGCCGAGGCAGGCGATGAGGAACGCGAAGAACGCCAGGTTGCCCCATTGCCCGGGCGACACCCAGACGCGCGGCGTGAACAGCATCAGGGCCACGATGGCCACGTTCGTCGGATTGAAGATGTGCTTGCCCCGCCAGCGAATCACGAATTTGCTGCCTACGGCGATGACCGCGGCGATGAGCACCAGAACCACCGAGTTGCTGCGCAGCAGCAGGCAGAGCGAGAGGCCGGAGATCGCCGCGCTGCGCGGATCGAAACGAACACCCCAGATGCGCGAGCAGAGCGCCTGGGCGCCGATGGCGACGCCGAGGATCAACGTCGACCGCGCGACAGTGACATCAAAGTGCAGGGCGCTGATCCCGTAGATCAAGAGCGCCGTGAGCGCGGTGATCTGGTAAAGGCGGGGATCGAATCTGGGCTTCATTGATCTTTTCGACACCACGCACGGCGAGAAGGAAACTGGTGGAGCGGATGTGGAGCGGCGGGCTTTAGCCCGCCGACGGCGGCCTGAAGGCCGCCGCTCCACCGTTAGCCGTTTACCATTCGCGCCTGCAGCTTCTTGATCAACTGGATCTGCCCGGCGTGATAGATGTCGTGAAACGCGGCGCCGTGGACGATGCGCGCCATCTCGCGCAGCCGCTGAGCCGATGTGCTGGCCACCGCGGCGCGCAGCGCGCGGTGCTGCTGCGACAGCAGCCGCAGATCGTCGCGCCAGAGCTTGTCGCTCGGTTCGTCGGCGTAGAACCAATCGCTTCCTTTCCGAGGAAACGAGCCCCGCTTCTCGCCGGTGAGCCGGCGGCGCACCGCGTACTTCCAATAGGCGCAGTGAAGGGCCAGCTCCCAGGTGTTGTGCCGGCCGTGGCCCGGGCGCCACAGCGCTTCCTGGGGCGTCAACCCGCGCAGTGAGCCGCGCAGATTCGCTCCGTGCCACGCGCTTTTCTCATAGGCCTCATCGAGCAGGCGGACGAAATAATCAGGGGTCATATCAACTCCGACGCTTCGATCGCTTCACCTTCCGCAAAGCGGGCCGGGCGGAGGGCGCGCACATCGATGGAAGTCTTGCCGTCGACGATCATCTCCGCCACGAGCTGCCCGATCGCTGGCGCGTGCATCACTCCGTGACCGGAGGAGCCGTTGGCCAGAAACAGATTCTCGATGCCGGGGGCGGGACCCAGGAGCGCGTGGCGGTCGGGGGACATCTCGTAGAGTCCGGCCCAGCATTGCGATCGATCGATGCGGATGTCGGCGATCGACGGAACGTGCTCCCGTGCCAGGCGAAGGAGCTGCTGCAGCCAGCGTTCGTCGAATTCGACTTCGAAGTCGCTGGCCGGCTGATCGGGCCACAGCATCAGGATCCGCCGGTCCCGCACACGGATGTGAAATCCATCGTCGACCCAGATGGTCATGGGGATCGTCTCCGGAAGCGCGTCGGTCTCGACCGTCGCGGCGACCTGGCGCTTCAGAGGGCGGACGGGGATGTTGATGCCCAGCGTGCCGGCCCATGGACCCGCCGCGTTAACGAATGATTGCGCCGTGATTTCACCAGTTTTGGTTTGCGCCGCGGCGACGCCGGTGAACGTGGTGCGCAGGCGGCGAACTTCGACGCCGAATTCGAATCGAACGCCCAGCCGTTTCGCAGCTTCGGCATAGCCGCGCAGGATCTGCACGGCGCGAATGAATCCGTCGGTGGGGCAGTGCGCCGCGCCGAGGATGTCTTCATCGCCGATGGCCGAATTGATGTAGCGCGCCTCGGCGCCGGTGATCATGCGCGCCTCTTCCAGCCCGCAGCGGTGCTGCAGGGCCTGAGCGTCGCGCAACAGGCGCAGCGTATCTTCGCTGCGGGCCAGAAACAGATAGCCCAGCGGCTGATAGCCGGAGTCGACGCCGATCTCGTCCTGGAATCGCCGGAGCTTCTCGCGCGACATCATCGACAGCAGGATGTTCGGCTCCGTGCTGAACTGGCAGCGAAAGCCGCCTGTGGCGCGTGGCGTGCTGCCGAAGCCGAAGTCCGATCCGCGATCGATGACCAGCACGTCGCGGACTCCGCGCGCGGCGAGATGGTACGCGATGCTGGCGCCGATCACGCCGGCGCCGACGATGACGACTTCGGGCACACGCGGAGTGTATCGTGCGCGTGAAAGGAGTGCGCCATGGCTCTCACTCGCCGCAGTTTTCTCATCACCACTTCACTCGCCGCGGGGGTTGCGGCGGCCAAGCCGCTGTCGGTCGTCAAGCCGCTGGTCAAATCTGCGGCCGACTTACGCGACTGGGCGGCCGTCCGCGAGCAGTTCGATCTCGATCCCGGCTACGCTCACCTAGGCCTCTTCTATCTGGCCTCCCATCCGCGGCCGGTGCGGGAAGCGATCGAGTCGTATCGGCGAAAGCTCGATGCGAATCCCTTTCTCACCGTCGAGCGCGCTCTCTTCGAGCGCCCGGAAGACAACATGCCTCTCCGAGTCTGCGCGCGCATCGCGAAGTACATCGGCGGCGATCCCAATGACATCGCGCTCACGCAGAACACCACGACCGGGCTCGCGCTGATCTATCACGGCCTGCCGCTGAAGCAGGGTGATGACATTCTGACGACGAACCACGATCACTACGTCCATCACGAGGCGATCCGTCTGGCCACGGAGCGGAACGGCGCCACGTGGCGCAAGATCCCGCTGTTCGATTCGTACGACGGCATCTCGGCTGACGAGATGGTCGATCGCATCCGCAGGGCGATCCAGCCGAACACGCGGGTGGTCGGCGTGACGTGGGTTCATTCCGCGAGCGGACTTCGCCTGCCGATTCGTCGGATCGCCGACGCGATCGGGCAGGTCAACGCGCAGAGAAGCGCGGCCGGCCGCGTCCTTCTCGTAGTCGACGGCGTCCACGGTGTCGGCGTGGAAGATCCTCATGTCGTGCAGCTCGGCGCGGATGCCTTCTCGGCAGGCACGCACAAGTGGATCTTCGGCCCGCGCGGCACCGGGTTTGTGTGGGCAAGACCCGAACTGTGGGCCTCGATGCGACCGCTGCTGCCGAGCTTCACGGCCCCGGAACTGTTCGACGCCTGGGCGCAAGAGAGGAAACCCGATCGCCCGGCGCGCGCCGCCTGGTTCACGCCGGGCGGCTTCCAGTCATTCGAGCACCACTGGGCGCTTCCAGCAGCGTTTGATTTTCATGACGCCATCGGATCGCCGCGCATCACGGCGCGAATTCATTCCCTGAATCTTCAGATGAATGACGAACTTCGCAAGCTTCCGAATGTCGTCGTCTACACGCCGCGCACGGATGGGATGTACGCGGGAATGGTCTGCTTCGACGTGAAGGGGATGCGCGCGCAGCAGGTTGTGGACAAGCTGCTGGAGAAGAAGATCATCGCGTCCACCACGCCGTACGCGGTTCCGTTCGCGCGCCTGGCGTTCGGGATCATGAACACGCCGGAGGAAGTGGAGAAGACGGCGAGAGCTATGCGTTCGCTTTGAGGGGCGGTCGTACCGCCGGCTACCAGCCCGCGCCGGCAAGTT
>QHVS01000084.1:0-6641 GCA_003223635.1 Acidobacteriota bacterium | reverse complement strand
ATGCGCTGCCCGATCGCAGCACTGGCGGTCGTCGCCGCGATGGCGTGTCCGTCGGCGCAATCGCCGCCGGTGGTGCCGGCCGGTGGAGGGCCGTCACCCACATCGGAGATCGAAGCGACCTCGCTGTCGGGGAAACCGCTCGTCCGCCCGCCCCTCCCGCCCGACGTTCTGAAGCAGCGCGAGGAAGCGCTCGCCGTGGCCCGGCGCGATTTCGAAGCGAATCCGAACAGCGCCGACGCCATCATCTGGCTCGGACGCCGCCTGGCATACCTGGGCCGCTATCGCGAGGCCATCGATGTCTTCACGGACGGAATCCGCAAGTTTCCCGACGATGCGCGCATGCTCCGGCATCGCGGGCATCGATACATCACCGTCCGTCGATTCAAGGATGCGGTGACCGATCTGGAGAAGGCCGCGTTGCTGGTGAAAGGAAAACCGGATGAGATCGAGCCGGATGGATTGCCCAACGCGCGCAATACGCCGGTCGGTTCGCTGCAGTCGAACATCTGGTATCACCTCGGCCTCGCCTACTACCTGCAGGGAGATTTCGATCGCGCTCTCCGCGCCTATCAGCGCTGCGTGCAGTTGGCGAAGAATCCGGACCGGCTGGTCTCCACGTCGCACTGGTTGTACATGACCCTGCGCCGCCTCGGCCGCCCCATGGAGGCGGAGAAAGTGCTCGAGCCGATCAGCACGAGCATGGACGTCATCGAGAACGTCGCCTATCACAAGTTGCTGCTGATGTACGCCGGAGACATCGCGCCGGAGGAGTTGGCGCAGCAGGACCCGACGACCACCGACGGCGCCACGATCCTGTACGGAATCGGCAACTGGTACTTCTACAACGGACAGCCGGAGAGAGCATCGCCGATCTGGCAGCGGATCGTGGACGGCAATCAGTGGTCGGCGTTCGGCGAGATCGCGGCCGAAGCGGAGCTGGCCAGAAAGTGATCAGGCCCGAAGAGCGGCTTCCAGATTCTGTTCTTCCTGGAGGATCGGATACTTCCCCGTGAAGCACGCCGTGCAGTAGAGCCGCTGCGGGTCGTCGCCATTGCGCACGGCGTTCAACATTCCCTGCTCGGACAGGTAGCCGAGCGAATCGGCCTCGATGAAATTGCGAATCTCTTCGACCGACTTCGAGCTGGCGATCAGCTCGCGCCGCTGCGGCGTGTCGATGCCGTAGTAGCAGGGGCCGGTGGTGGGCGGCGAGGAAATGCGCATGTGAACTTCCTTCGCCCCGAATTGCTTCAGCATGCGCACGATCTTCTTCGAGGTAGTGCCGCGCACGATCGAGTCGTCGATGAGCACGATGCGCTTCCCGGCCACAATCTCCCGGACCGGATTCAGCTTTACCTTCACGCCGAAGTTGCGGATGGTCTGCTTCGGCTCGATGAATGTCCGCCCGACATAGTGATTGCGGACCAGTCCGAACTGGAACGGAATGCCGGATTCCTGCGCGTAGCCGAGCGCGGCGAAGAGGCCCGAATCGGGGACGGGAATGACGACGTCCGCGTCGACAGGATGCTCGCGCGCAAGTTGTGCTCCGAAGCGCTTCCTGGACTCAGCGACGTTGGTGCCGAAGACGACGGAGTCGGGCCGCGAGAAGTAGACGTGCTCGAAGATGCACCGCGCCTCGCGCTGCGAGGGGAATTGATGGACCACGCGAAGTGTGGCGGCGGCGGTGGTGCCACATTCCATCACCACGACCTCGCCGGCACGAACCTCGCGGATGGCATCCGCTTCGATCAGATCGAAGGCGCAGGTCTCGGAGGAGACGACGAGCGAGTCGGCGAGACGTCCGAGGACGAGCGGACGAAACCCGTAGGGATCGCGCGCGGCGTAGACGCGGCCGGGGGCGAGCATGGCGATTGAGTAGGCGCCCTTCACGCGAGAGAGCGCGTCGATGAGGGCCCGCTCCAGATCGCGCTCGCGCGAACGGGCGATGAGGTGGAGGATCACCTCCGTGTCCGACATCGTGTTGAAGATGGCGCCCTCTTCCTCTAGCTGCCGCCGCAGCTCGGCGCCGTTGATCAGATTGCCGTTGTGGGACAGGGCCACCGGCCCCTTGCTCGTCGATGCCACCAGCGGCTGCGCGTTGCAAAGCATCGAGCCGCCGGCAGTGGAGTAGCGCACGTGACCGATGGCCGTATCGCCGGGCAAGCGGGAGAGCCGCTCGTGCGTGAAGATGTCGGCGACGTGGCCCATCTCCTTTTCCACGTGGATCTGCGGGGTGCCGGGGGCGATGATCTGTTCGCCCGTGCCGCTGGAGCCGATCGGCGTTCCGATGTTCGTCTCCGACAGCGTGCCGTCGAGCGACACGGAGGCAATGCCCGCGCTCTCCTGCCCGCGATGCTGGAGCGCGTATAGGCCCAGGTAGACGAGGTTCGCCGCGTCTTTGTGGTTAACGATGCCGAAGACACCGCACATGGAGATGAGTTCAACAGAGTGTACCGCTCATGTCATCCCGAACTGCTACACCTTTCGCGCCTTGAGCGTAATCTCAACCGCCTTCAGAGCCTTCGAGACCGGACAGCCCTCTTTGGCTGCGGTCGCTTGCGCATGGAACCCGGCCTCATCGATCGTTGGCACTTCGGCATCGCACTCGAGCTCGATCTTGGTGATCTCGAATCCCTCGCCGACTTTGTCCAGCCGGACCGAAGCGGTGGTGTGCACCCGCTTGGGTGGAAAACCGGCGCGGGTCAGGCCGGCGGCAAGCGCCATGGAGAAGCATCCGGCGTGCGCCGCGGCGATCAGCTCCTCCGGATTCGTTCCCTTGGCGTTCTCAAAGCGCGTTCCGAAGGAGTAGTTCCCTTCGAATAATCCGCTCTCGACTTTGATTCGCCCCGTGCCTTCGCGCAGCGTTCCCCGCCACTCTGCTTCTGCTTTTCGTACCGGCATGGCATCTCCCTTCGAGCGCGCATTGTAGTGTGTGGACCGGCTTCAGTCGGTCATGGCCGGCTAAAGCCGGCCCGCACACTACCTCGCGATCAGCTCGGCCTCTTCGCCGAGGCCGCGGATGACATCATCCTCAGAATCGCCACTCAGCAGGAGGGCGAAGGCGGAGCGCCAGATGCGGGCCAGCTCCAGGCTCGATATGCGCACCAGCGCTACGCCGTTTCGCTCGATGAGAAATGCGCCGGCCGCTGTGTGACCGATGGGCATCGCGGGCACGCTGTGCTCCTTCGCGCGGCGAAGCAACTCATCGACGCGCGATGTGGCGACGATGGCCCGACCCTGCGACTCGCCGAAGAGAAGCGCAATCGCATCGAGATCATCTGCGTGGCCGCCGAGGTCGACGTGACAGCCGATCTCCTCCATCGAACACTCCGCCAGGGCGACGGCCAGGCCGCCATTGGAGATGTCGTGCGCACTGTGAAGTAACCGCTGATCGTGCGCGGCCAGGAGAAGATTGATGAGAGCGTTCTCCCGATCGAGATCGACGCGCGGCGGAGCGACCGTTGCGTCGGGATGGAAGCGCTGCTGATACTCCGATCCGCCGAGCTCGTCGCGCGTCGTGCCGAGAAGAACGATCCCCAGTCCCGGCTTTCGAAAATAGATCTCCGCGCCGGCGTCTTCGCGCTCCAGGATTCCCACCATGCCGATCGTTGGCGTCGGATCGACGGCCCGCCCTTCCGTCTCGTTGTAGAAGGAGACATTGCCCGACACCACCGGCGTGCCGAACGCGTTGCAGGCGTCGCTGATCCCTCGAATGCACTCCGCGAATTGCCACATGATCTCCGGCCGTTCCGGCGATCCGAAGTTGAGGCAGTCGGTGATGGCCACCGGCCGTCCACCGCTGACGGCGATGTTCCGCGCCGCTTCCGCCACGGCCTGCTTGCCGCCTTCATACGGATCGAGATGGCAGTAGGCGGGATTGACGTCGGAGGTGAGCGCGAGCGCGCGTCCCGTTCCCTTGATCCGGACGATCGCCGCATCGCGGCGCTCCGGCCGGGCGATGGTGTTCGTGCGCACGGTTGTGTCGTATTGCTCGTAGATCCAATGCTTGGAAGAGAGATTCGGCGAAGCGATCAGGCGAAGAAGAGTACTCGTGACATCGAGATCCCTCTCCCCGCGTGCGGGGAGAAGGTGGCCCGAAGGGCCGGATGAGGGGGGTGCTATCGGGCGCTCGTACACCGGCGCCTCCGTGGAGATCGGACCGACGGGAATGCTGGCCACCTCCTCGCCGTGCCAGAAAACGCGAACCAGTCCGTCGCTCGTCACCTCGCCGACGATTGCCGCATTGAGATCCCACTTCTCGAAAATGCGCACGACCTCATGCTCGCGGCCGCGCTTAGCCACGATCAGCATCCGCTCCTGCGACTCGGAGAGCATGATCTCGTACGGCGTCATGCCGCTCTCGCGCACCGGGACATTGTCGAGGTTCAGCCGGATGCCGGTTCCCGCCCGCCCGGCCATCTCGAAAGACGAAGATGTCAGCCCGGCCGCTCCCATGTCCTGGATGCCGACGATGGCGTCCGTCTCCATGACCTCGAGACAGGCTTCGAGCAGCAGCTTCTCGGTGAACGGATCGCCGACCTGCACGGTGGGCCGTTTCTCTTCCGACGCTTCGTCGAATTCGGCGGAGGCCATCGTCGCGCCGTGGATGCCGTCGCGACCGGTCTTCGATCCGACGTAAATGACCGGATTGCCGACGCCGCTGGCCGTTCCCTTGAAGATCTTGTCGCGCGTGGTCACGCCGAGGGCGAAGACGTTGACCAGGATGTTGCCGTTGTACGACGGGTGGAACGATGTCTCACCGCCGACCGTAGGAATCCCGATGCAGTTGCCGTAGCCGGCGATGCCGCGGACGACGCCGTCGACGAGGTATTTCATGCGGGGCGCGTTGAGATCTCCGAAGCGGAGCGAGTCGAGGCAGGCGATGGGCCGCGCACCCATGGTGAAGATGTCGCGCAGGATTCCGCCGACGCCGGTCGCCGCTCCCTGATACGGCTCGATGAAGGAAGGATGATTGTGCGACTCCATCTTGAACGCGGCCACCCACCCGTCGCCGATGTCGATGACGCCGGCGTTTTCTCCCGGCCCCTGCACGACGCGCGGTCCGCGCGTGGGGAACTTTCGCAGATGCACGCGGCTCGACTTGTACGAGCAGTGCTCGGACCACATCACGGAGAAAATCCCAAGCTCGGTGTAGTTCGGCGCGCGTCCGAGGATTTGCTCGATTCGTTTGTATTCGTCGGGCGTGAGACCGTGCGAAGCGATGAGCTCCGCGGTGATTTCGCTCATGATTCGATTATGCAATGAATAGCGGGCGGTCGTACCGCCGCCAAGTTGGCGGCGGTACAAAGCGGCGGCTCATTGCCGCCTCTGCCAGAAGACGACGCCATCGCGGGCATACGCCGGAGCGAAATTCTCGCGCAGATATTGCGCGACCAGCGGCGCGCGGACCGCGTTCGGCACGCCGTCGATGGCCACGAAGCCTTGATTGGGGAATTGCGTCAGCGCCGCGCGCACGCTGCGGTCGCTTTCCAATCGGGCGATCACCTCGCGCTGCAGCTCCTCCGTCTCGTAAAACGGCGTCTCGTATTGGCGGACCGGGCAACGGCGATCGAACAGGTAATAGAGGATGGGCATGTTGGCGAAATCGAAGAACGTCTCGCCCGGCCGCAGCGCTCGATCGATGAACTCCTGCGCCGCGGCCAGCCGGCGCGCGTTGTCCGGCTCAAACCAGCCGCCGCGCGCGCGCGGCAACGCGTCGTAGCGAACGTACCCCGCGACGTTGCCGCGGGTGCGAAGCTTCGCGGCAAGCGTCACCAACCGCGCGGTCGGCGCGGCCATGAGGATGAGAATGACGACGGCGACCCAACGGAGTGTGGGGGCCGCCGAGACGGCCGCCACCACACAGATCGCTGCGGTGGCCAGGAAGTAAACGTTCGTCCGTTCGGCGAAGGAGAGCGCGGCGGCGACGGTCCACACGCCGAGGATAAGAATCGGCTCGAGGCGGCGGCCGCCGGCGCGCTGCGTCAGGCCGATCGCCGTGCCGATGGCGATCAGACACCACAGCACAAACCAGACTGTGCGTGGGATGAATAGCGCGGCGATGATTTCGGGAAATGTCGACAGGTCCTTGTACGCGTCGGGAAAATGGAACAGCAGGATGCTGTACGCCTCGCTGAGCGGCGGCAGCTCGACGAGCATCGTGTGCAGGTATGCCCCGAGCCAACCGCGGATGAGCATGATCAGCGCCGCGGGTGCGGCGACGATCGCGGCGCCGCTGAGCACAGCGAGCAGCGCGCTCCGCCGGCCGCGCCAGCTCGCACTTGCTCGCAGAGAGGCGACGATGCAGATGACGATCGCGTAGAAACCGAATTCAACCGACGTCAACTCGGCGAGGACCGTGAGGCCGCCGGCGATCGCCAGCCAGCGTCGGGAGCGCATGCGCAGCGCAACCGCGCACGCGGCCAGCGCGAGCAGCGAGGGGATGGGGCGGAATCCCGGCATCGCCTCGATCGCGCTGACCGGCCTGGCCCATGGCGTACCGGTGATTGTCAACGATGCGGCGAAGAGAAAGGCGAGGATCGCCGCTTCGGCGGAGCCTGTGGCGGCCAACGCCACGAAATAGACAGCCGCTGGCAACAGTGCAGCCGCGACGGCGCGGACGCGGAGAACATCTCCGATATCGC
>QHVS01000083.1:25683-29335 GCA_003223635.1 Acidobacteriota bacterium | reverse complement strand
CAGGGGTGTGGTCCGAATTCTGGGCGACCGCTGGGACCGCCTCAGTCCGATTGCGGGCGTGGAGATCGAGTCTCTTCAGCGAGCGCTCGATGCCCAGCTCACCCTCGCGCCGTATCCGTACTTGCGTGAAGGCCAGCGCGTCCGCATGACCGCTGGGCCGCTGAAAGGTGTGGAAGGCGTCCTCGTGAAGAACAAGATGCGCAAAGGCCTTCTGGTTCTTTCGGTGAATCTACTGCAACAGAGTGTGGTCGCGTTGGTCGATTGCACATACGTCGTTCCTGCATGAAGGACTTGTTTTGAGATCGCCAGGGACGGCTTTCGCTCTCGGGTTCCTGGGGATGCTATTTCGGGGCGAGATGCTTGCACAGTACCGGGTCGCTTTGGAGCCCTCGATTGAAATCAACGAAGTCCATGACGACAATCTCTTTTTTTCAGAAGAACGACCGGCGGGCGATCTCATTCTGCGCGTTCGGCCGGCGCTGGCCCTGCAACTCGACTCTCCGCGCTGGTCCGCTACCGGGAAGTACGCGTTCGACAGTGACCGATTTGCGAACTATTCCACTCTCAACAACGCGCGAGCAAGGGACCAGGCATCGATCGGCGTTCAGTATCGATCCACCCCGCGCCTTGTGCTCGCATTGGACGGCGCCTACGTCAACACGGACACTCCCACCGATCTCAATATCGAGACCGGCCTGGCTGCCTTTCGTGTCCGTGCTAAGCAGCTCACGCTTCGACCCGCGGCCCGTTTTCGGATCTCACCGCGTTTGTCAGCCCACGCCTCCTATTTCTCCACCAGTGCGGAACTGGCCGGCGGGACATCGACGCGTGCGCAGTTTCAAACGGTGGGAATCGAGCAACGCCTTAGCGCACGAGACTCGCTCACGGTCGACTATGAGCAGGGCCTCTACGTCTTCAATCTCGACAAAGCGAAGAACCGAACGAATACATACCTCGTGCTGGCAGGCTGGAAGCGCGATCTGGGGCAGCGGACCCGCCTGATGCTGCAGGCTGGACCTCGCATCACCGATGGTTCGCCGGCCGCAGAGCTGTCTGCTTCGCTGGCGCACCAATGGCGATCGACCTCCATTGCCATCTCCGGTCAGCAGACCCAGACCACAGTGATGGGATCGATTGGCACAGTGGAAGCGCGGAACCTGCAGGCGAGATTCAGCTACGCACCGACTCGCTTCCTCACTGCGTTTGCCGCCCCCGCGGTTCTTCGGACCGTGCGAGGTGATCTCCAGGCCACGGTGTACCGGATTGGTGTGGGCGCGCGTTACACGATCACCCCACTGATGGGAATCGACGCGATATACAGTTTCGACTCGCAGCGCGGCGCCATCGATCGGTTGAGAGCCAATGACAACTTTTCGCACGGCACGCTGTCGGTGGGTCTGAGAGCGCGCTGGAGCGGCAGGGACTAATGAAATGAAACGCGCTCTTCCGCTGATCGCCTTGCTCTATGCCGCTGCCTTCTCCTCGTTAGCGGACGAGCCGAAAACGACGAACCCGGCGCCATCCGAATATCGGATCGGGGTCGAGGATGTGCTCGACATTGCGGTCTGGAACTCGCCCGATCTTCAACGTGTGGTGCCTGTTCGGCCCGACGGAAATATTTCGCTGCCCTTGGTGAACGACGTCGTTGCCGTGGGGCTCACACCGATGGAGCTGCGCGACGTGTTGATCGAGAAATTCTCGGCATATGTTCAGAAACCGGATGTGTCTGTGGTCGTTCGGGAGATCCACAGCTTCAAAGTGTCTGTGATCGGCAATGTGCGGATGCCTGGGCGATATGAGCTCAAGGGCCCTTCCACGGTATTGGATGCGTTGGCTCTGGCAGAGGGTCTCACAGAGTTTGCTGCGCGCCGCAAGATCAGCATTCTTCGACGTGATGGCGCGACGCCGCAGCGCATTCGTTTTGATTACTTTGCCGCCGTCAACGGTGAGGGCGAAAAAAACCTGTTGCTCAAACCCGGAGACATCATCGTCGTCCCGTAAGGGGTGAGGAAAGAGCGATGGCGCGTTCGCAGATTGGAGACTCCGGCCTCGAACTGATTCTGGACATCCTCCGGCGGCGAAAATGGGCCGGACTGATGACATTCGCCGCCATCTTCTCCCTCGCCGCTCCATTTTCCATATTTCTCCCGGACATCTATCGCGGCTCGGCAACAGTGATTGTAGAAAGCCAGGATGCATCTTCCGACTTCGTCAAGGCATCGGTGCCGGAGCTCGAGACGCGCCTGGTCACCATCCAGCAAGAAATTCTTAGCCGCTCACGCTTGAGCGACTTGATCAATCGCCTCAACCTCTATCCGCGGATGCGCGGTCAAGTCCCCACCGATGCCCTCGTGGAGCGGATGCGCCGAGATATTCATGTGGAGTTCACCGGCACAGACCAGAACCGGGGGCGTCCGACAACCATCGGACTGAAGATCAGCTACATCGGACTGGACCCGAAGAGCGCGGCCGAAGTGCCGAACGCGCTGGCATCCCTTTACGTCCAGGAAAACAGCAGGATGCGCGAACGGCAGACCGGACAGATGGCCCAATTCCTCAAGAGTCAACTGGCCACCGCAGCGCAGGAGCTCGAGCGTCAGGACGGCCGGCTCAAGGCCTTCAAGGAGCAACGCGCGGGCGAGTTGCCTGACCAGGTCTCCATCAACCTGGTGACACTCGAACGGCTGAACACCCAGTTGCGGATCAACACCGAGAATCAGCAGAAGGCCCGCGAACGGCATGATCATCTCGTCGAGCAGTTCGCCAGGGGAGGAGAATCACACGACGAGCTTGCCGCCCTCAGGCAAAAGCTCAATGACCTCCAGGTCAAATTCACTGACAAATATCCGGAGGTCATCCAGATCAAAGCACAGATCAGCGAACTGGAGCGCAAGCGAGTCAACGAAAGCTCGAGTCAAACCAGTCGCCTGCCGCGGCTGACAGAAACAGTCCGCAGCACGGAAGGGGAGCTTTCCGCCCTCCAACGGGAAGAGCAGATGCTCCGGGCCCAAATTGCGACCTACGACCAGCGCCTCCAGTTGGCACCCAAGCACGAACAGGAACTCGAAAAGCTCGAGAGCGACTACAAGACCGCCAAGGCTACATACGATTCTCTGCAGTCACGCTACGAGGAGGCTCAGCTCGCCGACAGCCTGGAACAGACGAAAAAAGGAGAATCGTTCCGCGTCCTCGATACGGCCATTGCCCCCACCCAACCGGCGGCGCCAAACCGTTTCCGCCTGCTCCTTATGGCGCTTGGCTTTGCCCTGGGGTCAGCCGTTGGAGTGATGTTGCTGGCTGAGCACCGCGATACGTCGTTTCACTCCATAGGAGAGTTACGCCAGTTCACCAGTATCCCGGTTCTGGCGAGCATCCCTTACCTAAAGGTCCAAACCAATCTCGGGCCGCAGCTTCTTCGCGTCGCGCTGTCCGTCGGCGTGGTTGTAGCTGTGTGTGCCTTGCTGGCTGTCGCTTCCTATCATGCAGCTCGAGAAAACACCCAGCTCGTTTGGATGCTGGCCGGCTCACAACTATGACTTCATTGGACACTGACGAACGAGGCCCTTCATTCGACGCCGTCAAGCGACGCCCGGAGATCTCCTGGTGGCGTGATGCGCAAGCGGATCCCGATCCGCGTCTGGTCAGCTTGCTC
>QHVS01000083.1:14412-25577 GCA_003223635.1 Acidobacteriota bacterium | reverse complement strand
ACGGCTATCAATCTCGCGGGAGCCATTGCAAAGGCCGGGCAGCTCCGAGTGCTGCTGCTCGACACCGACCTCCGGCGTCCCGCCGTCGCGCAAATGCTCGGCCGGAAGGGCCGTGGCGATCCGGGACTAGTCGATGCGATTCTGGAACCGGTGCAGACGCTGGAGAAGACGATCTGGCGTCTCGACCCGTTCAATTTGTCCGTGGTCACGACGCGCCGCGTGGAGGCAGACACGTACGACCTGCTCGCCTCGAGCCGGTTGGGTGAGCTGATTAGCGACGCCCGTCAGCACTACGACTATGTACTGTTGGACAGCCCTCCGGTTCTTCCCGCTCCCGATTGCCGGCTGCTGGCTGAGTGGATCGATGGATTCCTCATCGTAGTGGCAGCCGACAAAACCCCCCGCAAGCTGCTGGAAGAGACTCTGCTCAGTCTGGGGCCCACCAAGATCCTCGGGCTGATCTTCAATGGCGAATCCTACCGCCACTCCCGTTACGGAAAGTACTACTACGCCTATTACGGCCGCAGATGACTCCTGCGAATAGCCGCAAACCAATTTGCGGGAGCGTCGAGTAGACCACGCTTCGGGCCGCTGATTGGATCACTCTATGTCAACTCATTTCCTGCTTCGGCGCGCACTGGTGTCGTTGGTCTTAACAGGCGGGCTCATGGTCGCGCTGCATCGGTCAGTTCCCGGCTTGAGGACTCCATTTGCTTCGGGCCTTCTGGCCGTGACCGCGCTATTGCTGGTACTGCGCCCCATCGCGCGCGAGGGTCGATGGAGCTCGCACTTGCGAACCAGAGTGCTTCTGATCGGCAACGGGCCGATGGCTCAGAAGCTCATGGACGAGATCGAAGCCAATCCGAAGCGCGGCTACACCATCATCGGAGTGGTCGAAGAGACCCCCTGCTACGAGACTCGATACTCCTTGTGGCTGATTCTGGGACAGATCAGCGACTTGCGCACCATCGTGCGGGCAGTTAGACCGGATCGGATCATTCTTGCCCTGTCCGACCGGCGAGGGCGAATGCCCGCCTCTGAGCTGCTCGAATTCCAGTTGAATGGAATCGTCGTTGAAGACATCGCGGATGCCTACGAGCGGTTCAGCGGAAAGCTGGCCATCGAGGCCGTCACGCCGGGCCAACTGATTGCTTCCCAGAGACTCCGGAAGTCCCGACTGCTCAAAGCGACGCAACGAGTGCTGAGCTTCAGCGTGGCGTTGGTCGGTCTCGTGGTGTTTGCCCCGCTCCTGGGGCTCATTGCCTTAGCTATCAAACTCGATTCGGGGGGCGCGGTGCTGTTCCGACAGACGAGGCTCGGAAAGGGAGGGCGACCTTTCCAGCTGATCAAGTTCCGAACGATGCAGCCGGTCGACAGTCCCACGTCCGAATGGGTTCAGGACAACCTGGCGCGGATCACCAGGGTGGGAAGGTGGCTGCGCAGGCTCCGACTCGATGAGTTGCCGCAGCTCGTCAACGTCATCCGCGGCCAAATGAATCTGGTCGGCCCGCGACCGCACCCCGTTTGCAACTTCGGGCTTTTCCGCGAGGCGATCCCGTATTACGCGGCGCGCTGCTCGGTGCTGCCGGGAATCACAGGCTGGGCGCAAATTCGCTACCGCTACGCCAACAATCTCGAACAGGAAACCGAGAAGATGCGGTACGACCTGTACTACATCAAGCAGATGTCACTCTGGCTGGATCTACGCATCATCCTCCAAACCGGCCGCTTGTTCCTCTCCAGCCTCACATCGGCCCCGGGCGATGCGGACTTTTACACAGCACCGGTCACCCAACAAGAATGTGCGCGCCTCGAAGCGGAATGCCGTCCGAAACGGCCTGCGCCGGCCCTCCAGCCTGTGCCGCGCCTCCGCTACGCGGGCGATACGGAAACGCGTTCAGCATTACAGGCACCATGAAAGTCCGTGCGCTGAATTTTCTGGTCTGCCCCAGCTGCCAGTCGACGCTGAAGCTGACCACGGACGAACAGGACGGGTCGGAGGTGCTCACTGGCACATTGCGCTGCCTCGAGTGCGATGCGACATACCCTGTGGTCCGGGGAATCCCGCGTTTCGTCGATGCAGACTCATATGCCTCGAGCTTCGGACGGCAATGGACGTGGTTCCGAAAGGTTCAACTCGATTCGATGAATGGCACGTGCGAGTCGGAGCGGGCCCTTCTGGCCACGACCGGATGGCAGGAGAGCGATTATGCCGGCGCTCTGGTGCTCGATGCGGGTGTAGGAGCGGGCCGATTCGCGGAATGCGTGGCGCGAAAAGATGCCGAGGTTTTCGGAGTGGACATCTCGAGCGCCATCGACGCCGCGTATCTCAACATCGGCCGGCTTCCAAACGTTCACCTCGCGCAGGCCGACATCTTCGCGCTCCCCTTTCGCGAGCGTACGTTTGACCTGGCGTACTCGATCGGAGTGCTCCATCACACCCCCGACCCGCGCGCGGCGTTCGATCGCCTTGCCGCAAATGTCAAGGTCGGTGGAGGGCTGGCCGTTTACCTTTACGACCGATACGGCTTCGCGCACCGATTTCCCGATTTGGCGCGGAAGATTACAACGCGACTCCCGCTCCGAGTCATGGGCGTCATTTCGGCGCTCTCCATTCCGCTCTACTACGTCTACCGCCTTCCAGTGATCGGCAAGTTGCTCAATCTGTTGTTCCCCATTTCGATGCTGCCTGACTGGCGCTGGCGCTGGTTGGACACGTTCGATTGGTACACGCCGCGATACCAGTGGAAGTTTCTCTATCCGGAGGTCTTCCGCTGGTTTCGAGAGAACCGATTCAAAGAGGTCGAGATCTTCGACGGCCCGATTCGCATGCGAGGCGTGAAGGCCGCTTAGCGCTGACATGACTGCTCTAACGAATTTCCCCATGAGTGACGTTGCGTGGTGGCAGCCGCACGCGAATCGTGCGACGACTCACCCGGCGATGAGACGTGTCCGTTCGAATGGTTCAGCGGCATTTATCGCTGTGGTCATCTTCACTTTCATCCTGTTGCTTTCGCCCCAAAACTGGTTTCCAGCACTGGCACCGTTCCGAATCGCGCTGATGGCAGCCGGCGCGGCGACCGTCTGCCTTCTGTGGGACCGCTGGCGGCAGCGAGCGACGCTGCTGCACATCAACAAAGAGCTGTTGGTCTCGGCAGCTCTTGCAGCGTGGGCGATTCTCACGCTGCCGCTTTCTCTCTGGCCCGGAGGCAGCTTCAACATCCTGACCGACCCATACCTCAAGGCGCTCACCATCTTCTGGTTGCTGTCGAACATCGTGACGAGCGTGCCGCGGCTTCGCTTTGTCGCCGTGTCGCTGTTCCTATGCACCGTCCCGCTTGCTGCCGGCGGTCTCAAAAACTTCATGACCGGAAAGCACGTCGTCAATGGCGACCGCATCCTCGGCTATAACACCGCCCTCACCCTCAATCCGAACGATATGGCCCTCATGCTCAATCTGGTGATACCGCTGGGCGTCGCCATCTTCCTGAACACCACCAGGTCATCGATCCGGATTTTCTGCCTTCTGGTGATCGCGTTCGATGTGGTCGGCGTGATTCTGACCTTTTCCCGAGCAGGATTCCTGAGCCTGGCCACGATTTGCGTGGTCTATTCCGTCAAGCTGTTCCAGCGAGCTTCGGATCGGAAGTGGGCGGTTGCAGTATTGCTGCTCACGCTTGTCTTCCTGCCGTTGTTGCCTTCCACTTACGTCGATCGAATCTCGACGATCAGGTCAATCGACGCCGATCCGACCGGATCGGCCCAGGCCCGTTGGCGCGACTCCGTCGCCGCCATTCACTTCGTGACGGAGCATCCGATCATCGGCGCGGGCATCGGCATGGATATTCTGGCGCTCAATCAGGTGCGGGGACCGCAGTGGAAACAGGTCCATAACATCTATCTGCAGTATGCCGTCGACCTCGGACTGCCTGGCCTCATCATGTTCCTCATTCTCTTTTGGGGAGTTTTCAGAGCGGCGCGTTCCTCCCGCCAGCGAGCGGCTTCAGTGCCGGAACTTCGCAGCCTCTTCCTCCTGACCGAGGCTCTGGAGGTCAGCCTGATCGTCTTCCTGGTCGCCGGTTTTTTTCATCCTGTCGCCTACCACTTCTACTTCTTCTACATCGGCGGGCTGGCGCTGGCCGCCCGATCCGCGACAGACGACGCGATCAGCAGAACCAACTTGGTGGAGGACAGCCGCCCGCGGCTGTCCGTTCTCACAACCCTCGACGAGGAGAGCCGATGGCGGCCGTCATCCGCGGGCGTCATTGCATGATTTCTCCTCGTCCGGACAAACCAGTTGTGAAACTCATGAAGCTCGTGGCCGTGTTTGCCTTCGGAGGCACCGAGCGCCAGTTCGTGAATCTGGGCCTGGCGCTGGACCCGTCCCGTTTTTCCCTTTATTTCGGATGCCTTCGTCGCATAGGCCAGCTCCTCGAAGAGATCGATGCCCGAGGCGTCCCCATCCTCGATTACAACGTGTGGACCTTCAAACATCCCCGCGTATTGGCTGCCCAGCTACGGCTGGCGCGCGACATCCAGCGGCTGGGAATCGATATCGTGCACACCTATAACTTCTACGCCAATGTGTTCGGCATCTTGCCGGCGAAGCTCGCCGGCGCGCGCGTCGTCGCATCCATCCGCGATATGGGACCGTACCTGTCGCCAAGGCGGCGATGGATCCAGCGATATGCCTGCGGATTCGCCGATCGCATCCTGGTCAACGCGAATGCCATCAAAGACTGGCTGGTCGCGGACGGCTACGATGGCGGTCGAATTACAGTGATCCCGAATGGCGTTGACGTCGTTCGTTTCGACCAGCCGGTGCAAACCGGAAGTCTGCACCGCGAGCTGGGACTTCCTGCCGATGCCCCGCTGATTGGTGTCGTCGGTAGGGTGATGCCTCTCAAGGGCCTCGAAGATTTTCTCAGCGCCGCGGCCATCGTTGCTTCCCGCTGTCCCGCGGCGCGTTTTGTCATCATCGGCGATCGCTTCACCGCCACTGCTCAATGCCCGGCCGTGAGACGAGACGACACCTATCAGCAGGAACTAATGCGTATCGTTGCGCACCTCGGTTTGCAGGAGAGGGTCGTCTTTACCGGATTCCGTTCCGATGTGGAACGCATCCTTCCCGAGCTTTCCGTCTCGGTGCTGGCATCGCTGAGTGAAGGTTTATCCAATACCTTGTTGGAGTCGATGGCCGCCGGTGTGCCGGTGGTCGCTACGCGGGTAGGCGGTTTGCTGGTGCGCTCCGGCGATCCCTGTTCGCTAGCCGATGCCATTTGTCGTTTTCTCGAAACGCCTGCTTTCGCCGCCCGCCTGGCGCAGGCCGGCCGCCTCTCGGTTACCGAGCAGTTCTCGATGAGCCGAATGGTGGAAGCGACCAGCCTTTCCTACGAATCGCTGTTGAGACGGGACATCGGTACCCGAAGAATGCCCGCGCTCGTCAACCCGATCTGACCTGCAGCGCGGCAGCTGCCATCCGCCGCTTCAACGAACCTTTGATCTGACCTGGAGAGCCGCCATGCCGAATGTTTCCGATCAGCGAATTCATCTGTTCACAACCTGTCCCGCATCGAACGGCGTCGATCCGATGGAGTATGTGCAGCGGGTCATTGAGGTCGCCCAATGGAGCGAATGGTGCGGCTGCACCGGCATTCTCGTCTACTCCGACAACTCGCTCGTCGACCCGTGGGTCGTCTCGCAGATCATCATTCAGAACACCAGGACACTTTGTCCGCTGGTGGCGATCCAGCCCGTCTACATGCACCCGTACACCGTGGCCAAGCTGGCGGCTTCCTTCGGCTCTCTGTACGGTCGGCGCATCTATCTGAATATGGTGGCCGGCGGGTTCAAGAATGATCTCGATGCGTTGAACGATCCGACACCACATGATCAGCGCTATGAGCGCCTGGTCGAGTACACCACGATCATTCTCTGTCTGCTGCAGACGGCAGGCCCCATCAGTTACTCCGGTCAGTTCTACAAGGTCGATAAGCTGAAAATGACCCCGCCGCTTCGATCGGACCTGGCGCCGGGAGTTTTTGTCTCCGGCTCGTCGGAGGCTGGTCTCGCCGCGGCACGCGCGCTCGGCGCGACTGCCGTGAAATATCCCAAGTCCGCCGCGGAAGAGGCAGGACTGCCCGAAACGGGCGACTGGGGTCTTCGGGTCGGCATCATCGCCAGGCCGGAGGGGAGAGAGGCCTGGAAAATCGCGCGGGCCCGCTTTCCGGAAGACCGAAAGGGGCAATTGACGCACCAGTTGGCCATGAAGGTCTCCGACTCGGTGTGGCACGAGCAACTTTCAACACTTCCCGGCGAAGTGCCCGACAACCCCTACTGGCTCGTGCCCTTCCAGAACTACAAGACGATGTGTCCTTATCTGGTGGGCAGTTTCGACGTCGTCGGCGACGAGATCGCCCGCTATGTGGCACTCGGCTACAGCACCTTCATTCTCGACATTCCTCCCAGCCTCGAAGATCTCGAATACCAGACCTCTGCATTCAGCCGGGCCTTGGAGCCGGCGGTGGCGCGATGAAAACACTTCTCCAGGACTACGTCACCGAGCGCGCCGAGCGTGGGCCCGACGCTGCGGCGGTGGTCTCCGATGAGACGACGATGACATACGGCGAGCTGGAAGCACGCTCCAATCAGCTGGCTCACCTGCTCCGGGAGGCGGGCTGCCGTAAGGGCGATCGTATCTGTCTGCTGGCGCCGAAATCGGCGGCTTCGATCACGGCCATCCTGGCAATCTATAAGTGCGATGGCATCTACGTGCCGCTCGATGCCGGCAGCCCGGCTCCTCGCTTGTTGAAGATGCTCGACAACAGTGAGCCCCGTTGGATTCTGGCTGCCGGTCAAGTGGCGCCGCTGATCGACAACCTTTTTGCCAGTCCAACGATCCGGAAGGAAACCCGCATCGGTTGGCTGGATGACCAACCTGTATCTGGCAATCGCTTCCGCGCGGCCTTCGATCTTCGTGATGTACTGACCTACCCGACCGCAGCGAATTCGTATCAAAATCACGACCACGATGTTGCTCATCTCTTGTTCACCTCCGGGTCGACAGGGACACCAAAAGGCGTACTCATCACACACGCCAACGTGATTCACTTCATTGAGTGGGCGATGGAATACTTCGGAATCACCGAGAGCGACCGGCAATCGTGTCACCCGCCACTGCATTTCGACCTTTCGGTCTTCGATATCTTCGGCATGTACCTCGTGCCGCCGGACCTGAGTCTGTTCCCCACCAGGCTCGCCGATTTCATCAGAAGCAATCAGCTGACGCAGTGGTTCTCGGTTCCTTCGCTGCTCACATACATGGCCAACCTGGATGCGATCCGCTTCGGCGATTTTCCGGATCTGAAGCGGCTTCTGTGGTGTGGCGAGGTTCTCCCGACCCCGACGCTGATTCACTGGATGCGCCGGCTTCCGCACGTCACGTTCACGAACCTCTATGGTCCAACCGAAGCGACAATCGCCAGCAGCTACTACACCATTCCAGCCTGTCCGCAGAAAGAGAATGATCTGATTCCCATCGGAACTCCGTGCGCGGGTGAGTCGCTGCATGTTTTCGATTCCGAGTTTCGACCGGTATCTCCTGGCGTGGTCGGCGATCTCTACATCGGAGGAGTGGGCCTCAGTCCCGGATATTGGCGCAATTCCGAAGCGACTTCCTCGGCCTTCATCTCGAATGGTTCAGAGCGACTGTATCGGACGGGAGACCTCGCGTCGCGGGGGCTGGACGGTCAGGTCTACTTTCACGGACGCTCGGATTCGCAGGTGAAGACTCGCGGGCATCGCGTGGAGCTCGGCGAGATTGAGGTGGCGCTCGCCGCCTCGTGCGTCGTGCAGGATAGTGCAGTGGTGGCCATTCCTTCACAGGGATTCGAAGGCCACACGATCTGCTGCGCGTACGTAGCAAGGCAAGGGCAGGCCGTAACGCCGGTGATGTTGCGCAAAGAACTGATGGCGAAGCTTCCGGCCTACATGGTGCCCAGCGAATGGCTCGAGTTGCCGGCGTTGCCGAAGAACGCCAACGGCAAGGTGGACCGGCCGCTTCTGAAGAGCCGTTTTCGCGACCTGACCGCTCAGCCTCGTCCGCGAGTCGATAGCGGAGCGACTGTTGAAGGACAACTCGCGGCCCGCTAACAAACAGAGAATCCGGCAATGGATACCCAGGCGAAGCATCTTGTCCTGCTGATGTTCTCCAACGGCATCTACATCCTGACTGCGAAAAGCGGTGAGCGATACGGAGGAGCGACAGTGACCTGGGTCTCACAGGCGTCCTTCAATCCACCTCTGGTGATGGCCGCCGTCCGGCCCCGCAGCAATGTCTATCAGTGCTTGTCCGAGAGCGGCGTTGCCGCGCTGCATGTGGTGAGCGTCGAGCAGCGCGATCTGGCCCAACGATTCTTTACGCCGACCGACGTGAACGACGGCCTATTCAACAAGGAGCCGTTTACTCTCGGCAAGACCGGCGCGCCGGTGCTGCGGAATGCCGCGGCATACCTCGAGTGCCGCGTCCGTCACTGTCTGCCGACAGAGGGGGACCATTTCGTGGTGGTCATGGAAGTAGTGGAGGCGGAGACGCGCCACGAGATGGCTCCGCTCACCGTTGCTGAATCGCCCTGGCAATACGGGGGATGAACAAGATGGATTTGAAACCGATCGATGGCTCAGAGCTGCTCGAGCAGGTAGCCGGCTGGCTTTCCCGGAAAGAGAACTGCCAGTGGCTGGACTTCGGAGATGGACAAAAAGTCCTCACTCCGCAGTGGCTGAAGGTGATGGCTCACAGCAATCGGCATGAGCTTCGGGTATTCACGTCCGATAGCGGCGAACCGGTGGGAGTAGTCGCCCTCAGCAACATCGATCGGGCCTCCCGCACCGCAACGCTGTGGGCGGCTCTGGGAGACAAACGCTACACCCGAAATGGCTACTCGACGCGCGCCCTGGCCGAGATGCTCCGCTTCGGGTTTCGGGAGCTCGGACTCCATGCCATCAACACCTGGATTGTCGAGCACAACCAGTCCCTCAAGATCGCCCTCCGGCTGAAGTTCCGGCAGGTGGGGCGGCAACGAGAATGCCACTGGATCGACGGCCGTCCCTACGATCGGCTGATCCTCGATGTACTTGCATCAGAGTTTTCGGAGGACGAGATACAGCATGAGTGAACTCAACGAACTCAGTCGCCAAATTTCCAATCTGTTCGAGATGATGAACCTGGAAGTCCCCGCCGAAGATACCGATTTGTTTGAAACGGGCCTTCTCGATTCACTGAGCTTCATTGAGCTGCTGGTGCAGCTCGAAGAGCAGTTGGGTGTCTCCGTATCTCTCGACCAGCTCGAACCCGATAACTTCCGTTCGATTCAACACATCGTGTCATTCGTACTGGCCAATCAGCGGTTCCCGAAGTCCGCGGCCGCCATCTGATCTCCATATGAGCTCCACGACCACAATGCTTTCCTCCGAAACCGGTCACAGTTCTCACGCGGCCGGGAGATCACGCCGGGGACCCATTCGACCGCTCTCCGAGAACGACCTGATGCAAGTCACCGATCTATACCAGCGCGTTTTCGGCGGAACGGTGCAGCCGGCGCTTCTGAAGCGAATCTTCTTCGAACCGCCGTGGCGCGACGNNNNCTTTGCCCTCACTGGCCTACGAAGACGAGAGAGGGCGCATCATCGGGTGCGTCGGAATCATGCCTCGCCAGATGAAGTTTCGTGGACGTGCTGTTCGGGCCGCAGTGGGGCACCACTTCATGGTGGACCCTTCGAAGAGAGGCACACTGGCCGGCGTGGAGCTGGCCCGTCAATTCCTCCGAGGCTCTCAGGATCTCGCCCTGGCGGAAGGCAATGAGTTTTCTCGCCGCATTTGGGAGTTCCTCGGCGGGAGCGTCTGTCTGTTGTACAGCTTCAACTGGACCCGTGCTCTGCGACCCGCTCAGTATGCCCTGACGTTTCTCAATCACCGAGGATTGAGCGGGGCGATGGCGCGGACGCTCAATCCGCTCTGTCGAATCGTCGATGGAACTCTTAACGTGATCCCTCAGCGTGTCTTTCGATTTCAGCCACCCGAAGTGCTCGCTGACGATCTCGACGTTGTGACCATGCTTGCTTTTCTGTCGACGTTTGCCAATGGCCGTTCGCTGCAGCCTGTCTACGACGTTCCTTCGCTCGCCTGGCTGATCGAGGTATTGGAAGCGAAGCGACATCGCGGCACGCTGCACAAGGTGGCTGTGCGCACCGCTGCTGGTCGTCCGCTCGGCTGGTACTTGTACTACCTCGGACCTTCCGGCGTCGCGGAGGTGCTGCAGCTGGGCGGCAAAGAAGAGAGCATGGGCGACGTTCTCAATCACCTCTTCTACCATGCGTGGCAGCGGGGCGCTGTTGCTGCCACCGGCCCGATGGATCCGGGCTTGTGTCGCACTCTTTCTGAAAATCACTGCGTCTTTCATCGAACCGACAATTGCTGGATGCTGATCCACTCCCGCGATGAACGGATCGTCAACACCATCCAGGCCGGAGACGCCTTTCTCACCAGGTTGGAAGGTGAGTGGTGGATCGCAGCCTGACCTGAACCTGACTCTCATCCGATCGTCCGCCCCTGCGCGGATTCATTGTCTCTTCATCTCATAACCTAAAGGAGAACATTCCATGATTACGCAACATCAACATCATTCGTGTCGATTCAGGTTTCCGCCAGGTCCTGCATTATGTGTGCTGGCCCTGGCCAGCGTTCTTATAGCGTTACCGGCGTCAGCGGCTTCATATGCAGGGCGCGCTGTCGGCGCGTATGTCAATGTCCCAACGGCGGGCGTCGGCCCGCTCTATCTTTCAGATACCGGTGCACTGGCATCCACTGGCGGTTGGGAAGGTGCTGGGTCGCCCAGTGAAAACGTCCCCGCCGTGTTGACGGCGAGCGTGTTGAACGCCTCGACCAGCGGTGCGAACGGCAACGGGAGCGGTTCCGCCTCACTGGCAGACCTCGTGGTGTTCGCGGGGCAACCCGCGCAGCTCACCGCATCGTTTGTCTACGCTCAGGCGGGGTCGGGTGCGAGTGGCGGCAGCGCTTCGACCCAGGTTTACGACTTGACCCTGGGAGGTCTTCCGGTGACGGTTACCGGTCTTCCCAATCAAGTCGTCAGTCTGCCGGGAGTGGCGAC
>QHVS01000083.1:13847-14396 GCA_003223635.1 Acidobacteriota bacterium | reverse complement strand
ACGGCAATTCGGCCACGATCAATGGGCTGCGGCTGACCTTGATTACCGGTGACGAGGTGAAGCTGGCCAGCGCGTCCACGCAGGTCAATCCGCTTGGCGGGAGCGGGCTGGCCAAAGCCTCTCTCGCCTCGTTTTCATCCTGCAACTCTTCCGCTGCGCGCGGCGTATTCGCCGCCTCGTGGCGGCCAAGAAAGATTTTCCCGGTGTGGGCGTCCGAGTGCATTGACTTCGTCACCGGCGGCGGATGGTTCGAGCCGCCCAATTCCACCCGCCCGGGCCGGGTCAATTTCGGCTTCAACGCCGGTCCGCGCAGCCCGAACAATACTGAGCTGAAAGGAAATATCAACGTCGTTGATCATGACGGCATCCACATCCAGGGGTACAACGTTGATTCGTACTATCCCTATGGCGGTGACCCTGAGCACTGCCGAATGTTTACCGGTGACGCCAAAGTGAACGGCGACACCGGATACCGATACACAGCCGGTGTCTGTGATTATGGCGAACCGGGACGGGACGATCGGTTTCAAATTCACGTCACTGGACCAG
>QHVS01000083.1:9166-13803 GCA_003223635.1 Acidobacteriota bacterium | reverse complement strand
ATTCGAAGGCGATCTGGACGGCGGCAACATCCAGCTGCATAAGTCCAAGTGTCCGAACAACTCTTCAACTTCCAGCGGCTCGAGCATCTGAGCCTCCACGTTGGCGCTGAGGAGGAATTCCTCTCCTCAGCGCCGTTGGGCGTGCGACCATGCGCTTGAACACAATTCGAGAGAGCATCGAGAATTTCGGGCTTCCCAAAACGGTGGCCGATCTCGGCATGCGCGCTGCCAACCGCGTTGTCCGCTTCAAGATCCTGAAAGGGATCCGCATCGAGAGCGTCGACCCATCCTTCCTCCAGTGCAACGGGAAATACCGCGGCCTCTTCCTCGATGAGACCATGTTGCGGGAGTTCGCCGTCGACCCGAAGAACGGGCTTCCGACGGGGTTCCTCGACGAGGCTCTGGGAAAAGGCGACGAATGCTATGGCTTCCTGGCCGGACCCGCTCTCGCCGCGTACGGCTGGTACTCGACGCAGCCGACCAACCTCGAACTCCCCGGACTGCGGCTGCACTTCAGCAACCAATACGTCTACATGTACAAGGGCTTCACCGCCACGGAACACCGCGGGCAACGGCTGCACGCCATCGGCATGACGCGCGCGCTGCAGGCCTATCTGGCCCGCGGGTATCGCGGCATCGTCTCCTACGTCGACTGGAACAACTTCGCCTCTCTGAAGTCGTGTGCCCGGATGGGCTACCACGACTTCGGCAACATCACCATCGCCGGCCTCGGCAGGCACTACGTTCTCCATCACGATGCTGGTTGTCGGCAGTACGACTTCCGGCTGCAATCGAACGGCGCCAATCATTCATGACACCCGCATCCAGATCGAGTCACATCATCGCGAGGTTCAAATCGTGAGCGGTGCGCAGTCGACCGCATCGTTAGGCGAATGCCTTCCTCTCGACCTCCCCTTCACTGTGAAGAGCGACTTCAGGATCGAGATTGTGGAGAAGGCTCACGACTTCGCAGCGATGCGAGATGAGTGGAACGAGCTCCTCTCTTCCAGCAGATCGGACTGCCTGTTTCTGACATGGGAATGGCTTCACACCTGGTGGACCCACTTCGGCCATGGCAAACGGCTGTTCATCGTGACCGTCCGATCCGGCCGTCAGTTAGTAGCCATCGCACCGCTTACCGTGACTCGCGCCTGGGCCGGCGTGCTGGCCATTCCCTTACTGCAGTTTGCCGGTACCGGCACGATTGGATCGGACTATCTCGACTTCATTGTGAGCTCCGCGTGCGAGACAGCGGCGCTCACCGCCCTGACCGCTTTCCTGGCCGACATCGGGCTGAGCATACGACTGCCGCGTGTGAAGGAAGGATCGCTTGTGGCGACAACCCTGAGTCGAGGGCTTGCCGATCGAGGATGGGAAAGTCTGGAAATCCCAATGGATGTCTGCCCCATCATCGATGTCTCCGTCGGCTCCTGGGAGTCATACCTCATGGATCTTGGCCCGAGGCATCGGTACAACTTCAGACGACGTCTGCGCAATCTTCACAGAGATCACGCAGTTCGCTTTGAATCCGTCGACTGCGAAGGGGCACGACAGCAAGCGCTCAAGCATCTGGTGAGTTTGCATCTGCTGCCGTGGCGCGCACGCGGAGGCTCCAACGCGTTTGACGACCCACGGTTGCTCGCCTTCCACGACGAGTTGAGTCGCCTGGCACTGGACCGCGGATGGCTCCGTCTTTTTGTCCTCCGACTCGACGGAGCCGCTGCGGCAGCTTTCTACGGATTCCGATATGGTCGAACCTTTCATTTCTACCAGTCCGGCTTCGATCCGGCGTTCCGACGATACAGCGTCGGCCTGGTCATGATGGGCCTGACAATCCAAAAGGCCATTGAAGAAGGGGCCGGCGAATACGATCTGCTGCACGGCAGGGAAGCGTACAAGTTCCTGTGGGCCACACGGGTTTGCCCTCTGGTCCGCCTCGAGCTCTACCCGCCAGGGCGTATCGGTCGCATCCATCGAAATAGTGAGCGCGCAGTGACCGCAGCCAAGAAGTTTGCAAAGCGTGTTCTTCAGCGCGCCCTGGGGCCGGCGACGGCCGCAACTTTGGAACTGATGTCTCAAGACTAATCGTGCTTCGCGCGTTTGTGAAAAATGTCACTGCCCACGCCGTATCCTGGGCGGGCCTCGATGAGATGGCTCGCGCCGGTTTGTATCGCGAGGTTCCGTTCGTTCTCAGCTACCATCGCGTTGTGGAGCGGCTCGACGGCAGTGACGGTCTTGCCCTTCCGGCCATGGAGATCAGCGTAGCGATGCTGGAAGGGCATCTCGACTGGCTGGGGAAACACTATCGCATCGTTTCCCCCGATGATCTCGCAACGAACAACGATTCTCGGCCGCGCGCTGCGGTGACTTTTGATGATGGCTACAGCGACATCTATCATCACGCCTTTCCTCTTCTAAAGCGTAAGGGGATCCCGGCGGGGATCTTCGTTCTTACCGACCTGTTGGGCTCTTCAGAGGTACCGATGCATGAGCGGCTGCACGCGCTGCTGGTCGGAGCTTCGCGGCAGTGGACGTCGATCCCGGACGAGCTGACCGACCTGTTGCGCAGAGCGAATGTGGAATCCTCCGTGGAGGAGCGAGCTCACAAAGTCGCCCCCCATCCGTTCTCGGCGACGCGTTTTCTGCTGGATCGTCTACCGCAAGCCGATCTACAGCGCGTCATCGACTGTCTGGAGGTGGCTTGCGATATCGGGGAGGCCTGGCGGCTTCCGCTCCAGCCGCTGAGCTGGGAGATGCTCGCCGAAATGCGCGACAGCGGGATGACCATCGGATCGCATAGCAGGAGCCATCCTTTCCTAACCAATGAGAGCGAAGAACGTGTGTTCGAAGAGGCCGCCATTTCGCGCCGGGAGTTGCGCCGCAGGCTGGGAGTGGACGCCGCCTGCTTCGCCTATCCAGGCGGTGGTTTCAACCCCTCTGTCGTCCAGGCGGTGGCGAACGCCGGATACCGTTATGGCTTCACTGTCTGCCGCCATCGCGATCCCCAATACCCCTTGCTCACCATTCCTCGCACGGCGCTGTGGGAGCAATCGTGTCTCGACCCATTCGGCCGGTTTTCACCGGCCATCATGAGTTGTCAGGCTTCCGGCGCCTTCAACCTGTTGTCCAGGTGTACGCGAGCGCATTAGCAACACATGTGTGGCATTGCAGGAATCTTGAGCCTTGACGGCCGCCCGGTCGCCGGAGACGAGGTGCGGAGCATGTGCGAGACGATGATCCATCGCGGCCCGGATGACGATGGATTCTTCGTCGGCTCAAGCGTCGCTCTCGGGATGCGCCGCCTGAGCATCATCGACCTGCACAACGGTCATCAACCGCTGTCGAATGAAGATGGCTCGGTGTGGGTGGTCCTCAACGGCGAGATCTATAACTTCCAGTTGTTGCGACAGCGGCTGCTGGCGCGCGGACATCGGTTCACCACGCGGACGGATACGGAGGTGATCGTCCATCTGTACGAGGACCATGGATCCGATCTGGTCGATCACTTGCGCGGGATGTTCGCGTTCGCTGTCTGGGACGAACGCCGCAAACAACTGCTGCTCGCTCGTGACCGGCTGGGGATCAAGCCGCTCTATTACGCCGATCTCGGCGACCGCCTCGTTTTTGCCTCCGAGCTGAAAGCAATCCTTCCGCTGCCGGGAGTCGATCGCCAGCTCGACTGGACGGCGGTGAACCACCTGTTCACAGCGCTCACCACGCCGTCCTCGCAGAGCATCATCCGCGGGATTCGCAAATTGGAACCGGCCCAGGTGTTGACTGCAGGGGGAGGCCGGCCGCTGCGAATCTCGCGTTACTGGGATGTGCAGTTCGAGCCTGACTACCGATCGACCGCAGACGATTTCGTCGAGGCGCTGCGCGAGAAGATCGAAGAGTCGGTTCGCATCCACATGGTGAGTGACGTACCGGTAGGTGCCTTTCTCAGCGGAGGGATCGATTCCAGCGCCGTGGTTGCCCACATGGTTCGGCAGACTGACCGGCCAGTGAAGACCTTCTCCATCGGTTTCAAGGAGACGTCATACAACGAGCTTCCATACGCGCGCCTGGTTGCCGGCGCGTTCGACACTATCCACCACGAGCTGGTTCTCGAACCCGACATCTCGAACATTCTCGATGATCTGGTGTGGCACCTCGACGAGCCGTTCGGCGACTCGTCAGCGATCCCGACTTACATGGTCTCGCGATTGGCGGCAGAGGTTACGACAAATACCGCGTTGAGCAGCGCAAGCGCCGATACTCACGGCTGCCGGATCCGATGCGAGCGGCGCTGGGGCTGAACAGCGATCGGATGCCGGAACCGGCAAAGGGCCGCAACTTTATCTATCACCACAGCCTCAGCGGCTGGGAGCGCTATCTCGACGCATCCACCCTATTTCGGCTGAAGGCGAAGCAGAAGCTCTTTCATCCGGATCTTGTCGCCGCGGTGCTGAGCGACGATCCCTGGCGCGACGCAAACAAATGGCTGGCTCGCATGCATGGGAACTGGCTGTCGGCAGTTCAGTATCTCGATCTGAACAGCTATTTACCGCTGGACATCCTGACCAAAGTGGACCGGATGAGCATGGCCCATTCGATCGAAGTTCGTGTGCCGCTTCTCGATCACGAACTGGTGGAGCTTG
>QHVS01000083.1:1007-9117 GCA_003223635.1 Acidobacteriota bacterium | reverse complement strand
TGTTCAAGGGCGCCATGCGGGGCATTCTTCCGGACGAAGTCATCGATCGGCCGAAGCAGGGCTTCGCCGTGGCGCTCGATCGGTGGTTCCGCGGTCGGCTGGAGGGCTTCGCTCACGACCTGCTCCTCTCGGACCGCTCCAGGCAACGCGGCATCTTCAATCTTTCCTACGTCGATCAGTTGCTCACCTGGCAGAGGCGGGGGCGTCCGCTCGATCTCCAACTATGGACTCTGATCTCGTTTGAACTGTGGTGCAGGACTTTCCTGGATGGAGCGAAGGCGACCTGCCGGTCTCGCGAGAACGACGCAGTGGCGATGGGCCAGGCGATGGCCGTCGCGCTGCCGCTGTCATGAACTGATCTTCGCATCCTGATCAATAGAAAAAACAATTAGTTCGAAAGGAGATTCTTATGAATAGACAAATGCGGTGGGGGATTCTTCTGGTAGTTCTTGGAATGCTCGTTTCAGCGCCCTTATCGGCGCAGACGTTCTCGGCCTTGAACGCTTCCGGGTCCGGAAGAAACGAAAGCAATTGCTTTCACACGTTCTTTCCCGGCTGCACGGTCTCAGCTAGTGGAACGTCAACGGGAACTCCCATTGGCGGCGACTGGATCCTGCGGCTCGACATCGGCGGACCCACGTCGCAGAACGGTAGTACGACCAGTCCGCAGGGTGTTTGTATCCCGGGGGCCGGAGCGGGCACGATCACCGAGACCGGCGGCGACACGCTCAGTTTCAACGCCGTCGGTACGGTTTGTGAGGAAGGGGTGAGCAGTGGGCCCTATGTATTCATTGGCACTTATCGCATTACCGGCGGAACCGGTCGCTTCGCCGCAGCCATTGGAACAGGCAGCGCATCCGCGGCGTATGGGCGGGAAGGGACTTTCACACGCGGCGCAGGCTACGCTCTGCTTCAACTGACCGGATCGATCTCGTATTGATTCGTGACTTTCCGCGGGCCAACCGGCTCCAGCATTTCAATACCAGAAAGATTCGTCCAAGTGCGACCCACTATCGCTCTCGTCGCGCCGACTCTTGACATCCTCGGAGGCCAGGGGATTCAGGCGCGGGCGCTGGCCGACGCATTACGTCGAGACGGCTACTCGCTGACTCTGATCCCCATCAACCCCCGTTTTCCTGAGTGGGCGCAATGGGTACGTCGTATTCCGTACCTGCGCACGCTGCTCAATCAGGCACTCTATCTTTCGCGTCTGAGGCAGCTCCGGCTGGGCGATGTCGTCCACATCTTTTCCGCGTCTTACTGGTCCTTCCTGCTGGCGCCGGCTCCCGCGATCCTCGCGGCGAAGCTCCTGCGCAAGCCGGTCATCCTGCATTACCACAGCGGCGAGGCCGCCGACCATCTCGCACGGTGGCGTCGATCGGTCGCGCCGTTTCTGCGACTGGTCGACGAAATCGTCGTCCCCTCCCCCTATCTGCGAGATGTCTTCGCATCGTACGGCTATCGCGCGCGCGTCATTCCGAACTTTATCGACAGTTCTCAATTTCACGATCGCCAGCGAGTGCCTCTGCGTCCGCGGCTGCTGTCGGTCAGGAATCTGGAGCGCCATTACCGTGTCGATAACACGATCCTCGCTTTTGCCCATCTCAAGGCGCGCTTCCCTGATGCGACTCTCACCATCGCCGGTTACGGCAGTCAGGAGCGACAGCTGCGAGAGCTGGTCAGCCGACTCCCCGTCACCGGGGTCCGATTTCTCGGCCCCGTCGACCCGACCGCACTCCCGGACATTTTCGACGCGGCTGACATCTTCGTGAATTCATCGGTCGTGGATAACCAGCCTGTCTCGATTCTCGAAGCCTTTGCCGCGGGCCTGCCCGTCCTCTCCACTCCCACCGGCGATATCGCGTCGATGCTCTGCGGCGGCGAAGCGGGGTTGCTCGTCAACCCGGAGAATCCGTCTGCCATGGCCAACGCAGCGATGCGGCTTCTCGATGATCCGACTCTGGCCGCGAGGATCACCAGACGTGCTCGGCAAGAGGTTGAGCAGTACACCTGGCCGAAAGTGCGCAAGCGGTGGATTACCACTTACGACGACGTCCTGGGTAGGACGGGCTCTGGCCCGTCCATGAAGCCCCTCCGGGTTCTTTCGATCATCCATCCCTTTCGCCCCGCGTTCAGCGGAGAGGCTGAAGCGTGGCTGAAGATGATTCCGGCCCTGAGACAGCAAGGTGTGGACGTGGAGATTCTCACCAGTGCAGAAAGCGACACGCCGGAGGTTCGGACGGAACTTATCGAGGGAGTCGTCGTACACCGCGTCGTCGCTCGTCCCGGTGCCCGGTGGGGCCGAATGAGGGCAGTCATCGCCGCCCTGATCAAGCTCCGCGGGCGATTCGATGTTGCCCTCTTTCACGGCCCTAACCACGACGCAGCCTATGCGAGCTGCGTGCTCGGCCACCTGCTCGGATGGAAGACCGTTTACAAGATGACGCTGTTCAAGAGCGACGATTGCCTGACCATTCGGAAGACCGGACGCCTCGGCAGACTGCGGATCGCGACACTGAATCTGGCCGACGGTCTCATCTGCATGTCGGAGCTTCTTCGGCGCACCGCCGAAGAAACAGGGGTCAAGGTCTCCAGGATTCTGATCGCACCCAATGCTCTCGATGTTGCCCGCTTCAAGCCCGCCGACGAACAACTTCGAAGAGACTCACGACGGAAACTCGGAATTGCTGAGAACGGGAATGTGGTGCTGTTCTGCGGGGCCATCATTGAGCGGAAGGGGGTGGACATTCTCCTCGAAGCGTGGCGCAGGGTGAGCCAGTCGGTGAACGATCCGGTGCTGTTGCTGGTTGGTCCAAATCACCACGATGGTTTCGAGGAACGGTATTACCAGGAGTTCGCCGAGGGTGTGGCGCGTCAGATCGTGGAAGAGGGTCTTGATCGGAGCGTGCGGCTCGAAGGCTATCAGACGGAGATGGAGACATACTACGCGGCGGCGGACGTGTTCGTTCTTCCTTCCAGAGCGGAGGGATGGCCCAGCGTAGTCAATGAGGCGATGGCTTCAGGGCTTCCGTGTGTCGTCTCTGCACTCGATGGCAGCTCGGACGAGCATCTGCGTGACGGGCACGATGGCGTGATCGTGAGATCCGGCAACGCTAAGGAGTATGCGGCGCAGATCATCCGTCTGCTCACCGACGAGGCGGCAGCACGGCAAATGGGGAGGTGGGCCCGAACCCGGGCGATCGAACACTTCGACGTCGAGCGTGTCGGCCGTCGCTTGGCCACGTTCCTGCGAAGCGTCGCCGGGCACAGCGAAATCGCGAGCACTCTACCCGCAGCGCGGGAAGAGGGTGGCGCTCGACGCCAGGGGAGGGGCAGTACAGTCATGACCGCCACGGAAGTCTGATGGGCAATCGTCTTCCCCGCAGGATCCTCTCTCCGCAAACAGTCGCGTGCGAACCCGGCTTGCTCGCCGCAGGGGCCGCCTGGCTGATGACAGCGAAGACATTGACGTTCGGCGTCAATTTCCTCCTGCCGATCCTTCTGGTTCGGCGGCTCAGCGTCAGCGAGTTCGGCCTCTACAAGCAAGCGTTTCTGATCGTCAACACCGCGATCGGCATGCTGCCGCTCGGTTTCGCCACATCCGCGTTCTACTTCTGGCCCCGCCAGGCCGAAAGACGCGATGGCCTCGTCTTCAACATCCTTCTCTTCTACTCGTTTGTGACCGGCGTCGCCGGTCTGATTCTAGTCTGGCGGCCCAC
Source organism: Acidobacteriota bacterium (assembly GCA_003223635.1). Taxonomy (GTDB): domain Bacteria; phylum Acidobacteriota; class Thermoanaerobaculia; order Gp7-AA8; family Gp7-AA8; genus QHVS01. Next base: position 5,398 of record QHVS01000083.1, on the reverse strand, counting down.
GCTCCTGGCGGCCATCTTTCACGATCCGGAGCTGGTGAAGTATGGCGCTGCAATCGGAGCCGTCGTGCTTCTGTGGGGAGCATCGTCTTTCCTGGAGACCGTGGCCATCGCAAATGGCGAGACAAGGCTCGCCTCGGGGTTCATCGTCGCTATTCAGATCAGTAAAGCGCTCTTCCTGATCGGAGCTGTGCTCTGGTCGCCCACCGTGGGTGCTTTAGTGGGGGCGGCGTTGATCCACGGAGTCATCCAGATGTCTGTCGCCGTCGCCTACCTCGGCTCGCGATTCGGCCGCTTCTGGACGAGGCTCGACATCAGCCTGCTGCGGGTGCAGCTGGCTTATGCGCTGCCGCACGGTTTCGCGGCTTGGCTCTACTGGGTCCATGTGGAGCTTCACCAGTATTTCGTGGCTCACCGCTTCAATGCCGCAGTGTTCGCCATCTACGCGGTCGGGTGTTTCCAACTCCCTTTTCTCGCCATTCTCTGCGAGTCCGTTGGCTCCATCGCCATCCCTCGCGTCAGTCGCTTGCACAAGGAGGGGCGGTTCCAGGAGATCGTTACTCTCACCGCGGATCTGGCGCGGAAACTGGCGCTGATCCTTTTTCCAACTTACGCGTTCCTGCTGGTCACGCGGCGTGAGCTGATCACGGTCCTCTTCACGAAACAGTATCTTGCCAGTGCGCCGATCCTGGCCCTGAACCTGACGCTCATTCCGCTGGCCATCGTTCTGACCGCTGGTGACCCCGTGATCCGGGCGCATAACGAAGCGCGCTTCTTTCTCACCAAGGTGAGACTGGCGCTGACCGGCCTCACGCTCGCGGGCCTTTGGTTCGCGACCAACCGCTTCGGCCTGCTGGGACCGATTGCCGTTGTGGTCGTCGTGACGTTCCTCGAGCGCGTCGCTCTCGCTTTGAAGGTCGGGTCGCTCTTGGAACTGGGACGAAGAGACTTGGTCTTGTTCAAAGACTTGCCGAAGCTCGGCTTGGCTTCGGCCGCCGCCGGTTTGGTGGCGTTGATGGCTCGCGAGTTTTTCGCGGGCTGGGGAGCCATGGTGGTTCTTCTCGGGTGCGCCCTCGTGTTCAGCGTGGCTTATGTCGCCCTGCTGCTCGTCTCTGGCGTGCCGACGCGAGGCGAGCGTGAGGCCGTGCTTCGGTTTTTTGTCCGACCCCGTGATGCGGACGCACCTCGAGTGAAGGCTGCCTGAAATCATGCAAACATCCGAGCGGATGACGAACGATCCACGAGACGGGTTGCGCCGGCTGTTCCGAATGGGATTGCCCGAGCTGGCCTGTCGCAGCCGACAGGAGGCTCTCAAGTGGGCGGAACGGGTCCACTCTGTTGCCGACAGTCATCATGAGTGCAAGCTCGAGACGGCGTCGCGTGACTCAGAGAGTGTTCGCCGCTTCCTCCGCAATGCGGAAGAGAGCTTCTTTGAGGGACCTCTCGATGCGCGGCTCCTCGAGGTGCTGCCCACTCAGCATTGCGACGAGCTGGTTGCAGCAGCAGAAAAGATCGGTCGGCTCCGTTTTGACCTTCTCGGATACCGTGAGGTCGATTTCGGAGATCCACCGGACTGGCACCTCGATCCGATCTCCGGACGGCGAGCACCTTTCGTTCATTGGACGCGACTCGACTCGCTGGATTACGCCTCTTTGGGCGACAGCAAAGTCATCTGCGAGCTCAACCGCCATCAGTGGCTGGTCCATCTTGGTCAGGCATACCGGTTGACACGCGAGGAGCGATATGCAGAGACGCTTGTTCATCATCTTCGGAGCTGGCTGGACGCGAATCCTCCCGGCATGGGCATCAACTGGACAAGCAGCCTCGAAGTCGGGCTGCGCATCATTGCCTGGTGCTGGGCTCTCACGCTCATTCGCGATTCCGATGCCTTCAATTCGGCGCTGTTGGCCGAATTGGCCAAATCGGTGCAGGCACACGCAACGCACGTCGAGCGCTATCTGTCCTACTACTTTTCCCCGAACACACACTTGACCGGCGAAGCGCTCGGACTGCTATACGCGGCGGTGGTCTTTCCGGGGTTGAAGCGTGCGGAGCGCTGGCGATCCCTGGCCACGCACATCCTCGTGCAAGAGATCGAAAGACAGGTTCTTTCCGACGGCGTCTACTTTGAACGATCTACCTGCTATCAGCGCTATACCGTGGATACGTATCTCCACTTCATGATTCTCGCTTCCCGCGCCGGACTCGAGGTACCGGCCATCGTCCGGGAGCGCGTGCAGTCGATGCTCGACTTTTTCCTCGCCATTCGCCAGCCGGATGGTTCGATGCCGAGTATTGGCGACGCGGATGGCGGCCGCCTGCTGCCGTTGAGCAGAAACGAGCCCGACGACTTTCGGCCGACGTTTTCCACCGCGGCGGTCCTCTTCAGGAATTCCGCATACTCATGGGCGGCCGGAGAGCTGGCACCCGAAACGCTGTGGCTTCTCGGCAGTTCGGCAGCAGAGATTTTCGAGGCGATCGAGCCGTCGCCGCCTGCATCTGAGCCAAGTCGCCTGTTCCCCGATGGCGGCTTCGCGGTCATGCGCAGCGGATGGGAGCGGAACAGACACTCATTGATCTTCGACGCCGGTCCGCTGGGTTGCCCTGTCAGCAGCGGTCATGGACATGCCGACTTGCTGAGCATCCAATGTTCCGCGTTCGGGCAACCCTATCTCGTCGATGCAGGAACCTGTTCCTATGCAGAGCGTGAGTTGCGCGACTTCTTCCGCGGCACTGCGGCGCACAGCACCATCATGGTCGACGGGAACGATCAGGCGCAGCCTGGGGGGCCGTTTGCCTGGCAGAGTCGCTCGACGGCGAAGCTGCTCCAGTGGTTTGCGAATGAAACGCTCGCTTCTGCAGAAGCCGAGCATGACGGTTACCGCGTGCTTCCCGATCCCGTTTGCCATCGGCGCCGGGTGATTTTCGTGAAGCGACGATATTGGGTCGTGATCGACGAGCTGACAGGCGCAGGAACTCATCGCGTCGAGATTCGGTTCCAGTTTGCTCCGATGGATGTCCGGATCGACACCGCGGGGTGGGTTCGTGCCACGCGCGATGGTCGACATGGCCTTCTGCTGCGTGCGTTCACCACGGCGGCGATCGAGGGTGAGATTCGTCAAGGTTGTCGAGCGCCCCTGGACGGCTGGACTTCGCCGAACTATGGGCAGCTCGAACCCGCGCCAGTGATGGTGTACTCGGCAACGACTCTGCTGCCCTTGCGGGTGGCGACATTGCTCTGGCCGACCGAGAGCGTCCACCAGGAGACGCCGCCGGTGAAAGCGAGTGATCTCAACGAACTATGTTCATCGTTCATCATTCCGAGTTCATCGTTTACGTAAGGAGAACCAATGTCCGGGATCATCGGCGGTGCGATCGGATATCAACTCCTACGACGATTAGGCAAGAAGGCGTCACGCGAGGGGATTTGCGACGGCAGCTCGTATCAGGACCGCAGCAAGCTCGAAGTGCTCTTCGGCGCGGGCATCTGGGATCTGCTGGCAGACAAAACAGTCGTGGACTTCGGGTGTGGCATCGGAACCGACGCGATCGAGATCGCCAGGCGAGGAGTACGGCGCGTAGTGGGCATCGATATCCGTCCGGACATCCTGGAGATGGCGCGGACTGCAGCCGCTGAGGCAGGCGTCGGAGATCGTTGTCAGTTCGTGACTGAATTGACTGAGCCGGCGGACGTCGTCATATCCGTCGATGGTTTCGAGCATTATGACGATCCGGTTGCGGTGTTGAGGGCGATGCGAGGTCTTGTTGGTGACAATGGCATCGTTCTGGTCTCGTTCGGCTATCCCTGGTTCCATCCCTATGGAGGCCACCTCTTTTCGGTGTTCCCGTGGGCCCATCTGATCTTCACCGAATCAGCGCTAATTCGCTGGCGCTCGGATTTCAAGTCGGATGGAGCGACGCGATTCAACGAAGTCGCCGGCGGGCTCAATCAGATGACCGTGCGGAAATTTGTAAACCTCGTCGCCGCCAGTGACTTCGATATCGAACAGTTCCGGGCCGTCCCCATTGCTCGATTGCGCAGACTTTCGAATCCTCTGACACGAGAGCTGTTTACTTCCACCGTTCGATGCAGACTGGTACCCCGGCCCGCTGCAGCCGTCGCGGCCGCATAAATCGATGATGTGTGATGCGATGCCTCTCAGACGCAGAATCGTTGCCCAGCTCAATCGAACTCCCCTGATCGACAGCTTCGTCTACACCGCAAAGCACGGACCCTCGCGCGGACTGAGACGACAAGGTGGGATGGGATGGCTGCCTTCCTTCTTTCCACGACCCCACGAATGGGAGGCAGAGGAGGCCTTCCTGGCCAGCCTCGACTGGCGCGGTTTGACCGTTTACGACGTCGGCGGCGATCAGGGGCTCTTCACACTCTT
>QHVS01000083.1:0-966 GCA_003223635.1 Acidobacteriota bacterium | reverse complement strand
AACCCGCGAAGCTGCCGGCGTATCGAGCAGAATGTCCGACTCAATAATTTCCGAAATGTCCGCATCCTGCCGCTGGGACTCGGGGAGGGGAGAGCGAAGCTTCAGTTGACCTTTCCGCTCTCAGAGCCCGCAAGAGGTTCGGCCGTTGCGGCAATCGCTGACCAGATCAAGCTCGAGGCGCGAGCGGCGCTCTGTGAAATCGAAGTGAATACGCTTGACGGCGAGATGACGCGCAGCTCCTTACCCATACCCCACTTCATCAAGATGGATGTGGAAGGGATGGAGTATGGCGCCCTCAAAGGGATGTACCAGACCTTGAGGGCACACCGCCCGCGCCTCTCAATCGAGATCCATGGCGCAAACATGGAAGACAAGATCGCGAACGTGCGACGAGTGGTCGCCTTTTTGGAGGAGCTGGGCTACCGGATGCGCCATATCGAATCGGCGGAAAGCATAACCAGTGGCAATGCAGAGCATGCCTTTGAGGGGCACCTGTACTGTGAAGCTGCAGCATGAGCCGATCGCCTGAAGGCAATCGCTGAACAACCATGTGCGGAATTGCTGGCATCATCAAGTTTGACTCCGGACCCATCGAGGTGGAACGCCTGCAGCGAATGCGTGACGTGTTGCGTCACCGCGGTCCGGACGGAGAGGGTCTGTGGATTGATGGCTCCGCAGGGCTCGCTCACCGCAGGCTGGCCATCGTCGACATTGCCGGCGGCGCGCAGCCGATGTCGAGCAGCGATGGAAGCGCCTGGATTACCTACAACGGTGAGATCTACAACCATCCGGAGCTGAAGAGCGAGCTCGAAGCGAGAGGACACCGATACCGCACCCGCTGCGACACGGAGACGATCCTTCATCTATATAAGGATGCAGGCGAGGCGTGCGTGCATCGGCTCAGGGGAATGTTCGCCTTCGCTCTGTGGGATCGTGCCCGCCAGAAACTGCTGCTGGCGCGCGACC
>QHVS01000089.1 GCA_003223635.1 Acidobacteriota bacterium | reverse complement strand
CTGCGGAACTCGCGGGCGAAGACCTTCATCATGATCGGCTTGGACATCGAGCGACCGTACACCTCGACGTTGCCGCCGAATGAATAGATGAGGTTCTTGCCGGAGACCCAGGAGACCGCGCCGTGGATGGTGTTCTCCGCGACACCGTTGCGGCGATACTCCACCAGCGGCTGCCAGTTGGGCATCGCGCGGGCGAAGTTCACGGGAAGCGATTCGTCGTGGGTAGTCATGGTTAACGGTAAACGGACTGCGCAGCAACTTCCGACATGAAACTCTCCATGTTCTTCATCACGCGCTTCGAGTCGTGATTGTTGAAATCAAACCACAGCATCAGGCGATCCTCCGGGTGGAAGCGCTCGCGCATCTGGGTGGCGATCGCTTCTGCGTCGCCGATCAGGGCGTTGTTGGTCGCGCGGCGGACTTTTTCTTCATCGAGCGTTCCTTCCAGCGCCCGCCAGTAGTTCGTCAGCGCGTCGCGCGCTTCCTCTTTCGCCTGCTGCGGATTGTCGTTGATGAAGACCAGCACGGTGCGCGGCATCAGCCGGCGCTGCCATCCGCCGCCCTCCCGGTGATACGCGGTGCGCATTCGCTCGTTGGTCTGCTCGATCTCGTCGCCCGGCGTGATCGACAAGTTGAACACGCCCACAGGGGAGATCGTGTTGGCGAAGATCTGCAGTTGCGGATCGTGCGACCCGATCGACAAGCGCAGCAGCTCCATGCGCGGCTCCTGCGGAATGATCTTGAGGTTGGGGAATGGCCAGCGTGGCTGGAGCGGAATCTCGTTTACCGGCGAGCCGTGCGCGTCGAGAACGCGCTTCCAGTCGGCGTCCGAGCGAAAATCTTTTCGTCTCAGATAGCGAGTGGCAATCATCGAGGAGTTGAGGATCTCTCCGTTGAGGAGCCGCAGAAAGATCTCGGTCGCTTCCTCGAAGATCTTGTTCTTCACCACCGGCCAGGCCGCCGCCTCTACCGCATCGCGCGGAACGATTCCGTACGGGACGTTGATGAACGGGAAGCGGCCGGAGGCGAAGCCTACGGTCAGGATGCGCCGCTCGCTGGGATCCAGTCCGTGCAGCGTCAGAAACGTCTTGATCCGCTCCGCCGCGGCGATCGGGCCGCCGTTGCAGAGGATGTTCATGATCGCCGAGCCGACGCCGATCGAGCCGACGCCGATCTGCCTGGTCCGGCCGAAGATCCGATGGGCGAGCTGCAGGATGTCGGTGTTCAGTCCGATCTCTCCGACGAAGTGCGGGATCACCGCCCCCTCATTCATCTTCTGCACCTCGGTCGAGAGGTGACTCTCCGCGACCCAGGCCGTGCCGAAGCCGAGCCGATCGGCCAGCTCGACCTGCTCGAAGAAGTTCTCGAACATCACCCGCTCGCTCGGCATATAGCCGTGCACCTCGGTCTGGCAGATGGAGAAGAAGATGTCGAATTCCACGGGGGATAACATTAGCACCGTGCGGCGTCTCGGGTTGACACTGCTCCTCCTCCTGGTCGCCTGCGCGACCGCGCCGGCGATCCCGCGCAATCAATACGGCCTGGAAGTCGTGCGCGACATGCGCACCTACGAGCGGCTGGTCGCGTTGGATCCCGACAAGCGGCTCGTTGAAGTGCGGGGTGTGGCCATCGATGTGCGTTACGCGACGGCGAACAACTTCATGCACACGCCGCTCTATCCGATCGCGAAGGTTTTTCTACGCGCGCCGGTGGAGCGCGCGCTGCGCGACGTGGAGGCCGAGCTGGGCGTTGAGCACCTAGGGCTGAAGGTCTTCGACGGCTATCGTCCCTACAGCATCACCGAGCGGATGTGGGAGCCGATTCGCAATCCCGATTTCGTCGCCGATCCGGCGAAGGGCTCACGTCACAATCGCGGGGCGGCCGTCGATCTCACCTTGATCGATCTGGCCACGGGAGCCGAGCTGGCCATGCCGACACCGTACGATGATTTCACGCCGCGGGCTCGACAGGACTTCAACGACCTGCCCGCGGAGGTAATCGCTAATCGCGCGAAATTGCGCGACGTGATGGTGCGGCACGGCTTCGATCCGCTGCCGTCGGAGTGGTGGCACTTCGATTTTCGGGGCTGGCTGAAATTCGAGCTGATGGATCTCGATCTCCGGGACCTAGAAGCGCACAACCGCTGACAGCGATCCCACCTTGTAGTACTTCGAGGTGTCGTAGGCCGCGTCGATCTGGAAGCGCGGCCAGGCGAATCCTCCGCCGACCGAGACGTGATTCTGAGAAGTGCTCTTCGGATAGAGAATCGCCGCCGCCACCGCGTCGGGCAGGGCGAGCGGCCCGCGATACTCGATCGAATGCGCCGGATCGCGCCACCATCCGGCGCGGATGGCGAACGGAATCTTCATGGCGAAGAAGTACTCGCCACCGACGTGGATCTCTGTCACGTCGCTCGCTTTGTACGCCTTGTCGATGGAGCGGATGGCTTCGTTGATGGAGATGAAGTTGTCGACGAGGTTCGAATACGTCACGCGCACCGCGTCGGCATTGAGCGTGAGCACGGGGATGGGGCGAACCGATACGCCGACGCCGTAGACATCCGGAACGTGAAACGTCGTATTGGAGACGCGCACGAATTCGAATCCCGTGTCGCTGTTCGCCGCGAATGTCGGCGCCGTAAATTTCGCTCCCTGCTTGTACACGGCGCCGACGCTGAACTTGTCACCCGGCGCCCATTTCACGCCGCCAGCGAAGGTCACGTCATGTTTGTCCTTGGCTCGATCCGTGTCGTTGCGGATGTCACTGGTGGCTTGCACGGAGATGCTGGAGAAGTCGAACGTCGGCGTCACGCGAAACGTGAAGGCGGTCTCGTTGAAGCGCTGATATCGCGCCGTCGCTCCAAACGAGAAGTTGCCGATCTTGTACGCACCGGCAATTCCAAACGTGCGCTCCCGGATGGTGAGCGCGCTGATGAACGGCAGGATCGTGTACTCCACGCACGCGAAAGGGTCGTTCTGTCTCAGTCGTTCGCACTCCGCCGAACTCACCGGGGCTGGGCCGTTCCTGGGCAGAAAAAAATTCGGCACGTCGGTGGTGACGGCGCCTGTGAATTGGTTGCGTTCCGGCACGACCGGAGCCTTCGTTCTTCAGCGGCTGGTGGTAGTAGACGCCGAACGTGAAGTTCTTCACCGGATAAACGAAGCTGCCGAAGGTTAGCTCCGCTCGACGGCTGTAGTGAGTGAATGCGGTGCGCTTCAGATCGGGGAATGTGCCGCTGGTCGTGAACAACTGCTGTTCGAGATAGTTGCGGCCTTCGAGCGAGATCTCCGGCTTGCGCAGGATGGTCAGGCCGGCCGGATTGGCCTCCGCGGCCGACGCGTCGTCAGCGAGGCCGAGAAATGCGCCGCCCATGCCCAGCGATCGCGCGCCGGGATTGCCGAAATTGAATTGAAGGCCGGAGAGCGACTCGATGTCGGTGTTTTGCGCTGCCGCAGGTAGCGCGAGCGCGAGGGAAACCGTCAGCAGAACGAATGTGTTGCGCATGCGCAAGAATAGCAGGAGTGTGCGGGACGTGCGCTGAGTGTGCGGTCCGGCTTTAGCCGGTCCTCACACTGACGGCTTCGATGACCCGCGCAATCACCTCGCCCGGTGCGCCGAGCTGCTTGGCCCGATCTCGGCGCCAGCTCCACTCGATCTGCCCGCCGGCCAGGCTCTTCGCCCCAACCGCGATGCGCAATGGGAATCCGACCAGATCGGCGTCCTTGAACTTCACGCCTGGCCGCTCGTCGCGGTCATCGAGCAACACGTCCACGCCGGCTTCAAGGAGCTTCCGATAGACGTCTTCCGCGGTGCTGCGGACGTTGTCCTCACGCCCCAATTGCGTCACCACGACTTCAAACGGCGCGATCGGCATCGGCCAGATGATTCCGTTGTCGTCGTGGCTCTGTTCCACTGCGGCGGCGACCGTACGTCCGATGCCCAGCCCGTAGCAGCCCATGATCATCGGCTGGCGCTCGCCCTTTTCATCGAGATATGTGCAGTTCATCGGCTCGGAGTATTTGGTGCCGAGCTTGAAGATGTGACCGACTTCGATCCCGCGATAGATCTCCAGCGGTGTGCGGCAGCGTGGGCACGGGTCGCCGGCGAAGACGGTGGTGAAGTCGCCCCACTCGGGCTCGGGAAAATCGCGGCCCGGGTTGGCGCCGCCGAGGTGCGTGTCGCGCTTGTTGCCGCCGACGACCCAGTTCTTCCGCCCCTTCAGCGAGACATCGGCGAGCACTCGCTTCGCTTTGGTGCCGACCGGACCGCAGTAGCCGACCGGACCGCCTGTCGCCTCCTGGAATCGCGAGTCGGGCATCATCTCGATCCACTCGGCGCCGAGGTGATTCTTGATCTTGATGATGTTGCCTTCGCGATCGCCGCGCACCAGCACCATCACGCAGCCCTGATCAGTGTCGAAGACGAGCGTCTTCACCAGTTGCGACGTCGGTTTGCCGAGGAAGCGCCCGACGTCGTCGATCGACTGCGTTCCCGGCGTGTGGATCTCTTGCAGCTTCGCTGGCGCCGGCTCCGGCTCATCCATGAAAAAGCTGGACGTCGCCTTTTCGATGTTCGCGCCGTACTTGCAGTTCGGGCAGCTAACCACCGCATCCTCGCCGGACTGCGCCAGGACCATGAACTCGTGCGACGCCGATCCGCCGATAGCGCCCGTGTCCGCTTCCACCCGAACGTGATCGAGCGCGCAGCGATGAAACACGCGGCTGTACGCCTCGCGCATCGCCTCATACGTCTCGTTCAGCGAATCGTCGCTGGCGTGGAAGGAGTAAGCATCCTTCATCGTGAACTCACGTCCGCGCATGAGGCCGAAGCGCGGGCGCACTTCATCCCGAAACTTCGTCTGAATCTGATAGAGATTGATCGGGAGCTGCCGGTACGACGACACTGCGTCGCGCACAGTGTCGGTGATCACTTCCTCAGCGGTCGGCGCGTAGACGAAATCGCGATCGTGACGATCGCGGATGCGCAGCAGCTCCTTCCCGTAGAGTTGCCAGCGCTTCGACTCCTGCCACAGCTCCGCCGGCTGGATGGTCGGCATCAACAGCTCGACCGCGCCGGCGCGGTTCATCTCCTCACGTACGATCCTCTCCATCTTCTGCGTCGAGCGGAGGCCGAGCGGGAGATAGGTGTAGATGCCGGCCGCGACTTTGCGGAGCATCCCCGCGCGCATCATCAGCTTCTGACTGATGACGTCGGCATCGGCCGGGTCTTCGCGGAGGGTGTAGAGGAAATATTGGGACCAGCGCATAGGAAAGTAGCGGATTCTAACAAGAAGGGATGAGGGATGAGGGATGAGGGATGAATCGTTCATGAATCTTCATCCCTCATCCCTCTGCCCTCATCCCTTCGTGTTTTGTGCTTTACTCTTCGCAATGGCTTCCGGTCGAATTCTAAAGTTCGATCGCACTCCCGTGGCCCGCCTGGTTTCCTGCGCTGCCACCTTCGCATCGGCGGCGCTGTTCTTCGACTACCTCTCTCGCGGCACGAAGGAGATCGAGCCGTTGCCGATCATCGGCCTGCTGCTTCTTTTCTTTGGAACGCTGGCTGCGGCGGCCATGCAGTACGGCGATCACATCTACGTCAGCGACGACGGCGTTCTGTACGAGAACCGGCTGCTGTCGCTCTTCGGGAAGCACGGCCGCTGGATGCGGTGGGAAGATGTCGTGGAAGTACGGGAGATCAAGCGGAAGGTGCTGATTCTCCTGTCGGCCGACGGACGTCGCGTGCTGGTGGATGCCATTCTTGGCTATCCGATTGCACGAAACGAAATTCTCAGGCGCGCACCCCATGCCATCGTGTCGGGGACCCTGGCGCGAGATGATGCTTGAGACGACGCGTCGCCCTGATCTCTCTCGCCGTTCTTCTTGTCCTGATCGGCATCTTTGCGATCGTGTTGTCGCGGCAGCGCCTGCGGCGGCATCGCGTCTTCCACACCGCGCCCGCTGAGAAGCCTCCCGCGCCGCCCACCGCGCAGGTGGGACCGGTCGGCCAGTGGACGGATCAGTTCCGCGAGCTGGAGATCAGCGGACGTTGGGCGGCCCTCGACGAGTTGTTGGAGCGGATCCAAAAATCGCATACCGATCTGTACGGGCGCTACCAACTTGCCTACCTGCATGCACGGGCCATGATCGAGAACAACGAACCCCGCAAGGCGATGCAGAAGATCGCCCCGTTTCTGACGGCCGGAAATCTGCTTCGCGATCTGGCCCTCTTCCATCAATCGGAAATCGACGACGCGAGGAACGAGCGCGCGTCGGCCAGCCGGTTCCGTCAGGCGCTCATCTTCGAGTACGCACGGTCGGTCTATCGCGATCAGGCCATCGACGACGAGACCGAGTATCTCGCTTCCGGGCGCGATGCGCGGCCGCTCATGACCTTTGCCGGTCGGCTCTACCCCGCCGCGTCGACCGCGCGGCGGCGCGACCTCGACGCGCACATCGTGGACGTCCTCATGCGCAGCGAGCCGAATGCCGCGTTGCAGAAGGGGCTCGCGCTGTTGCGCGCCGGCACTCTGGACGATCCGGCCGATCGGGTGAGCCGAGCCCTCGATCGGCGCGAAATTCTGAAGCGCATGAACGCCGAGCAACTGGTCATGATGGGGGAGGCGCTGCGCAATCATCGGCACTTCGATCGTGCCGTGGCGGTGCTGACGACAGCGCTGCCCGCTATTCCTCAGAAGAGGGACGAGCTGATCTTCGCCATCGGGCGCAGCTACTTCGGCGATGAGAAATACGCTCCTGCCCAGCAGACGTACATGCGCGGCGCGAACGGCACGCGCGATCTGCGATGGAAAGCCACCTTTCTTTTTCACGCCTCCCGCGCGGCACAACTTCAGGGAGATGACCGGACCGCCGAGCGCCTGATGACCGCGGCAATCGCCGTGCCCGGGCGCTTCCCTGCCACCAGCGCCGCGCTGACGCAGCGCCTGCGCACGCGGCTCAAGGAGCGCCGTTTCAGCGAAGCGGCGGCGGATCTGGCGACGCTGCGCAAGAACTGGCCGCGCGATCACGCCGTCGTCGAGGCTTCGCTTGCGCATGCCATCGGGATGCTCGGAGCGGGAAACAGCGGCGCGGCGGTGGTGACGCTCAACGCCGTTCCTCGAAAACTGCTGGACAAGTTCGAGCCGTCTGAAGTCGATTACTGGCGAGCCCGCGCGCTGGAGTCGTCGAATCCGCCGGCCGCGTTTGCCGCATCCCTCAATGTCCTCCGCGCCAAGGTTCCGACGCACTTCGCCTACTTCACGCGGCAGCGGCTGAACACGCCTTCGATGCAGGCGAAGCTGGCGCAGGAGCTCGCCGTGCGCGACGCACAGGCCATCGCCCTGATGCAGAAGAAGAATTTCGATCTCGCCCGGCGCGTGCAAACGGACCGCATCCTGCTGTCGTCCGCCAACTATGACGTCGAGCTGAAAAGGCTGGCCGACATCTACCGCCAGCTTCCCGCATATCGCGCGATTCTCGAGCTGACGCCGGAGCCCTTTCCTCACTTTCCGCTGGTGGACAATCCCGACCGCCTGTCGCTGTTGCTGGCCATGGGTCTGTTCGATGAAGCGACCGATCAGATTCCGCGACGATGGCCCTTGCGGCCGGCCCGCTCGGCGCTCACGCAGTCGCTGGCCATGAACCGCGGCAGCGCCTCGCGCGAGTCGATTTACGCGGTCGAGGTGCTGATGAACTCCGTGCCCAATGACTATCTGCCGGAGCTGCTGCCGCTGACCCTGCGCCAGTTGCTTTACCCGCGATACTTTTACGATTACATCCTCGAAGATTCGAAGCACTACGGCGCCGATCCGACGCTGGTGCTGTCGATCATGCGCGAGGAATCTCGCTTCAATCCGCGGGCAAAGTCAGAAGCGGCGGCGCGCGGGCTGCTGCAGTTCATCATCACCACGGCGAGCGAGATCGGCCGGGAGATCGGATTGGTCAACGTCAGCGCCGACGACCTCTACGATCCGCGGGTGATCATCCGCCTCGGCGCGCGCTACGTGAGCACGCTGTCGAAACAATTCGGCGGAGATCACTACCGCACCGCCGCCGCGTACAACGCCGGACAGCATCAGGTGGCCCTCTGGTCGCGCCTTGCTCCGGCCGAGGGCGATGATTTCTTCTTGTCGTCGATCAACTTCGATGAGACGAAGCATTACGTGCGCAAAGTGATGAATTCGTACAAGCGATACGCGGAGATCTACGGGAAGGCCGGACCGCAGGGGGGCATTCGGGCCGAACCGTGAGGCCTTCGGAGTGCGGCGGCTTGCCGCCGCCTTTCTTTTTCCGCTAAGGCGGCGGCAAGCCGCCGCACTCCAAAGGCTACGCTCGGGATGATACCCGCGTGGCGATCACCTGCTCGTAGAAATCGCGATACTGCGGCACGATCTTCTCGACGTTGAACCTCGTCTCTGCGATGTGCCTCCCGGCCCGCCCCATCCTCTGCTGCAGCTCGGGATTGGAGAGAATCTCGATCGCCCGCGCGGACATGGCGTCGACATCGCCGACCGGCAGCAGATAGCCGCTTTCTCCGTCGGCGATCACCTCCGGCAGGCCGCCGGCTTTCGTGGCGATCACCGGCACCTCGGAGGCCATCGCCTCCAGCGCGGCCATGCCGAACGACTCCGTCTCCGAGGGGAGCAGAAACAGATCGCTGGCGCCCACGATCTCCTCGAGGTTGGGAACGTTGCCGAGGAAAAAGACCCGATCGCGGAGATCGCGCTCGCGACAGAACGCCTCCGCGCGTGAGCGATCCGGACCGTCGCCGATCATGATCATGCGGCTCGGCACGACGTGTGTGGCTCGATCGAAAATTGCCAGAACGTCCATGACTCGCTTTACCGGACGGAAGTTCGACACATGGCAGAGCAGCTTGTCGCTCGATGAGCCGAACAATTGGCAAAACGCGGTGCGATCGCGCCGGAATCGTTTGGGGTCGACGAAGTTGGGGATGACTTCGATTCGTTTCTTCGTGTCGAAGTTGCTCGCCGTCTCGTCGCGCAGCCAGCGCGAAACGGCCGTGACGCCGTCAGACACTTCGATGCCGAACTTGGTGATGGGCAGATAGCTGGCGTCACGGCCCACCAAGGTGATGTCCGTGCCGTGCAGAGTGGTGATCACTTTCAGCCGAGTGCTTCCCAGGATCTGTTTGGCCAGATGGGCGCTGATGGCGTGCGGAATGGCGTAGTGCACGTGCAGCACATCGAGCTTTTCGTAGTCCGCGACCTCTGCCATCTTCGTCGCCAGCGCCAGCGTGTACGGTGGATACGGATCGAAGAGCGGATACGGCGTGACGGTGACTTCGTGAAAGTGAACGCGCTCGTGGAGGATGTTGAGGCGCGACGGGAGCGCATAGCTGATGAAATGGACATCGTCGCCTCGGCGGGCCAGGGCGATCCCAAGCTCTGTGGCCACCACGCCGGAGCCGCCGAAGGTGGGATAGCAGGTAATCCCGATTCTCATCAGACTTCGCGCCCGCTATAGGCTCTCACAACATCCTCAATCCTTGGTGGCTGCTTGGTGACGAATGCTTCGCCGAATGCTGCGCCGATCAGTGCTCCGAAGTGGCGGCCGCGCGCCTCGATCATCTGAAGAAACCCTTTTTCGGAGATGAATGTTCGCGGCGCTTTCGTCCTGGGGTCATGAAACTGTGACTGATATGCGTCGATGGCGCGCATTTTCGTCTTCCACGTCTCGCTCACGTCGACGATGAAGCTGGGCGGCAGCAGGTAGTGCTGAAGGTAATAGATGACCACCTGAGGGCGATGGGCCGGCAGATCAGTTTCGATCTTTCGCAACCCGGCATAGAAGGATGCCTCGGTGATCAGCCGGCCGGCGCGGGTGTGATCCGGATGGCGGTCGTCGGGAAGCGGACCGAAGATCAGCGCCGGCCTGTAACGGCGCACGATGCCGATGATCTCCAACTCCTCCTCGCGGCCGATGCGCAGTCCGCCGTCGCCGAGGTCGAGCTGTTGGCGGAAGGAGGCGCCGAGGATTTTCGCTGCGGCCTTCGACTCGCGGGCTCGGGTTTGTGGAGTGCCGCGCGTTCCCATCTCGCCGCGAGTGAGGTCGACGATGCCTACGCGCAAGCCGTCTTTGACAAAGCGAGCGATCGTGCCGCCGCACGACAGCTCGACGTCGTCGGCGTGCGCGCCGAAGAAGATCGCATCAATGCGTGGTTCGTGGTTCGCGATCCGCGGTCCGCGCGAAGCGCCTTTCTTCATCAGAGACTCACAATCTTGAATGCGTCGCTGTCAGGTTCCACTTCATCGATGAACCGATCGATGAGCTGCTTGCTGTATTCGCACCAATAGCCGAACCAGGCCACCACGCGATCCTGCACCTGGCGGTCGGGATAGAGAGTGGCTACGAGCTCGCGCACGGCCAGATAGCGTTCCTTATCTTTGCGAACCAGGCCGCGGACAGCGCGCTCGGTGAGCTTCTTGAAGTGATATTCGATGTGGCCGATCGAGCGATTGATCGATCGGGCCACGGCGTGATCGGCAGGCAAGGCCAGCGCGCGGATCTGCTCGATGTGCTCGCGAAGTTGCCGCTCCGCGTCGGC
>QHVS01000005.1 GCA_003223635.1 Acidobacteriota bacterium | reverse complement strand
GATCTCTACTCCGGAGAGAGGCCGGCCATCGGCGTCGGTCACCTTTCCGCTGAACGCGACGCCGCGAGGGATGGTGATCACTACTCCGCTCTTTCGTTCGCCTGGATTGAGTCGGAGCGATGCGCTGCGCCCAGTGGGGAATCCCTTCTTTGCCGCGTCGACCTGCAGATCGCTCTCCGTGATGACGTTGCGCAGAACGAAGCGGCCATCCGGCCCGCTCACGGCGGCGGGCGTGTCCTGGCCGAACATCCGCGGCCCCATCATCATCGGCTCGCGACTCGCCGGGCGCGCCGATATGCGCGCCCCGGCTACCGCGCGCTTGTCCTCATCGAGAACGCTGCCCACGACGCGAGCCCGCTGATTCGCGTAGATCGATTTCTGAACTGCCTTTCCCGACATCAGCGACACCGTAACCGGCGATGCCACCGATCCCGGCCGGGTCATCATCAACTCGTAGCTTCCCGGCGGAGCGGTGATCGTGAAATTGCCCTTTGCGTCGGTGAAACCGTCCCGTGACGCGGCCGCAGCGGCGAATGGCCCACCCTGCGCGACGCGAACGGCGGCCCCGGCGAGGGCGGTTTGGCTCCTTGCCTCCCTCACCACGCCGGTCACGGTCGGCGATTTTGCCAGCCGAATGGTTGTCGAGCTGCTGGAATGGGCGCGAAGGCCGGCGAGAGTTCCGGCTCGCGCTTCGAGTTCGCGCCAATCTTTCGGCGCATGAGCGACGGTGAATGTCCCGTCGTCGCCGGAGATGGCCAGAGGCCACTCATTCACGAAGATCGCCGCCTTGGCGGCCGGCGTCTGCCCGTCTTCTTTCATCACTCGGCCGTTGATTGCCACTCCCGGATTGAGGCTGCGATCGATGGCCAGGCGCGCAGTGCTGCGGCCGAATCCCAGAGCGCTCTCCTCGAAGATGGCGAAATCGGGATGGATGACCACGATTCTGTTCGCCCACTTGTTCGGATCGGGAACGTTGTAGTGGCCGTCCGCATCGGTGGTGGTTGCGTACTCGGCTGCGCCGCTCCAGACAACGGTTGCGCCGGCGACCGGCTTGCCGTTCGAGGTGATCGTCCCCTTCTGCGTCGGCGCGGCCATGAGGGCGATTGCCCCCGACTCGTCGTCGCTCAGCAGGCGCAGTGCATCGGGCGCGAAGCCGACGGCTTCGATCCGAAGATCGACGACCGGCTCTTTCGGCGTATCGAATGAGAAGTTGCCTCTCGAATCGGTCTGCCGCGTCGCCAGAGGCGCTCGCTCGGGCGTGGTCGACATCAGCCGGACCCGTCGCGCCTCGAGTGTCTCGGGCGCATACATCGACACCTTCGCGCCGGCGACCGGTTGCCCATCGCTGTTGATCACGGTTCCGGAAATGGCTGCCAGAGCAGAAGATGCGCTCAGGAAAGCAGTAATGAGGAGGGTACGGATCCGCATGGGGCTCTCCTTGTAGTCGTTGACACGAATTACGCAGCGGAGTCGAATCCGCTGAATTAGACGGAGAATGGGGCTCGGGGTTTCCGCGTTGCGCGTTGGTGGCCCACTCGAGATGAAACGTCCGGTTCGCCAGGAAATTTTGAGACAGCGGCTCGATTCGCTGGTCGCTACATTCGACATCTCTACCATCACTCCCGATCCACTCCAGCTCGTCCTTCGCTACGACGATCGGCTCGATCAGGAAGTGGCCGGATTGATCGCGGCCGCATTCGCGTATGGCCGCGCCGACATCGTGGTGGCCAATATCGGGAGCGTTCTCGATCGCATGACGCCGTCGCCGCACGCGTATCTGTCGGGTTTTCGTCGACGCGAGGCAACGCGTCGCTTCGCCGGCTTCGCTCATCGTTTTCAGAAGACGCCGGAGCTGGTCGCGTTCCTCGAGAGAATCGCCGCGGCGATCTCGTCCTACGGCTCCCTCGGCGCGCTGTTTCGGGCATGTTATCGATCGACGGATGAGGATATCGGGCCATCGCTCACGAGGTTCGTTGAAACGCTGCGTTGTCATGACAAGGTGCTGCAATACCTACTCAGCTCTCCCCGCGACGGCAGCGCGTGCAAGCGGATGAACCTCTTCCTCCGCTGGATGGTCCGCCGCACTCCACCCGACCTCGGCATCTGGGATTTTGTCGATCCGGCCAAGCTCGTCGTGCCGCTCGACACGCACGTCCATCGAATCACCACATTTCTCGGCCTGAATCGCCGTAAGAGCGCCGACTGGAAGGCGGCGCGCAGCATCACCGATCGCCTGGCCCGATTCGATGAAGCCGATCCCGTTCGCTACGACTTTGCCATTTGCCGGCTGGGCATTCTCGATCTTTGCAGCCGCCGCCGGCGGAAGGAACAGTGCGACGTCTGCCTGCTTCGCGACGTCTGTCGGTTTCCGGTGATCTGAATCACCCTTCAACTTTCCGTCGCCGGAATCCAATCGGTTGGACAGCCACTTGATATTGACCTTTCCATGAAGCAGATCATGCGTGCAAAATCAAAGGGTTAAGCCTGAATTCCGGAAGGCATCCCCGTTGAATCGGCTTCGCCCACCGGTCATGCGTCGATCGATTTTCTCGAATCTTCTGATCCTGGCCCTCACCGTGGCGGTGGTGATCGGCGCGTTCGTTTCCTTCCAGCGAAAACGCTCGTCATTTGAGCGAATCGACTTCACGTTCACTCGCGACAACGGCGTGATCGTGGTCAAGGCGGTCGATGCTGGAAGCGGCGCCGAGCGTGCCGGCCTTCGCCCCGCCGACAAGATCTGGATGATCGGCGAGACGCCGAGCACGGAAGTCGAGGGGCTGCAGAAAACTCTCCGCAGGATCGGGCAATCGACACCGCTGGTCGTGGCGCGCGGCAACGAGATGTTGAAGCTGACCTACCGCGTGCCGGAGCTGAAGATCGACTACCCGTATCTGATCCTCAGCTTCATCGGATTTCTCTATCTGGCCATCGGGCTGTTCACGCTGTTCCGAGGAGGGAAGCGGGAGAGCACGCTGTTCTTCTTCGTCACCCTGTTGTCGTTCATCGTCTACGTGTACACGCCGGCGGGCGACATCGATTTCACCTACAAGGTCCTGCAGCTCGTGGAGGATCTGGCCACGATCCTGTTGGCGCCTCTGACGCTGAATTTCTTCCTCGTCTTCCCGCGCCCGATCGTGCGACACAAGGGTCTGCTGGCGGCGTTATACCTTCCGCCGGCGCTGCTCGCGGCGTGGGACATCGACGTCCTGGTTTTCAACAACCGCATTGCGCTGGCCCCTGCCTACCGCTCGCTCGATGTGATCCAGCGCTGGGAAATCGCGCACTTCGCCATCTACTTCACGCTCGCGGTCGTGGCCCTGGCCTATACGTACCGCACTGCGGCGGCGGTCGGAAAGAAGCAGATCAAGTGGATCTACCTGGGGACGGCTCTCGGATTCCTGCCGTTCCTGCTGGTGTACATCGTCCCGTATCTCGTCGTCGGATCGGTGAAGCCGATCTACTCGACGATCTCCATTCTTCCGCTCGCGTTGATTCCGCTGGCCTTCGCCGTCTCCATTCTCAAGTACAAGCTGTGGGACGTCGAAGTTGTGATCAAGGAGACTCTGGCCTACTCGGTCACTTTCATCTTCGGCATGATCGCCTTCTCCACCGTAAACCTGGTGCTCTCGCATCTGATCGAGGAGCGATCGGCGCTGGAGAGGAACTTCCTGGCGTTCGCTTCGGGGCTGCTCATCGCCGGCGTGCTCATCCCGGTGAAGGGGCGGATCGAATCAGTCATCGAGATGTTCGTCTATCGCGAGAGCTATCGGCACCGGCGAGCGATGGCCGATTTCGCCCAGGAGCTGGCCACGTTCCATGACGTGCACGAGCTGATCTCGATGATGCGCGAGCGTCTGCGCGCCGCGCTCGACATCCAGAAGATGAACCTCTTCACGCGCGAGGGTTCGTCGCTGCTCATTTACGAGGAGGAGCGGGGAGTGCCGGAGCGCACGGCGATCAGCGAGTTCGGGACGATGCCGGCGGAGGGACCGATGATGCTGAGCGAGCCGCGCCTGCCGGACGCCTCCGAGCTTCCCTGGCAACTTCTGAAGGCCGGCTATCGCTATGTTCTGCCGCTGCGCAACCGCGGTCAGCTGCAGGCACTGCTGCTTCTGGGGACGAAGCGCGGCGAGGAGCCGCTGTCGCGCGACGATCTTCATCTGCTCGAATCGCTGACTGCGCCGCTGGCGCTGGCCATCGAGAACGCGCGCTTGTACGGACGCCTGCGCCGGCAGCTCGACGAGATCCGCGCGCTCAAGGAATACAACGAGAACATCATCGAGTCGTCGTCATCCGCGATCGCCGTGGTGGCCGACGATCGAACCGTGCTGACGGCGAACCGCGCCTTCTGGGATCTGGTCGGCGGCGAAGGGATCGACGAATCGATCGCCTCACTCTTCCCACCTTATGAAGAGCTGCACCGATCCCCATCGCGATCGATGGAAACGCATTTCGTCAATCGAGCGGGCGTGGAGAAAGCGGTGACCGTCACCCTGAGTCCCCTGCATGCCGACGACGTCGCCGACGACGCGCGCGTGCTGGTGATCGGCGACATCAGCGATCGCGTTCGCCTGGAGCGCGAGCTGCAGGACAAAGAGCGGCTGGCGTCGCTCGGACTGCTCGCTGCCGGCGTGGCCCATGAAGTCAACACGCCGCTGACCGGCATCTCCTCGTACGCGCAACTGCTGCTCAAGGACATGTCGCCGGACGATCCGAAGTACCGGCTTCTGAAAAAAATGGAGCAGCAGTCGTTCCGTGCCTCGAGCCTGGTGAACAACCTGCTCGACCTGATTGCCAACCGCCCGCGGCCCCGCGAGATCGTCAGCGTTCCCCACCTCCTCATCTCGACCCTTGCCCTCCACGAAGACCTGCTGAAAGCCAAACAGATCTCCGTCCATGTCGGCGACATCGCCGAAATGCAGGTCCGAGGGAACTTTCACGATCTGCAGCAGGTTCTGACCAACGTTCTCCTCAATGCTCGCGATGCGGTGCGCGAACGCGGCAACATCTGGATTGCCGTACAGGAGAGCGGTGAAAGGGTGGACATCCGAATCAGGGACGATGGCAAGGGGATCCCAAGAGACTTGATGGCCAGGATCTTCGAGCCGCTGGTGACCACGAAGCGAGGGCAGGGAGGCACCGGTCTGGGGCTCGCTATCGCCCGCCGGATCCTCCATGCCACGGATGGCGATATCACAGTGACCAGCGACCCGGGGAAGGGCGCCGAGTTCACAGTATCGTTGCCGCGGGCGATGAGCGTGGGGAAGGACACTTGGACGGAGATCAATGCGAATTCTGATCGTTGACGATGAGGAAGTCCTCCGCGACGTCCTCGATGCCGTCCTCCGCAGCGAAGGGTTCGACGTGGCCATGGCTTCCAGCGGCGAGCAGGCCCTCTCCGTGCTGGACGAGGACGAGAATGTCGATCTGGTCATCCTGGACATCATGCTTCCCGGTATCAGCGGGATCGACACGTTGCGCGCGATCCGCATCGCCAATCCCCATCTGCCGGTCATCGTGATCACCGCCTACTCGTCGATCGACGGCGCGATCGAGGCGATGAAGCACGGCGCCTTCCACTACATCCCCAAGCCGTTCAAGAACGAGGAAGTGATTCTCACCGTCAACAAGGCGCTCGAGCAGCGGCGGCTGTCGAAAGAGAACGAGCGGCTGAAAGCGGAGCTGTCGGAGAAGTACGCCTACTCGAACATCATCGGGAAGTCGGAGACGATGCGGAAAGTGTTCGATCTGATCCGCCTGGCCGCGCCATCGCGCTCGAACATTCTCATTGCCGGCGAGTCGGGCACCGGCAAGGAGCTGGTGGCCAAGGCCATCCATCACGCCTCGCCGCGGGCGCGGAATGCCTTCGTCACAGTGAACTCCGGATCGCTCCCGCCGGAGCTTCTGGAGTCGTCGCTCTTCGGTCACATGAAGGGCGCCTTCACCGGAGCGATCGCCACGAAGCGCGGCCTCTTCGAGGTGGCCGATGGCGGCTCGATCTTCCTCGACGAGATCGGCAACATCAATCTCGATACGCAGGCCAAGCTCCTTCGCGTGATCCAGGAGAAGGAGTTCATGCGCCTGGGCTCCGTCGATGTGATCAAAGTCGACGTGCGCATCATCGCCGCCTCCAACGCCGATCTGTCGAAGCTGATGGCGGAAAATCGCTTCCGCGAAGATCTCTACTACCGGCTCAACGTCATCACCATCAGCCTGCCGCCGCTGAGGCGGAAGCGCGAGGACATCCCTCTGCTGGTCGCTCATTTCCTGGAGAAATACGCGGACGAGAACAAGCGCCGCGTGCGCGAAGTGACACCTGATGCCATGCGCATCATGATGGATCACTCCTGGCCGGGGAATGTACGCGAGCTGGAGAACACCATCGAGCGAGCCGTCGTGCTCTGCACCGGCGATCGCATCGGGCCGGAGCTTCTGCCGGACTATCTGCGCTACCCGGTGCAGACGGAGCAACCGTCGATGATCGTGCCGGCGGAAGGCCTTGCTCTGAAGGACGCCGTCTCGCGATACGAGCGGGCCATGATTCTGCAGTCGCTGGAGATGGCCAACGGAGTGCAGAAGAAAGCCGCCGAGCTGCTGCAGCTCAAGCCCTCCACGCTGAACGAGATGATGAAGCGGCTGGGCATCCACGCGAAATCGAACGCCGCGATCGAAGACGAAGTTACGGTCGGCGAGTGACCACCCGCCACAGTCCCACCCCGCTCAGAATCGCCCACAACCCTTCCACAAGAATGAACCCGTATTGCCGCAGCGACACGGCGGTGATACAGAGAAAGACTCCGCCGAAGAGGTTCAGCATCTGGAAGGCTATCGTTTCGGCGCGCAGCCGGTTCAGTTGCAGTGCGGCGTAGGCGACCAGGATCAACACTGCGCCGATGATCGAAATGAATTGATAGAACATAAAATCCGCTCCGCGAGGTGCAATGAATGATCCGACGTTTCGCAGCGTTTCTGCTCGTCGCCGCTCTGGCCGCCGCCGCGCACGCTCAGGTGCCGACGCCCGACGAGTTTCTCGGATACAAGCTCGGCGATCGCTTTACGTCGTACGCGCGCATTCTCGACTACTTCAACGAGCTGGCGAAGCGATCGAATCTGATCACCGTCCAGCAATTCGGGGAGACCTATGAGCACCGGCCGCTCGTTCTGGCCGTGCTCACATCGGCCAGGAATCACGCGGCTTTCGACGCGATCCGTCAGAAGCTCGTGGCGTTGGCCGATCCCAATGCCACCACGCCGGCGCGTGCCGCGGAAATCGCCGGTTCGACTCCGGCTGTGGCCTGGCTCGGCTTCGGCGTGCACGGCAACGAGTCGTCGTCCTCCGAGGCGGCGATGCTCGTGGCCAGCACGCTGCTGCGCGATCAGGATGCTGCACGCATTCTCGACAACGTCGTGGTGATCATCGATCCGCTGCAGAATCCCGATGGACGCGAGCGATACATTCAGTGGTACACGCGCACTCGCGGGGCGGCCGCCGATCCTAATCCGGAAGCGTTCGAACATACCGAGCCGTGGCCGGGCGGCCGCTACAACCACTACCTCATCGACATGAATCGCGATTGGGCCTGGTCTTCGCAGCAGGAGACGAGGGCCCGCATCGCCGAGTATCGCAAGTGGTACCCGCAGGTATTCGTCGATTTCCACGAGATGGGAGCGCAGTCGACCTACTTTTTCCCGCCGGACGCGAAGCCGATCAACGCGAATCTGCCGAAGGATGTGGAGAAATGGCTGGAAGTCTTCGGCCGGGCCAACGCCGAGGCGTTCACGCGGCACGGCTGGCCCTTCTTCGTCGCCGAGCGATTCGATCTCTTCTATCCCGGCTACGGCGACTCCTGGCCGGCGTTGCATGGCGCGATCGGAATGACCTACGAAGCCGCCGGCGGTCCCCGCGGCGGTACCACCGTGCTGCGGGACGACGGCACGACGCTCACGCTGGCCGATCGCATTCAGCGGCACTACACCACCGCGATGACCACACTGCGCACGACGTCGGCGCATGCCCAAGAGCTGCTGCAGTACACGTTCAACGCGATGCGCACGCAGGCGACATCGGGACAGAACACGTATCTGCTTCCGCCCACGTCGCCGAATTTCCGGCCGCTCCTGGACATGATGCAGCGCCAGTCGATTCAGATCGGCACGTTGACCGCCGGCGCGACTCTGCGCGCCACGCGCGTTGACTCCGACGCCGCCGAGAGCCGCACCTTCCCGGCCGGAACGGCGGTGATCAGCACGCGACAGCCGCTGGGCGGATTGGTGCAGACGCTGCTGGAAAAGAGTCCGACGTTCTCCAAGGGATTTCTGGAAGAGCAGCGCCAGAAAACGCAGGCCGACGAATCGGATGACTTCTACGACCTGACATCGTGGTCGCTGCCGCTGGCCATGAACGTCGAGGCGTTCGTCACCACGGCGGCCGTCGCCGACGTACAACCGTATCAGCCAGCCGGAGCGCCGCCGTTCCGCGCCGCGTCGTACGGCTACATGATCGACGGTAATGAGCCGAACCTCTATCGCACCGTCGGCCGGATGCTCGCCGCTGACGTGAAGTTCAGCGTGAGTGAGGATGCCGTGGCCGTCCCCGATCGAGCGTTCGCTCGCGGAACGATCATCGTTCTGAAGGGCAACAACAAGGCCGACGTCGATGGCACGCTCGAGCGGATCAGCCGCGACACGGGCGCCGCATTCGTGCCGCTCGCGTCAGGCTGGCTGGGCGGCGCTGCGTTCGGTTCGGAGAAGCTGCACTTCGTTCGCGATCCGAAGATCGCTTTGGTGGGCGGGTCGGGTGTGGGGGCCAATTCCTACGGCATGCTGTGGTACACGCTGGACATCGACACGCCGGTCCCTCACAGCACGGTTTCCATCGACGCGCTCCGCGGAATCGATCTGTCGAAGTTCAACGTGCTGATTCTTCCCGACAGCGAGGTCTACGCCGACCGCCTCGGCAAACGCGGCGTCGAGCGGCTGCAGGGCTGGCTGCGCAATGGCGGAACGCTCGTGGCCATCAAAGGCGCCAGCGGCTTTCTGCGGGACAAGGATGTCGAGATCTCCAAGTTGAAACCGTGGGAGCCGCCGAAGAAGAAAGATGATGACAAGACGCCGGTGCTGGACGAGCGGTACAACGAGCCTCGCATTCCGGGCGCCACGTTCCGCACCGCGATCAACGACCGTTCCTATCTCACGTTTGGCGTGCCCCGGCCGCCCTTCGTCCTGGTCGAAGGATCGACGGCATATCAACCAGTTGCCCACAAGGTCGACAACATCGTCACCATCGCCAAGGACAATCCGCTGGTTTCCGGAGTGGCCTGGGCCGAGTCGCTCGAGCGGGTGAAG
This sequence comes from Acidobacteriota bacterium, assembly GCA_003223635.1. Taxonomy (GTDB): domain Bacteria; phylum Acidobacteriota; class Thermoanaerobaculia; order Gp7-AA8; family Gp7-AA8; genus QHVS01. Next base: position 26,577 of record QHVS01000005.1, on the reverse strand, counting down.
GGCGCTGTGTACGTGGTTAGTGAGCCGTACGGAAGGGGACAGGTGATCACCTTCGCCGACGAGCCGCACTACCGGCTGTTCTGGCGGGGAACGCTGCCGCTCTTCATGAACGCAATTCTGTACACGCCCAGTTTTCCGCGAGAGTGACATGACCACCCGCCCGCCAGCCGTCGCCGGCAGCTTCTATGAAGCGTCGCCCGACCGCTTGCGCGCGCAGGTCGACGCGTGCCTTGCCGCGAATCCGAAGCCGCAGGCGAAAGAGCCCTTCATCGGCGCGGTCGTGCCGCACGCGGGCCTCATGTACAGCGGACATGTCGCTGCCGCGTTCTACGCGCAGGCCGAACTGCCCAGGCGATTCATCATTCTCTGCCCCAATCACACCGGCTATGGTCATTCTGCCGCCATCAACCGCGAGGGCGAGTGGCAGACGCCGCTCGGAAATGTGTCGATCGATGCGCCGCTGGCCGAGGCATTGATGCAGAAGGCTCGCGTCCTCGGCGACGACTGGCGGGCGCACGCGAAGGAGCATTCGCTCGAGGTTCAGCTTCCGTTTCTGCAGCGGCTTCTGGGCAGCTTCACCTTCGTGCCGATCTGCTTGGCCGCGCCGCGCTACGACCTCTGCGAGGAGGTTGGGAGCGCGGTCGCCGACGTTGTCGCCGATCAGAAGGAATCGGTCGGCATCCTGGCCAGCTCCGATCTGAATCACTACGAGAATCAGCAGATCACGCTGCAGAAAGATCAAAAGGCCATCGATCAGGTGCTGGGGCTCGACCCGCGCGCCTTGTGGCGGACCGTGGATGAAGAGGACATTTCGATGTGCGGATTCATCCCGACCACGACGATGCTCATTGCGGCGAAAAAACTCGGTGCTTCGAGATCGAAGCTCATCAAGCACGCCACGTCCGGCGACATCAACGGTGATTATTCACACGTGGTGGGGTACGCCGCGATGAGCGTGGCCTGAATCCAATGCGCATCCTCTTCGCCAGCGCCGAGGTTTCGCCCATCGCCAAGACGGGAGGTCTGGGCGACGTCGTCGGCTCGCTGCCCAAAGAGCTGGCGAAGATGGGGCATGAGGTCATTCTCTTCATGCCGCTGTACCGTCAGGCGCGCGATTGGTTCGAGCGTTCCGGCGAGATCGTGGAGCAGACACTCCCTACGACCCAGATCCTGTGGGCCAACTGGGCTGCGGAGGCGACCTTCTTCCGCGCGACGCTGCCGGGAACCGACATTCCCCTCTATCTCGTCGGCAACAACCATTTCTTCAATCGCGACCAGATCTACTCGCCGCGTCCCGATGGATACGACGATGGCGTGGAGCGATATGCCTTCTTCTGCCGCGCCGTGATCCGCGGCTGCGAGCTTCTCTCCATCGCGCCGGAGATTGTGCACGCTCATGACTGGCACACGGCGCTTCTGCCGGCCTATCTGCACTCCGGGCTTCGCACCAGCGATGCGTTTCGCAGCACGCGTTCTGTGTACACGATTCACAACCTCAACTACCAGGGCATCGGCTCGCCCGCTCAATTCGCTGCGGTCGGTCTGCACAGCCGCTATTGGGCTCCGGACGCGCTCGAACACTTCGGCCAGGTCAATCTGATGAAGGGCGGCATCATCTTCGCCGATCAGATCACGACCGTCTCGCCGAACTACGCGCGCGAGATCCAGACTCCAGCGCTCGGCGCCGGGCTGGACGGCGTGCTGCGCAGCCTCTCCTTCAAGCTGACCGGAATCCTCAACGGCATCGACATGGACGAGTGGAACCCGGCCACCGATCCGCACACCCCGGCCAACTACGAGGCAGGTCAACTGGATGGCAAAGCACTCTCCAAGCACTCCCTTCTCGATGAAGCCAGGTTGCGCTCGAAGCCGAAAAGGCCGCTGTTCTCGTTCGTGTCGCGTCTGGTCGATCAGAAGGGTGTCGATCTTCTGATTCCGGCTCTCGGGCACATGCTCCGTGCCGGCGCCAACGCCGTCATTCTGGGCAGTGGTGAAGGGCGATATGAGACTGCGTTGGCGCAGATCGGATCGGAGTATTCGGAACGCTGCCGCGTCTGGATCGGGTTCGACAATGCGCTCGCCCACCGAATCTACGCCGGAGCCGATCTGCTGCTCATGCCGTCGATCTATGAGCCATGCGGACTGAATCAGATGTACGCGCTTCGTTACGGCACGCTGCCTGTTGTTCGGATGACCGGCGGCCTCGCCGACACGGTGATCCCTTTCGATGGCACGAACGAAGAGTCTGCGAATGGTTTCGGCTTTGTGATGCCGGATCCTGCCGACCTTTACACAGCCGCATGGCTGGGCATGCTCAACTATCGTGAAGCGCGAGTCTGGAAGCACTTGCAGACCAACGCCATGGCCGAGGATTTCTCTTGGGAGCGGTCGGCGCGCGAGTACGAGAGCACCTACCAGCGAGCCATGGGTGGCTGAGGGATGGCACTTGCAATGAAAGCGGCTATCTACGATGAATGCTATCGAGACATCGTTGCCATTTGGCGCGATGAGGGAGGCAAGAGCCTCGACGACATCGCTCTGATGGCCACCATCAACTCCGTCCTCGCCCACCGGTTTGAAGTTAACGGTTAACGGTGCCAAAGGCTAAGGCGTCTGTCTCCGTTAACCGTTACACCGTTAACCGTTACACCGTTAACCCGCATCAAGCATCTGCAGAATCTTTCGAAGCTCGTCCCGAACATGCAGCAGCGCCCGCGTCAAATCCTTCTTCGGCCGACCCGGCCCCGGAGATTCGGGCTCGCCTTCCAGCTTCTTCTTCGCGCCGGCGATCGTGAATCCTTCGGAGTAGAGGAGCTGCTTGATGCGGAGGATGATGTCGATTTCGTGCTGCGTGTAGAGGCGCTGGCCGCCTCCGCTCTTGTTCGGGGCGAGGGCGGGGAATTCAGTCTCCCAGTAGCGGAGGACGTACGGCTGCACGTCGGCGATCTTGCAGACCTCCCCGATCTTGTAGAGCCGGTTCTCGTCGCCCGCCATCGACGACGATTATAGGACTCGCACTTCGCCCGCCGTGACCTCGCTGAGCAGGCCGACCGCAGCGGCGAACACCTCTTCCACGGAGATCTGCGTCATGCAGGGGTGATCGCGAAGCGGACACTCCCGTTTGTAGCAAGGGCCGCAGGCTTGTGGCTTCTGGACCACACGCGTGGCGCCGGGGATCACTGTTCGGGCCGGATCAGTCGGCCCGAAGATGGACACCGATGGCACCGCGAGCGCGGTGGCCAGATGAAGAGGCCCGCTGTCGTTGGTGACGATGACCGAGCAATGCGAGATCGCAGCGGCGAGGGAGAGGACGTCGCCGTCGTGTCCGACGATCGGCAGATTGCTCCGTTGCGCGGCGATCGCCTCGGCCTGCTTTCGTTCGCTGGGACTGGTCAGCAACGCAACCGAATAGCCATCGGCGAGGAGCGCCTCGGCCAGCTCGCCATAGCGATCGTCGCCCCAATGCTTCGCCCGTCCATAGAGTCCACCGGCGTGCAATCCGAAGAGCGGCCGATCGAGATCGACCCCCACGCTGCGCAGGCGTCGATGCGCCTTTTCACGCACGTGCACCGGGAGAGTCATCGTAGGAATCTCGTCCACCACGCGCGGCGCGTTCATCGCTGCCAGCAGAGTCGAGTAGTCGTCGAGCTGGTGACCGCGCGGGCCAACGCGTCGGATGCCGTGAGTGAGCAGCAATCCGCGCGCATCGGTCGAATATCCCCACCGCTCGTCGATGCCGGCGGCGAAGGCGATCATGGCGGCGCGGAAAGAATTGGGCAGGATGACCGCGCGGCGGAATCCTCCCTCCTTCAGGAGTCGAATGCGATCGCCGGTCTTGCCGTTCCAGGCGATCACCCTGCGGAACGGACCGACGGAGGTCAGCAGCGTGGCCAGATGCTGCGGCGCGGCGACGGAGATTCCACCCTCGCCGCGGAACCGATGGTGCAAGGCTCGGTAGGTGGGGAGAGCGAGGACGTTGTCGCCGACCCAATTGAGACCGATTACGACAGTGTCACTCGCCATTCACTCCTTCGCTTTCAGTCCCTTTCCACCGGTCATGCATCCATAACCAAAGCTCGGGGCGCCGCTCGATGCGGCGAGAAATCACGTCGTTGATTCGTTTCGTCAGCGCTACAGGGTCTCGCTCTTCCTCGCTCAGTTGATCGACAAAAATCGTTTCTTCGAACTCGAGACGGTGCCCGGTCGCGTCGGGTATGCAAAAAGCGAACACAATTGTAGATCCCAACCGGAGAGCCATTTTAGCTGGTGCGGGGGTGGTCCATGCGTTGCGTCCGATGAAAGGGGCTAGAACCCCCTCGCGGGGGAGGACCGCCTGGTCGGGAAGAATGACCACTACGGCGTTCTCCGACAGCGCTTTGAGCATCGCTCGCGCCGCGCGGCGGCGGTCGAGAACCTCGGCGCCGGTGCGGGCGCGGATGCGGCCCAGGTCGCGCTCCAGGAATTCGTTGTCCAGGGGGCGGGCGATCGTCCGCACGTTTTTCACCAGCGACATCAACGCCAGCCCCCCCACCTCCCACCCGCCGAAATGCGCGCTGATCAGGATCACGCCGCGGCCCCTGGCGATCGCCTGCTCCAGCAGCTCGGCATTGACGAATGGGCAGCGGATCGCGATCTCCGCGACGGGAAGGTTCTGCATGCGAATCGTGCGCAGGGTCTCCCGCCCGAAGTGTTCCCAGCAGGCGTCGAGGATTCCTCGGCGCTGCTCCGCGCTCATCTGCGGAAATGCCGCCGAGAGGTTGCGAAGCGCCAGCGCATCGCGGCGGCGAAGAAGATTCCGCGAGAGCCGGCCGAGCCGCTTGCCCCAACGAGCGATGGCCTGATCCGACGCCCGATTTGCGCCGGCTGCAACGGCGCGATACAGCGCATATTCCACCCGCTGCAGCACCACGCTCTTTTTGCGGCGGCTCATCGAGACACCACGGCGAGGATGCGGGAGAGCACTTCGGGAGGGAGCGTCATTTCCGCGGGGATGGCCACGATCTGCGGATCGTCGATTTTCACCGCGTCTTTTTCCGTGGTCACGATCGCTTTCGCGCCTGCTTCGGCGGCGGCGCGCTTGATCGATTCAACGTCGGATGCCGTGTAGCGATGATGATCGGCAAACCCGCGCGTGGCCACGACCTTCATGCCGGCGTTGCGCAGCGACGCGAAGAACTGCTCGTTGTCCGCCAGCCCGGAAAATGCGAAGACGCTCTTCTGCTGCAGGGCGGGAGGAACGACGGGCCGGACGTTGCGCTGGAGGACGATGTCTGCCCGACGGAGCGCGGATCGCCCCTCCCGCAAGAAACGCGCGCCCGGATTGTCGACGACCACGTCCAGGTCGCGATGGAGCTGCAGATGCTGGAACCCATCATCCAGCACAATAACGTCGCACTTTAATCCGACAGCCTTGTCGTGACGCTTTTTGCCAACAATCACGCGCACATTAGGGAGGCTCTTTTTAATCAATACAGGCTCATCGCCGAAACGGCTGGCGTCCAGCGAGGTCACCTCCCCGCCCTCGCCCGCCCGCCCATATCCGCGGGTCAGCACGACGACACGAAGGTCCCGGCTGACGCAGGCTCGGGCGATGGCGATGACCGCCGGCGTTTTTCCGCCGCCACCGATCGCGATGTTACCGACGGAGATCACCGGTATGGGAAGACGTTTGGGCCGCAGTACACCGGCGCGATAGAGCGCGCGGCGGAGCCGGTTGATGCCGCGATAGAGCAGCTCGGCGGGTTTGAGCAGCCAGGTCATCACGCCAGCAGCTCGAGGATGCGTTGCGCAGTGCGTCCGGCCGCGCCCCGATTTTCTTCCACCGTCCGGCGCGCTCGTTCGCCATACGCGCGTCGCGCCGCTTGATCATCGAACATCCGCCGCGCGAACTCCGTCAGCTCCTCCGCGGTGCGAACCTCAACCGCGGCATCGTTGCGCAAAAACGTCGACGCAATCTCCCGAAAGTTGGACATGTGAGGGCCGAAGGACACCGGCACCCCAGCGGCCGCGGGCTCGATCGGATTGTGCCCGCCGCTGCGCACCAGACTGCCGCCGACGAACGCGATGGCCCCGTAGCGGTACATGCGGGACAGCTCGCCGATGGTGTCGAGGAGAAGGACATTCTTCGTTCGCGGTTCGCGGCCTGCGGTCAGCGTAGAGCGACGCACCACTCCGAGCGAGGTCGTCGCCAGCAGCCCCGCTACGATGTCGAATCGCTCCGGCCGCCGCGGCGCGATGATCAGAAACGCGTTGCGCTCCTGCACCAGCAGTTCGACCTCCGGCAGCAGGAGTTCGTCTTCCCCCTCCACGGTCGATCCCAGGATGAGGACGGGGCGCGAAGCGATGAGGGATTCGAGATGCGGAGCGATGGCCAGAGGCTGCTGATCGGGAGTGAAGTCGAACTTGACGTTGCCCGTCGTCTCCACGCGAGCGGCCGGAGCGCCGATGGCAATGAAGCGCGTGCGATCGCTCTCTTCGCGCGCCAGGACCCGATCGTATTGGCGCAGGATGCGGCCGACGATCGGACGCAGCGCGCGGTATCGCGGGAAGGATCGATCGGAGAGTCTTCCGTTTGCCAGGATGAGACGGACGCCGGCGGCTCGCGCCAGGCGCGTGACGTTCGGCCAGATCTCCGTCTCCATCGTGGCCAGGACCCGCGGTCGGTGATGGGCCAGGAATCGCTTCACCGATGCCGAGAAATCGAACGGAAAGTAGGTGATCGTCGCTTCGGGATAGAGTCGCCGCGCCTGCGCCTGGCCGGTGATGGTCGTGGTGGTGAATACGATGGAGGTCTGCGGTCGCCGCCGCAGAATCTCGTCGATCACCGGCCGCGCGGCGAGCGTCTCGCCGACCGACACCGCATGCACCCACAGGTCGTGAGCAGCGGATGGCGAGCGATAAAAGCCGGCGCGTTCGGTGAAGTTCGACAGATACTTCCCGCGCAGGAGGCCGGTCAATAGAAAGAATGGGAGAGCCACCAGGAAGACGAGGTACAACAGCACCTCGTAAGCGAGGAACATGCGGCGCATGATATCCGCGGTCCGCGCTCCGCGGACCGCGCTCGCGTTATTCGCAATCAACCTGGTGGCGTTCACGCTGCTCCGGCTGGTGTTCCTTCTCCTCTTCCGCGACCATCCGATCGCCGCCGCCGATGTGCTGCGCGCCTTCTACCTCGGTCTGAAGTTCGACGCGCGACTGGCGGCGATCGTCAGCGTCCCCCTGCTCTTCTTCAGCAGTCGCGCCTACGTGGCCATCGCGGAGACGCTCCTGGCCGTCCTCTACGCTGCCGATTTCGCTACGTATGCCTACATCCGGCAGCGGCTCAATGCCGGCGTCCTGGAGTTTCTGCGCAACCCGATCATCTCCCTGCACATGGTGTGGGAGTCGTATCACGTCGTCTTGTTCGCCCTGGTGATCGTTGCCTTCGTAGCGCTGATCGTGTTTCTTTTCCGCGGACCGCGAACCGCGAGCCGCGGGTCACGATCGGCGCGTCTCATCACGGCGCTCTTCTTTCTGGCGTGCATCTACGGCAAGTTCTCGCGCTACCCGCTGCGGTGGAGCGATGCGTATTTCTCGCGCGACTCATTCGTCGGCGATCTGGCCCTGAATCCTGCGCAGTATCTGTTCGAGTCGACGCGCGAAGAGCCGCCTCGCTTCGATGTCGCGCGCGTCCGGCGCCTCTATCCTGTCATCGTCCGCTACCTCGGCCTCGAGCATCCCGATCCTCGAAGTTTGACGCTGAAGCGCACGCCGCCGCTCTTCCCGCAGGCTCATGGAAGCCCGAACGTCGTCCTCATCCAGCTCGAGTCGTTCGCCGCGTTCAAGAGCGGCGCATTCGGCAACCGCATGAAGGGCTGCCCGAACTTCGACGCGCTGGCCCGCGACGGCATCCTGTTTACCAACTATTACTCGCCGTCGGAGAAGACCGCCCGAGCGCTCTTTGCCGTCGTATTCGGGATTCCCGATGTCAGCCCATGGCAAGCCTCAGCGCACAATCCGCTGACGGTGAATCAGGCGACGATCGTCGACGCCTTCTCCGGCTACGACAAACTCTACTTCCTCGGCGGCAGCGCCAACTGGAGCAACATCCGCGGCATGCTGGCCCACAACATCGATGGCCTGCGCATCTTCGAGGAAGGCTCTTACCGGGCTCCGGTGGTCGATGTGTGGGGGATCTCCGACGAAGATCTGCTGCTCGCCGCCGGTGACGTCTTCCGCGCGCAGAAGAAGCCGTTCTTCGCCATCGTCCAGACCGCGGGGAATCATCGGCCGTACACGATCCCTGAGCAGACGCACGGATTTCATGTCGTGCATGAAGATGAAAACCTGCTCCATGAGAATGGCTTCGACGGCAACGACGAGTACAACGCCTTTCGCTTCCTCGACCACGCTCTCGGCCTCTTCTTCGAGCGCGCGCGGCGCGAGCCGTGGTTCGCCAACACCGTGTTCGTGCTCTACGGAGATCACGGCACGCGCACCGGGGCGCCGGGAAGTGTTCTGACGCTCGGCGATTTGTCGCTGATCGTGTATCACGTCCCGATGCTGATCTACGCCCCGGGTTTCATCCGCCAGCCGCGGCGGATCGACGTCGCCGCCGGTCACGTCGACATCATGCCGACGCTGGCCAGCTTCTGCGGGCGAGGGTATGAAAACCAGACGCTGGGCATCGACCTGTTCGATCCCGCGCGCGCTGGAGGATCGGCGGCGTTTGTCTTCACCGCGTTCCGCCAGCCGCCGATGCTGGGGTTGGTACAAGATTCGCGATACTCGATCGTTCGAGCAGGGGAGACAGAATCTTTGCCGGAAGCGTTCTACGAATTCTCGCGTTGGCTGCTTTTTCACAACGCACCGCGAGCGGGAGTCTTGTATCATTGATGTCCTCAGGAAACGTGCAGGAAAAAGCCATCGCCGTCGGTCTCGCTCTTCCGACCGTACCGCGTAATGTCGTAGAAGAGCACCTGGACGAACTGGAGAAGCTCATCGAGACTTCCGGTGGTGTGGTGGTGGAGAAGGTCTTCGCCAAGCGGACCGCTCCCGATGCAGCGACCTGGATCGGCAAAGGAAAGGCAGAACACGTGAAGGCTGTCGTGGAGCGCCATCACGCTGCGCTGGTGGTGTTCGATGACGATCTCTCGCCGGCCCAGGCGCGCAATCTGGAGCGCGTCATCCCGGCCAAAGTGATCGACCGGAGCGCGCTCATTCTCGATATCTTCGCCGGTCGCGCCCGCAGCCGCGAGGCGCGCACCCAGGTCGAGCTGGCGCAGCTCGAGTACATACTCCCGCGCCTGACTCGCCAGTGGTCGCACCTTTCCCGACAGGCGGGCGGCATCGGCACTCGTGGGGTCGGCGAGACGCAGTTGGAGATCGACCGCCGCATCGTGCGCAACCGGATCAGCCATCTGAAGGATGATCTTCGGCGGATCGAGCAGTCGCGGCAGACGCAGCGAAAATCGCGTGCCGCAACCTTCACAGTGGCCATCGTCGGCTACACAAACGCGGGCAAGTCAACGCTGTTCAATCGGCTCACCAGCGGCGGCGCCGTGGCCGAGGACAAACTATTCGCCACGCTGGACGCCCGATCGCAGCGCGCTGCGTTCGAGGCGCCTCGCCCGACGGTGATCATCGACACGGTCGGCTTCATCCGAAAGCTGCCGCACCATCTCGTGGCTTCCTTCCGCTCGACGATGGAGGAGGCGGTGGCCGCCGATCTCGTTCTGCACGTCATCGACGTCAGCCATCCGCAGTACGAGGACCAGCGCGCCATCGGCGAGGAAGTCCTGGGCGACCTCGGCGTGGCCCGCGATCGGATCATCGAGGTGTACAACAAGACGGATCGCGCCGATGCGGTCCACATCCGCCGCCGCGTCGCGCTCACACTCTCCGCTCTTACCGGCCGCGGAGTCGATCGTCTCATCGTCGCCATTCGCGATCGCGAACTGCGTGGCGGAGAGGTCATGCAACTCGAGTTTCCACACCACGAGTCGCGTTTGTTGGCGAAGTTGCATGACGTTTCGGAGGTCCACGAACAACAAATCACGGACCATGCGGTGCGAATCACCGCATGGGTGCCCCAATCGGCGATTCATCTTTTCGAAAACTTCTCGATCACAAATTCGCTGAAAAGCGTTAAAGTTAGCTGAACATGAAGCTGGCTTTTCGTCCCGGACCGTCGCTCATCAGACTGCGGAAGATTCCCAGTCCAAGTCAGAAAGGTTGTGTACCTTCATGAGCTCTGTTCCAGTCTCTGATGTGCCAACACGATCCTCAGCACGCATAGCGTCCCCCTCTCCCCGAAAAAATCCAGTCGAAATCTCACGTTTCAATCGGCGTCGGCTCTATCCCGATGTTACGGACGAGCAGTGGAACGACTGGAAGTGGCAACAGAAAAACCGCGTCACCACCCTGCAGGATCTGGCCCGCCTCTTCGAATTCGACGACGTGACCAACGCGAGGCTCTCGGACATCTTCGAGCTGTACCGCACAGCCATCACGCCGTACTACCTCTGCCTGATCGACTTCGATGACCCCAACGATCCGCTTCGCGTGCAGTCGGTTCCCTCCGTCGAGGAGCTGCTCAATCCGGGCGAGCTGACCTGGGATCCGCTCAACGAGGAAGGCGACTCGCCGGTCACGGGGATCGTCCATCGCTATCCCGATCGATGCCTCTTCCTGGTGACTTCGTATTGCCCGCTGTATTGCCGCTATTGCACGCGCAAGCGGAAATGGGTGGACGAAGACGGCACCACCGGCCAGCGCAAGGTCGAGAAGATGATCGAGTACGTCGCCGAGCATCCGGAGATTCGCGACGTCATCGTCTCCGGCGGCGATCCGCTATCGCTGTCCCTCACGTACCTGGAGAAGATCATCGCCGGACTGCGGGCCATCCCGCACGTGGAGATCATCCGCTTCGGCTCGCGCGTGCCGGTGTTTCTGCCGCAGCGCATCGACAACGAGCTCTGCTCGATGCTGGAGAAGTACCACCCGGTCTGGATCAATACCCATTTCAATCATCCGAACGAGATCACGCCGGAATCGGCCGCCGCCTGCGACCGTCTGCTGCGGGCCGGCATCCCGGTGAACAATCAGGCCGTGCTGCTGCGGGGCGTCAACGATTGCCCGTACATCATGCGCGATCTCGTGCAGGGGCTGATGAAGATCCGCGTCCGCCCCTACTATCTCTATCTATGCGACCAGGTCATGGGCGCCGAACATTTCCGGACCTCCATCGGCGAAGGAATCGAGATCATCGAGTTTCTGCGCGGGCACACTTCCGGCCTGGCCGTTCCGCAGTTCGTGATGGATGCGCCGGGCGGTGGCGGCAAGGTCCCGCTGGCACCGAACTACGTCCTGGGCCACTACGGCGACTCGATGGTCTATCGCAACTTCGAGGGCGTAATCGGCCGCTTCGACGACGTGCAGCGGCAGCCGCACAACTGCGATCGGTGCAATGACCGCGAGCATTTCGATGAGCGCGGCGTGGCCAAGCTCCTCAATCGCACCGCCGACCGCTTCGAGCCGCAGCCTGTGCGCGACACGCCGCGGGGGATCAAGGTGAGGTCGAAGACCTCGTCATCCTGAGCCGCGCAGACGGCGAAGGATCTCCAGTACGCCGGTCGAGATCCTTCCCTTCGCTTCGCTCCGGGTCAGGATGACGTCAATGACATGCGCATCGGACTCACCTACAACCTGAAGCCGGAACATGCCACCGGCAGCGACGACTTCGAAGAGTTCGACTCTGTCGAAACGATCGAGGCGCTGGAGGAGGCGTTCCGCGCGTGCGGCCACGAGCCCGTCCGCCTCGGATGGGGACGGCCGATGCTCGATGCGCTGCGCATCACTCGCGTCGACGGCGTGTTCAATCTGGCCGAGGGCGTGGGCGGGCGTGGGAGGGAGTCGCAAGTGCCGGCGGTGCTGGAGATGCTCGGCATCCCGTGCACCGGACCCGATCCGCTTGCCATCGGCATCACGCTGGACAAAGCGCTGGGCAAACTCGTGGCGAAGGCGCATGGGATCCCCACCGCGCCCTGGGTCGTCGCGGGTCGGGGGTGGCGGGTCGGGGGATTGCGATATCCCCTCTTTGTGAAGCCGGCCGCTGAAGGCTCCTCGATGGGCATCACGGCGCGATCGATCTGCCGCAACGAGCGGGAGCTGGATTCCGCCGTGTCGCGGGTATCGAAGTACGGTCCCGTGTTGATCGAGGAGTTTCTGAACGGCGAGGAGTTCACGGTCGGAATCGTGGCTGGAAAGGTCGTCGGCGTCATGCAGGTAGTTCCGCGAAAGCTGGACGAGGACTTCATCTACTCGATCGAAGTGAAGCGCGACTGGCAGGAGCGGGTCGATTATCGGCTGGTCGATGAGCCGAATGCTGCTGCTGTGGCCATGGCCATCTGGAACGCGTTCGAGCTCCGCGACGTCGCTCGCGTAGACGTCCGCGTGGATCGCGATCGCATCCACAATTTCGTGGAGGTCAATCCTCTTCCGGGCATGCATCCGACGAACAGCGACCTCATTCTTCTGATCGAGGCGGCCGGCTGGACCTACAACCGAATGATTGCCGCGATCCTCGGAAGTGCGGAGGAACGGTGGCGCGCCGCGTAGCGGTTGCCTTCAACGACGATTCCCACCTGAAGACGCACCTCAGCCCCCCGGAGCTTCTCGGTTCAGCCGAGGTGCGCGAGGCGGCGGAGGAAGTCGCGGAGACCACCGGCGGAACGCTGGTGCCCGTTCGCGAAGATATCGACGGAGTGCTGCGCGATCTCCAGCGATTCGATGTGGTCATCGACCTCTGCGAAGGAGTCCTGGGCGTGCCGGGGCTGGAGAAAAATTTTGCTCTGGCTCTGGAGATGCTCGGGATTCCCCACACCTCCTGCGAGCCCGTCTCGGTGGGTCTCGTCTCCGACAAGGTCCTGGTCAAGAAACTTCTGCGCACCGCCGGAATCCCGACGCCGCGAGGCTTCGCTGATCCGCGCTCTGTTCCTCCCGGGACGTACATCGTGAAGCCGTCGCTGGAAGACGGCGGCATCGGCATCGAAGCAGCGGCGGTCGTTCGCAGTCCGGAAGAGCTGGCGGCCCGTTGCCGTCATGTGGTGGAGACATACGATCAGACGCCGCTCATCGAGGAGTTCATCGACGGCCGCGAGTTGAATCAGTCCTTCTACTGCGGGCGTCTTCTGCCGCCCGGTGAGATGTTCTTCGCTGCTGATTTGAAGCCTTGGGAGCGGGTGGTGGGGGCGAAGGCGAAGTGGGACATTGGATCGGCCGAGGATCTGGCCACGGTCAGCGGGATGGCGGTCGACCTGGATGATGCGACGCGCGGCGAGCTGTCGCGCATTTGCCTCGCAGCCGCCGAGCTGCTGGGCATCGATATGGCGGCCCGATTCGACCTGCGCCAGGCGCGCGACGGCCGCCTCTACCTCATCGAGATCAATCCCAATCCCGACATCGGCCCGGGCAGCGGGTTCCGGAAGGCGCTGGAGACAGCCAGGGTCCCTTTTCCGGAATTTCTGGAGACCCTTATCATGGCTGCCTACGCGCGCTGCGCCGATGAAGATCCGTCCAGCTCAAAGCAAAGATCGCGACCGCATCCGTGACATCCTGATCGCCACTGCGCGATTCACCGACGATGAGGTGCGCTGCGCAGTGGATCTCGTGGATCAGGCCCTGACCCATCCTGAGCGTGGCGAGTACATCGTCCATGTGCTGGAAGAGCGCGATGAAGCCAAGCCGACGGTGAAGGGGTACGTCTGCTTCGGTGCCACGCCTCTGACGGACGGCGTGTTCGATCTCTACTGGATCGCCGTCGATCCGAAGCAGCAGGGGCAGGGATTTGGCCAGTTGCTCCTGCGTTTCGTAGAGAATGAGGTCCGCCGCAGCCGCGGCCGCATGCTGCTGATCGAAACCTCCTCGAAGGAAAGCTACGCCCCCACCCTGCGGTTCTATCAGCGCAGCGGATACGACGAGATCTCGCGGATCAAGGATTTCTATCGCGTGGAAGATGACAAAGTCGTCTTCTGCAAGAAGCTGTCGCCATGAGTCCGAACTTCACGCTGTACGCGGCGCTGCTGTTCTACACCGCCGGCACGCTGATCGCGCTGGCCTCGCTGTTCACCCGCGAGCGCCGAACGCAACATGCGGCGCTGGTGCTGATGATCGGCGGCTTCCTCTGCCACACCACCTGGATCGGCACGATTTGCGCGCGCACCCATCACCCGCCGCTGACCAATCTTCCGGAGGCGGCAGCGTTCGTTGCCTGGTGCATCTTCGTCGTCGAGTTGGCGCTGTTCATCCGCTACCGCGTACAAGCCGCGTCATTTTTCGTCTATCCGCTCGTGCTGATGCTGTTGACTGTCGCCGCGGTGGTGCATGAGCCGTTCGCGCAGATGGATCCGGCGCTGCGCTCGTCGCTCTTCACCGCGCACGTGCTCCTCTCTGCGGTCGGTGTGGCGGCGTTGCTGACCGGGCTGGCCTTCACCGCCCTGTCGTACGCCCAGGACCGCGCGCTGAAGTCGAAGCATCGCGGGCCGTTGTGGGAGTGGATCCCCAGCCTGAGCGTCTGCCGCACGCTGAGCTACCGCACGCTGGCCGTCGGCTTCAGCATCTACACCCTCGGCATCCTGGCGGGAATTCTGTGGTCCTACCGCACCACCGCGGGCCCGATCGATATGCGTGTGAAACAGCTCGGCGGAATCACAGCCTGGATTCTTTTCGCGGTGCTCCTTCAGTCCTACATCAGCGGTGCGTATCGCGCGCGGCGCACCGCGCTGATCTCCGTCGGCGCGTTCGTGGCGATCGTGGTGGCGATGTTGGGAATTCACCATGTTTAGGCGCGCGGCGCGCAGCGAGCAGCGAGCGGAAGAAGTGGCCTCCAATACCCGCTCGCCGCTCGCCGCCCGCCGCTCGCCGGGCGGGAGGTGGCGGTGCCCCTGATCCTGATCGGCGTCAACCACCGCACCGCGCCGGTCGCCGTGCGCGAACGGATGAGCGTGGCCGATGCGCAGCTCGCCGCAACGCTCGACGAGCTCAAGGTGATCGCCCCGATCGACGGCGTGGCGTTGCTTTCGACCTGCAATCGCGTCGAGGTCATTCTTTCCGCGGAGAGGGAAGACGTCATCGAGGCATTTGTCGACTGGTTGAGCGCGCGCGGCGCAAGCAGCCGCTCGGAATTGGAGAAGCATCTCTACATCCTTCGCTACGCCGACGTGGCCAGGCATCTCTTCCGCGTCGCTTCCGGCCTCGATTCGATGGTGGTGGGCGAACCGCAGATCGGCGGACAGGTGCGCACCTCATTTCTCGCGGCGCAGCGGAGCGGAGCGATCGATCCGCTGCTGCATCGGCTCTTCGAAGAAACCATGCGCGTGGCCAGGAAGGTGCGCAGCGAGACCGGCATCGGAGAGCACGCCGTGTCGGTTCCCTACGCCGCAGTGGAGCTGGCCCGGAAGATCTTCGGCGATCTCCACGGCCTGCAGGCCCTGCTCCTCGGCGCGGGAAAGATGAGCGAGCTGACGGCCGAGCATCTCGCTGGCTTCGGGCTGAAGCAGATCTTTGTCGCCAACCGGGCGCATGAACGAGCCGAGGAGATGGCGGCGCGTTTCCGCGGGATGGCCATCCGCTTCGAAGAGATTGACCCGCACCTGGCCACGTGTGACATCGTCATCGCCTCGACGGCAGCGCCGCATTACGTCGTGGAGGCGCAGCAGGTCGAGCGTGCTCTCACTGCGCGGCGTATGCGCAATCTGTTTCTGATCGACCTGTCAGTGCCGCGGAACCTCGATCCTGCCATCGCTCAGGTCGACGGCGCCTATCTGTACAACATCGATGACCTGCAGCAGGTTGCCGACTCCAACCGCGAGCTGCGGCTGCAGAAGGCGGAGCAGGCGGAAGAGATCGTGGCCCGGGAAGTGGACCATTTCCGCCGGCGCCTGCTGATGCAGTACCCACCATCGTGGAGCTGCAGGAGCGGCTGGAGTCGATCCGCACCGCGGAGCTGGAGAAATGTCTCCGCAGACTCGGTCCGGTGACCGCCGATCAGCGCCAGGCGCTGGAGCTGCTGACGACGCAGATCGTCAATAAGATCCTCCACTATCCGATTCTGCGGCTGAAGGAATCGGCCGACGAGCCGCAGGAACGCGAATCGCTGCGTCAGACGATCCGCAAGATCTTCGGATTGCGATGAGCCGACCGCTTCGCATCGGCACTCGCGGAAGCAAGTTAGCGTTGTGGCAGGCGAATGAGGTGGCCCGGCGGCTGGTCGACGCGGAATTCCAAACCGAGATCATCCCCATCCGCACGACCGGCGACAAACGGCACAACGCGAGTCTGGCATCGATCGGCGGCAAGGGCGTTTTCATCAAAGAACTGGAAGAAGCGCTGATGGCCGGGACGATCGATCTCGCGGTGCACAGTCTGAAAGACGTTCCCTCGATCGTGCCCCCACGATTCGCCCTGGCCGCATTTCTCGAGCGAGGCGATCCGCGCGACGCGTGGGTGCAGCGCGATCGCGTTCCGCTCGGAGAACTGCCGCCGGGTGCGAAGGTTGGAACCAGCGCGCCGCGGCGACGGGCGCAGTTGCGCTCTCTGCGGCCCGACCTGCGGTTCGAAGAGATCCGCGGCAACGTCGACTCGCGCGTGGCCAAGGTGCAGTCCGGCCAGTACGACGGCGCTGTTCTCGCCGCGGCAGGCCTTCACCGCCTCGGCCTCGACGCAGAGATCACGTCGCATTTTTCAGTCGAGGAGATGATTCCAGCGGCCGGGCAGGGGATCATCGTGGTGGAGACGGCCGACGATCGCTCCCGAGTCGCCGTGGAGATCATCAACGACTGGCGAGCCGCTCTGGCCGCACGCTGCGAGCGCGGCGTGCTTCAGAAATTCGATAACCTGCTCGACTGCTACTCGGCCGTCGCCGTTCACGCCTCGATCGATCGGGGAATTACTGTTCGGGTCTTCTTCGGAGAGATTGACGGTGTTCGCAGCGTCCGCGTCACAAAAAGCGGAACCGACCCGAAAGAAGTAATCGGCGCTGTGTACGATGCGCTGATCAGTCAGGGCGCTGAGGAGCTCCTGCGTTGGCCCGACAACCGATAGGCAAGGTCTTCCTCGTGGGCGCAGGCCCAGGCGATCCGTATCTGCTCACGCTGCGCGCGGCGGAGCTCATCGAGTCAGCGGATGTGGTGGCCACCGATGCCCTCGTCTCTCCGGACGTTCTGTCGCGAGTGCCGCGAAGCGCGGAGCTGATCTTCGTCGGCAAGCGCGCCGGAGCCCACGCCGTGCCTCAGGAGGAGATCCATCGCCTGCTCATCCAGAAGGCTCGCGAAGGCAAGCGCGTGGTGCGGCTCAAGGGCGGGGATCCGTTTGTCTTCGGTCGGGGGGGTGAGGAAGCCGAAGAGTTGGCGGCGGCCGGCGTCGAGTTCGAGATTGTTCCCGGCGTCTCGTCGGCGATTGGCGGCCCCGCCTACGCCGGCATTCCGGTGACGCATCGGGCACACGCCGCTACCGTCACGCTGGTTACCGGCCACGAGGGCGACGACTCGGCCGGCGTCGACTGGGCCGCGTTGGCGCGCTTGCGGGGCACGAAGGTCTTCATGATGGGTACGGCCAACCTGGCAGTGATCGCGAAGAATCTTCGCCAGAACGGAATGCGCGACGCTGAACCGGTGGCCGTCATTTCCAAAGCGACGACGCCGGAGCAGCAGGTCATCCGCGGCACGCTGGCCGACATCGCTGATCGCGCCCAGGGAGTAGCCACGCCAGCGCTCGTCGTGGTGGGGGCGGTCGTTCAGTTGCGCGACGCGATCAACTGGTTCGAATCGAAGCCGCTCTTTGGAAAGCGCGTCGTCGTCACTCGAGCGCGCGAGCAGGCGTCCGGGCTGAGACGGCTGCTGGAGGAAGCGGGAGCGCAGGTGATCGAGTTCCCGCTGATCGAGATTGCTCCGCCGGATTCCTACGAATCGCTCGATCGCCTCATCGACGTGCTTGATGATTACCAGTGGCTGATCTTCACCTCGACGAACGGAGTGCGATCTTTTTTCGATCGATTGCGGTTCCACGGCAAAGACGCGCGGGCTCTGGGCCTGGTGATGGTCGCCGCGGTGGGTGAATCGACGGCTGACGAGTTGCGCGCGAGCGGCATCGAACCGGATCTCGTGCCGCCGAAGTTCCAGTCAGCGGCGCTGCTGCCGCTGCTGGAGGGCGACCAGCGCGGAATTCGCACGGCGATCGTGCGCGGGGCGGAAGGGGGGGAGGAGCTGATCGAGGAGCTGCGCCGGCGCGGCGGCGAAGTCGATCTGGTCGTCGCCTATCAGACGCGCCGCCTTGCTGCCGATCCGGCGATCCTGCAAGACATCGACATCGTGACGTTCACCAGTGCATCGACGGTGGACAACTTCTACGCAGCGGCAGCCGATCGCGCTGCATCCATCCTGCAGGACGCGCGCGTTGCATCCATCGGTCCGATGACCAGCGATGCGCTGAGAAAGCATGGACGCGAGCCGAACGTGGAGGCTTCGTCGGCGAGCATCGAGTCGCTGCGCGATGCGATCGTCGAGGCGTTCTGATGGACGCAGCGCGCCTCTGGGGATCCGCCGACTACACGCACAGGCTCGGCGAGGTGAGCTGGATGGCGTCCACCGCCGTCCTGATGCATCTGAACGAGCGCGCTACCGGCGACCCGGCGCGCGACTGGCTCTCCTCCTGGGCGCATCGGTATTTCGTTGGTCAGGACCTGCGCGTTCTAGTTCTCGGCTGTGGCGAAGGTTGGCTGGAGCGAACGGTGTCGGAGTGGTCGTTCGTCAGCCGCATCGACGCCCTAGACTTCGCCGAGGCGGCGGTGGCGCGAGCGCGGGCGCGAGGGGGGCCGAAGATCCGCTATTCCGTCGCCGACCTCAATCGCGACACTCTCGAAGCCGGCGCGTATGACGTCGTCGTCGCTCACTCGATCCTTCATCACGTCGAAAAGCTCGAGCATGCTTTCGAGCAGGTCGAGCGGGCCATGAAGCCGGAGGCGACGTTCATCGTCAACGAGTACATCGGACCGAATCGCTTTCAGTTCAGCGATGAGATCCTGGCGATCGTCAACGATCTTTTGCGCTGTCTGCCGGCGCAGCTTCGCCACGGTGCGCTCGAAGATCGAGTCTACGAGGCGAGGGAGCGCCCGACGATCGACCAGATGATCGCCAACGACCCTTCCGAGGCCGTTCGCGCATCGGATCTGATGCCCATGATCCGGCAGCGCTTTGACGTTCTGGAGGTCAAGCAGCTCGGCGGAACGATTCTGATGCACCTCCTGTACGACATCGTCCAGAACTTTCGCTTTGACGATCCCCACGAGCGCGGGGCGATCGAGCTTCTGTGCTCGCTGGAGGGAGCCCTGATCGACCGTGGATCGATCCCGTCGGACTTTGCGATTCTTGCGGCCCGCAAGAAGGGCGCGCGCACGCCGAAGAGCGCGTATCGCCGCCCGCTGCCGCCGCGGCCTGAAGCGTCGAAGGATATCGAGGCAGATCCTCTCGGGTTCGGGCCCCGTCGGCCGGCCGTGAGGGGACAGCGGGAGGCCCTGCAGCCGTGGATGCTGCGCGTGCTGCGGGTGGCGCTGGCTTCGTCGCGCCCGCGGCGAGCGAACCTGATCGACGAGCGGAGGTTGAACGCGTTCATCGAACAGCTTCGCTGCGCGGCTTCACGCGCGGCGCCGTTCGAATGGATCATCGCGCGCTGGTCGGCGCATGACGACGACGCGACCATCGCGGCGCTTCTCGCGGCGATGGATCGAATTGCCGCGCGCCACGGGCTGCTCGGCGCCCGCTGATACACTCGCGCCGATGGCGCGAATTTACGAGCGGATCACCGCGGCGCTGCTTTGGATCGCCGCATTCTGCTTCGCTTCCGGCGTCTTTTTCTCCATCACCCTCCTCTTCCGCTCCCTCCCGCCCACCCCGCCCGTAGCCATCGGAGTGGTGACCATTGAGCG
Organism: Acidobacteriota bacterium; assembly: GCA_003223635.1. Classification (GTDB taxonomy): domain Bacteria; phylum Acidobacteriota; class Thermoanaerobaculia; order Gp7-AA8; family Gp7-AA8; genus QHVS01. The sequence goes on along the minus strand of QHVS01000005.1, from coordinate 6,620 downwards.
CTACTCGAAGCTGAAGGATTACCTCGGGGCCGCGATCTTCTTCCTGGCCGTTCCGCCGCTGACGATCTGGTTTCGCCGCATCGGAGCACAGCTCCTGGAACGCGAGCAACGCAGGTTTGGTCGCCGTCGAGTGCAGCGTCAGATGCCCGTCGCAGTTCTCTTCACGGCGCCGTTCCTTCTCTCGCCGCTGTTCTATCTGACGACGGGCAAGGCTGGTTGGATCCTGCTTCTGCCGGTGGCGATCGCGTTCGGCGCTACGCGCGGTCTGCTCTTCTTCGACACGCGCCGCTGGCTGCGACAGTTCTTTCGACGCGAGCTCAGTCCCTACCACGCGCTGCTGTTCTGCGAAGCGATCTCCTGGTTTCTGTTCCGTTACCTGGTGACCGGCCGTCGCATCGCCCACTTCCCGACGCTTTTCCTGGAGACGGTCTTCGTCGCGATTTTTCTGCTGCTCTTCTGGGTCGTGACGTTTCTGATCGCGCACCTGACCGAGCCGAATTTCGGCATCTCCGCAGAGGATGTGTTCCGTCGCGTGGTGAGCGCAGCGTTGCCGATGGTCATCCTGCCGGTCCTACCGCTCTTCGTTGTCCCGACGAGGCACTCTGCGGCGGTGATGATCGCTGTCCTGGTGATCATCGCTGCGCTGGCTCTCGGTTTGCGAAATCCGATCTCGCCGGGCGTTGCCAGGAACGTGGCCGCGATCGTGGTGATCCCGCTGCTGATCTATCTGGTCAGCTACGCGTCGACGGCGCACTTGTTGACGATCGATCTGTTCCATCGCGGTGAGTCGATCGGACCGGCGTCGGATTATCTGAGAGGCAAGGCGCCGTATCGAGGGGTCTTTCCGCTGCATGGGATGCTGGAAGACGGACTGCTCGACGCGTGGCTCATGAAACTCTTCGGCCGATCGCTCGATGTGGCCATGACGCGGACCGTGGTTCTCGGCGCGTTTCTCTCCGTGGCCATCTGGTACCTCGGCCTGGCCATCTTCGAGTCGATTCCGCTCGCGCTCCTCACCGTGGCCACAGCCGCCTGGACGACGACGGAGAACAATCGGACGTTTTTTCAAGTGGCGGTGGTCGCGCTGCTGTGGATCGGGCTGAAACGACGGTCGACCGTCGCCGTCGCTCTCAGCGGGTTCTTTGCGGGGGTCGCTCTATTCTTCAGCTATGAGATCGGCCTGTACAGCATTGCCGGGGCGCTTGTCTCGATTGCTCTCTGTTGGCTTGTGTGTGGCCCGGCTTTAGCCGGCCGACCGGCTGAAGCCGGTCTACACACAATGCGCGCCGCACTAACCTTCACCGTGGGCCTGATCGTGGGATGCGCCCCGTTTGTCGTCTATCTGATCGCCCGCGGCGTTCTGCCGGACTTCGCCACGGTCTCGTTCGTCACCATCCCGCGCATCATCGATGCGGTTTGGTCGTTGCCGTTTCCGGACCTCGTCTCCACATTCCGGAAGAATCTGAATCTGCATACGCTGGCCGAGTTCGTTCTCTTCGAGAAGTTCCATCTGATCCTCAGCCCGCTCACCATCGCTGTCGCCGCGATCTACCTGATCCAGCGCGCTCTGAGGCGGCGCATGGACACGCTCGATCGTGCACTCCTGGTTCTCACAGTGTTTGCCACCATCACGCAGCGGACCGCGTTCGGCCGCGCGGAGTTTCGCCATCAGTATTTCTCGGCATTTCTCATCGGACCGATGCTGGTGATTCTCGCCGTCGTGGCCATCGGACGACTGCGGCAGATCTGGATGGAGGGCGATCCGGGGACTCGCGCATTCGCATCGATGGTTGTCCTTCTGGCCATTCCGATTTTCGGCGTGCTGTTCTGGGTTCCCGACCTGATCAACGCTCGCATCGATGATCTGGTCAACTACCAGCGGCGGGTCCTTCACGTGCAGCGCGATCCGTACGCAGAGGAGGTGGCATTCCGCATCGATCAGGTGTCGAAGACGATCCGGGAGTTCACGCGACCGAATGATTCGATCTTCGACTTTTCCAACCAGCCTGCTTTTTACTTTTTCGCCGACCGTCCGAATCCGACGCGCTTCTATCAGGTGCCGATCATGTCGCCGCGCGCCCTGCAGGCGGAGGTCATCGCCGCTCTGCAGGCTGCCAGGCCGGGTTTGGTGATCCGAACATCGCCGGAGAACTTCGACGAGTTCGACGGAGTGCCGAACGCCATTCGCGCGCAGGGCGTGGCGGCCTATCTCGACGACTGCTATCGCTATTACCGGTCGGTGCGCGGAGTCCAGGTGTGGATCCGCGATCCGCGGGCCAGGCCGGCTCCGCTGCAGTCGTATCTGCGGCGCATTCAATTGCCGGACGAGAAGGCGCTGGCCGCGTCCGAGCGCGCGTCGATGGTCTTTCCGCTGATTGGTAGCGCGGCTGGAGCGAGCAATTCGTTCTGGATTTCCGATTTGACGCTGCACAATCCGTTTCGCGATCCGATCAGCGTCTCACTTCGTTTCATCGCCGGGCAGCGAAGCGTCGACCGGAACCTGACCCTCGCTCCGCGCCAGACCATCCGCTGGCCGGATGTCGTGCGGACCTATTTCGGATTGCAGGAGATCGGCACGCTATGGATCGAGCATCGCGAAGGGCGTGCGCCCGTCGCCCTGGTGCAGAACAGCGACATCGCGCACGAGGGGAGGGCATCGCTGGAGCCGCCACTCACGGTGCGCGACGCCATTACCGCGGGAAGCGAGGTCGCCGAGGCGACCATCGTCGGCATTCCTGCGCATCGAGCTCTGGGAAGCCGCATGAACGTCGGCGTCATCAACCTGGGCCGGATTCCGGCCACGTTCCGCATCTCCGCATGGACCCGCGGCAACGTTCGCGTCGGCCGTACGATCGAATCGGGTGTTCCGGAAGAAGAAGTGTGGTGGACGAATGACATTGAGCGCGAGCTGGGGACCGCCGTCGATGAGACGATGACGCTTCGCGTGACGGCTATCGCCGGCACAGGCGCGCCTTTCGCCACGGTAGTCGAACCGGACGGTGACTCGCATTTCCTCGCCGCCGTCCCATCCGGGCAGCCATGAGAATTGTTTCGCTCCCAGAGAGCTGGCGCGGCCGAGCGTTGGTCATTTCGGCCGTCGATCGAGCGGAGTCGTGGTTCAGCGAGGAGGAGCTGGCCGTGGCGCGCTCATTTCGCCTGCCCAAACGGCAGACGCAGTGGATGCTGAGCCGCATCGCGGAGAAAGAGCTGCGCCGGCAGGGAGCGGCCGGCGATTGCGTCTCCTTCTCCCACTCTGGCCCCTATGGCGGCGCGGCGGTCGGATCTCAGCCGGTGGGGCTCGACGTCGAAGCGATGCGCGACTTCCGCGAGGCCGCCGCACATTTCTTTCTCACTGACGATGAGAACGAAGTGATGGAGCGCTGCACGATCCCCAATCGCCTCCTGCACTTCTGGTGCGCCAAGGAAGCGCTGTGGAAGCAGCATGGCGGCGTCATTCCGACGTTGAAACGAATTCCCTTGCGGCTGCAGTCGGAGATCGCCGGCGGCCTGCGCTTCGAAGGCGTCGATACGTTTGCGGGCGAAGTGGTGGCTGCGCTTACGCGCCCCACTTCCTGAGCAACGCGCGAGCGTCCGCCTGTGCCGCCGCCTGCTCCACTTCGTATTGCGGATCGTTCGGCGTGGAGATCACTTCGCGGAGCATCTGAATGGCCTGCGGTCCCGTGTCGCTGTTGTTGTCGACCATCGCTTCGGCCAGAAACACGCGAGTGATCTTGTTCGTCGGATCGATCTTCAGCGATTCGTTCAGGAGCTTCACCGCTTCACGGCTGGAGGCCCAACCGGTGAGGAATGGCACGTGAGGGGTCTGATCGTGCAGGCGACCGAGGACCCGAGCGGGTCCGCCGCCTTCCATGGCCGGGTTGATGAGCATGGCGATGGTCGCCTCGCGGCGAATCCGATCGGCGGCTCCCTGCCTCACTGCCGCCAACTTTCCGTAGACCAGCGCCCACTCGCCCCAGTTCACTGCGTCCCAGTGGAATACTTCGCCGGCGCCGGGAAGCGTCCGAGCAGCGTCGGCCACCTCTTTTTCTGTGGCCTTGGTCACGGAGCGGAGGCCTTTCGCTGCGAGTTGTCGATCGATGATGGCCAGCGCCTCTTCACCGGCGCTTTTGCCCATGTCGTAGATCTTTTTCTTTTCGTCCTTCGTCGTCGCGACGTAGGCGCCTTTGAAGCGGATTGCCCGAAGGAGCTTCGAGCGCGGCTCGAGATCGTTGGGATTCAGCGTAACGGCGCGCTGATAGGCAGCGATCGCTGCATCGATGTGTGTCGCGCTCGCCCGACCCCCCTGATGCCCTTCGGCGCGCGCGGCCCAATGCTGGTCGCCGTCGGGCAACTGGCCGGCGCCCACCGCCGCCGAAAGGAGGACAAATGCGGAAACTGCAATCGCTCGCATGGCGGCGGATTGTACGTCATGGCATGTGCATTGAACCCATCGGTAGACGATGCGCGTTTCGTTGTTGATTCTGCCGCTGGCGTTTCTGCTGGCGTGCCGCGGTGAGCCTCCTCCGCGCGATTACCAGAACAATCCGCCGGCAATGACGCACCCGGTCACCACCTCGTCGCAGACGCCGACGGCGCACGGCATGCCCGGGCCAAAACCGGAGCCAAACAGCGGCGCGGAGGGAAAGAACATGACCCGCCAGCCGATCAACGCGACCGCGCCGACGACGACGTTGAAGGATCAGCCGCCGACGACCGACAGCCAGCACGCGACGCAGACGACGTCGACCGCCGCGACGGGGACGCATCTGGCGGCACCGCCATAGTGCTCGGTGCTTGGTGCCTGGTAGCCACCACTACTGAGCACTGAGCACCAAGCACCATACAATCGCCCGCTGAATTGCGGATCGTTTTCTTTGGTACTCCCGACTTTGCTGTGCCCGCGCTCGAGGCGCTGGCCAGCGCGCATGACGTCGCGCTGGTCGTCGCGCAGCCCGACAAGCCTGCCGGGCGAGGGCTGAAGATCCAGACTCCGGCGATCGCGCGGTTGGCCCATGAGCTTCGCCTGCCGCTCGCACAGCCGGCCCGGGTGCGCGACGTTCTCGCGGACGTGGAAGCGTTGAAGCCGGATGTCGGCGTAGTCGTCGCGTACGGCAAGATCCTGCCGGCTGTACTTCTCTCCATTCCGGAGCAGGGCTTCCTCAATGTCCACGCGTCGCTGCTGCCGAAATATCGCGGCGCTGCGCCGATTCAGCGAGCCATCGCCAACGGCGAAACGATCACCGGCGTGACCATCATGCGCGTCGATGAACAGCTCGATCACGGTCCCATGCTGGCCGCCGGGAGTGTGCCGATCGGTCCCGACGAACGCACGCCGGAGGTTTCGGAGCGTTTGGCCAGACTCGGCGCGTTGACGCTCCTGCGCACCCTCGACCACATCAGCCCGGGCGTCCCGCAGGATCACGCCGAGGCGACGCAAGCGCCAAAGATCGAGAAGAGTGAAGGCGAAATCCGGTGGAAGGACAGCACTGCGTCGATCTACAACCGGTTTCGCGCGTTCGATCCGTGGCCCGGCGTGTTCATCGGCAACCTGAAACTGATCGATTTGCGGCCGGCGAAGCGGAGCGGGAAGCCGGGAACGATTCTTTCCATCGATGACGGCGTGACCGTGGCCACCGGCGATGGAGCGATCAAGCTTCTGACGCTGCAGCGGGCCGGGCGGGCCAGGATGCCGGCGGCCGAATTCGCCCGCGGCGCGGGATGGCGCGTCGGAGCGCAGATTTCGTGACCGAACGCGAACGCGCGTTCCAACTGTTGCGGCGCGTCGAGCACGAATCAGCCTACGCCGCCATCCTGCTGCAGAACGAGAGCGGATTCGTGCGCACCCTGGTGCTGGGGGTTCTGCGCTGGCGCTCGCGCCTCGATCAAGCTATCGAGACGATCAGCGAACGCCGCATCAGCAAGCTCGATCCCAACGTCGTCGATATCCTTCGCCTCGGCATCTACCAGCTGATGTTCATGGACGTGGCACGGTACGCCGCGGTGTCGGAGTCTGTCGATCTCGCGGCCCGTTACGCGAAACGCGCGCGAGGATTCGTCAACGCCATCCTTCGGCGAGCATCGGAAACAGATCTTCCCTCGCTGGCGAAGGATCTCCCGACGAGAACCGCGCATCCCGATTGGCTTCTGCGACGTTGGACGCGGATGTACGGCGCCGACCGCGCGGCAAAGATCGCTGAAGCGAATCAGGAACTCTCGTACCCGGATGTTTTTCTCGGTGGGGCACCTCCGCCCCCGGCGGCGCAGCCCTCACGACTAGTTCCGGGTATGTTCAGGCTCACCGGCTCGAGCGCAGACATCGACGGCCATGTTCTCGATGAGGGAAGCGCCGTCATCGCCGACCTGGGCGCGGCGACGGGAACGGAAGTGCTCGATCTGGCCGCCGCGCCCGGCGGCAAGACGCTGATCATGACTGCGCGCGGCGCGCGAGTGATCAGCAACGACATCTCGCTCGGGCGTCTGCGGCCGCTGATGGGGCGCTCCCGCGCGATCGTCGTCAGCGACGGCCGGCGCGCGGCATTCCGCCGCCGGTTTTCAACCGTGCTCCTCGATGCTCCCTGCAGCGCTACGGGAACCATCCGCAAGAATCCGGAGATCAAATG
>QHVS01000088.1 GCA_003223635.1 Acidobacteriota bacterium | reverse complement strand
GAGGGGCTTTGCGCGATGACAACGAGAGCGAGGATCGGACCGAGGTAGAGCGCGATGGCCAGCGGCGTGAGGGCGTCCCAATGCTGGCCGCTGGTCCAGGCCAGCGTGGCGATCCAGATCTTCAGCATCTCGCCGTAGCGAATCGCAGCGGCATGCCCGGCAGCCGTATCGAACGCGAAGAGGCCGAGCGGATTGCGCGTCCTCGTACTGAGATCCGAGATCGTCAACGCCGCAGAAAGGGCACAAGCGATCATCACCAGCGACACGCGGTCACGATGGGCGCGCTGCTGCCGCCAGAACAGCGGTAAAACGAGCGCCACCGGCCACGTGTAGAGCTTCGCTGCCAGGGCCGCGGCCCAGGCGATCGCTTCTCCGTACGGGCTGCGCGGCGCCGACGCGCTCACCACCACGGCTATCGCGAGCAGCGCGCAGGCGAACGCGTCGTTGCTCGCGCGGACGACGAGCGTCAGCCACGTCGGCAGGGAAACTACGAGCGCGCCGGCCAGAATGCCGGCGGGGCCGAACCATCGCTCGCCGATGAACGCCGTCGCCGCAACAATGATCAGGGCGAACAAAACAGAAAGGAATCGCCAGACGCGCAACTCGAACATCGGCGTGCGCAGCGGCGCGAGGCGCGCGAACAGCGAGTAGTAGAGGCTCGGCTGTTGCGCCTCGTAGTTCGGCATGAGGTACGGCTTCAGCACGCGCGCCTGCAGCGGCCGATCGACGATCACCGCCTGGCTGTGGACAACTTCCGGCCACTTCGGGCCGACGACGCAAAATGCCGCGGAGAAATCGGAGCGTCCGGCCATGCTGGCGAACAAATACGGCGGCACGGACCACTCGAAGATGGTCGGGTTTCGCCCCTGCGCGCGGACAAACGCCAGGCGCGCCACGTGGTAGACCTCATCCAGGCCGGCGTAGGGCGGCAGCGCCGCCATCTGCAGAAGGAGTCGTGCCGCCGCGGCGGTCATCACCAACGCGTAAAGCAATCCCCGCCGGTTCATCCGTTGATTCTAGAATCTCTGGGTGCCGTCCTCGGTCCAGTTCCGCGATGTCTCCGTGAAATCGATTCTGCACGATATCAATCTGCACATCGCTGCGGGCGAGGCGGTGGCGTTGATCGGTCGCAGCGGCGCCGGCAAGACGACGACGCTTCGCCTGGTGAACGGCCTCGCGCGGCCGACGCAGGGCGAAGTGCTCGTCGATGGCGTCGCGCTGGCGAACAGCGATCTGATCTCCCTTCGGCGGCGAACCGGGTACATCATTCAAGGATCCGGGCTGTTTCCTCATCGCACGGTGTACGAAAACGTTTCGACGGTTCCCAGACTGTTGAAGTGGAGCGAGACCGATATTCGGGGCGCTGCGGAAGAGATGATGCGCAAGCTCGACATGCCGCTGGAGCGTTTCGGCGCACGATATCCGGCGTCTCTTTCCGGCGGTGAGCAGCAGCGCGTCGGAATTGCGCGGGCGATGATCGCCCATCCCACGATCCTGCTTTGCGACGAGCCGTTCGGCGCGCTCGATCCGATCGTCCGCCGCGACCTTCAGGATGTCTTTCGCGCCCTTCGCAGCGGCGTGACCATCCTCTTCGTCACCCACGACCTGCCAGAAGCGATGCGCGTGGCGGAGCGACTGGTCTTGTTTGATGGAGGCCGGATCGTTTCCGACACGCCGGCGGACGCGTTCCTCTCGCAACCACTGCCACTGGCTCAACGATTCGTCGCCGCGGCCAGCCTCACACCATGCTGATCACCATCCTTCGCGCTACCGGTGAGCATGTGGTGATCGTGGCTATCTCCGTTGGCGTAGCCATCGCGCTCGGCATTCCACTCGGCATCTGGTGCGCGCGGAGCCCGCGAGCCGGACGCGTGGCCTTGCGCATCGTCGATGCCATCCAGACGATCCCTTCCCTCGCCCTCTTCGGATTTCTCATCCCCGTGCCGTTCATCGGCGGCATCGGCATGCGCACGGCGATCGTCGCCCTCATCCTCTATTCATTGCTGCCGATCGTTCGAAATACGCTGACCGGCATCCGCGGCGTCGACCGCCTGGTCGTCGAAGCGGGAGTGGCCATGGGGCTCACGCCGCGGCAATTGCTCACGGATGTCGAGCTTCCACTGGCCATGCCGACGATCGTGGCCGGCATCCGCATTGCCACGGTGGTCGGGATCGGCGTGGCCACGATCGCTGCGGCAATCGGCGGCGGCGGGCTGGGCACGTTGATCTTCCGAGGCGTGGCTATGGTCGATTCGCGGCTGATTCTGGCCGGGGCGCTGCCGGCAGCGGTGTTGGCGTTGGTGGCGGATGTCGTGCTGACACTTGTGGAACGACGCTTGATTAAGGGATGAGGGCTGAGGGATGAAAAAACTATTGCTTCGACTGCTCGCATTCATCCCTCATCCCTCCGCCCTCATCCCTCTTCTCGCTCTGATCGCGTGTGCGAAGCAACCACCGATCGTCGTGGGGTCCAAGAACTTCACGGAGTCAGTCATCCTTGGCGAGATGCTCGCGCAGAAGCTCGAGAGCGCCGGCTGCACCGTCGATCGCCGTCTCAACCTCGGCGGCACACTCGTGTGCGACGCGGCCATTGCCTCCGGCTCGCTGGACTCGTACGTCGAGTATTCCGGCACAGCCCTGACGGCGATCCTTCACCACCCGGCCATCAAGGATCGCGCGGCCGTCGACCGCGAAGTGTCCGCCGCGTACGCAAAACGCAACCTTCATTGGGGCCCGAACCTCGGCTTCAACGACACATTCGCCATGATCGTGCGCCGCGACGCCGGCCTGCGGACGATCTCGGACTTGAAGCGCGTGGAATCGACGTTTCAGCCCGGCTTCGGATACGAGTTCGCCGAACGACCGGACGGATGGAATGGCCTGCTGAAGCATTACGGTCTGCACTTCGCCAAAGATCCGAAGACGATGGACCTCGGCCTGACGTACAAGGCGCTGGCCACCGGTCAGGTCGACCTGATCGCCGGCAATTCGACTGACGGGCTGATCCAGTCGCTCAATCTCCTGCCGCTGGAAGATGACCGGCATTACTTTCCGCCGTACGATGCCGCCGTGGTGTCGCGCGCCGATATCGATCAGCGGTGCAGCGGCGCGTCCGCCGCTCTGCAGTCGCTGGCCGGCAGCATCGACGATGCGACGATGAGGAGCTTGAACTACGAGGTCGATGGGAAAAAACGCGACGCCGCAGAGGTCGTCCGCGAGTTCTTTCGCAATCGGAAGAACGGGCGTTAGCATGCCTGTTGGATGAGTGCTGTGCCGATCCACGCGCGCATCGACCGCCTGATGAGGCGGCTCGCCTCTGAGCCGCAATTCCCCACCCAGGGGCAGACGATTTTCGTTGACCTCGACCGTCAGGAAATCCGCCGGGCCTACATCCCTCGCCGCGTCGTGGAGACCTTCCTCGGTGGCCGCGGCGTGAACATGTACCTGCTGCACAATCTGTTCGATCCGTCGCTCGAGCCGCTGCACGCCGACATCCCGCTGATCTTCGGCACCGGCATTCTGACGTCGCTGGTGCCATCCGCATCCCGCGGCAACGTCACATCATGGTCGCCCGAAAGCGGCGTGCTGCTCGACTCGAATGCCGGCGATTACTTCCCATCATTCATGAAGCTGAACGGCGTCGACCATCTCGTGCTCTACGGAAAAGCGCGGAAGTGGACGCTGCTGCACATTGAAGACGACGAAGTGAAGTTCGTCGACGCTGCGCCATGGGTCGGTATGGACAACCTCGACCTCCGCGCAGCGATCGCGCGCGATTTCCATGGCGTGGAAGGAAAAGACTACGGCCTGGCGGCGATCGCGACTTCCGGTGAGAACCTGGCGCTCTGCTCCGGCATCATGGCCGGACCGAAAGCGATCTATGCCCGCGGCGGCCCCGGCGCCAAGATGGGATCGCTGCGCCTGAAGGCGGTCGTCATTCAGGGACGCAGCGCCGATCTCACTCCGTTCCGGCCGCACAAGACGCGGAACCGCGATGTGGCTCAGAAGCTCCTCAGCGCCTCGGTGATCAAAAACGCGATGAAAGTGCGCGGCACGCCGTTCCTCTACAAACCCTCGCGGATGCTCGGCGCGATGGGGACGAAGAACAATCAGGAAACGACGTGGACCGACAAGCTCGATGCCGAAAACATCGATCCGTTCCGTCCCGGCATGGAGGGCTGCTTCGCCTGCCCGGTGAATTGCCGGCCTCTGAACGACATGACCGGCTGCGAGCACACCCCGCAGGATCAATACGTAAAGGGCGATGGTCCGGAATACGTGACCGTCGGCAAGTTCGGACCGAACATCGGCATCAGCGAAGTGACGCAGGTCCTCCGCCTCAACAACATCTGCAACGATCTCGGACTCGACACAGCGTCCACCGGCAGCGCCATCGCCTGGGCCATGGAGCTGATGCAGCGCAGCATCATCACCAGCGAGCAGACCGGCGGTCTCGATGTGAGGTGGGGGAACTACGAAGTCATCGAGCGGCTTCTCTTCATGACAGCGGAGCGCGAGGGATTCGGCAACGTCATCGCCGACTCATCGCGAGCAGCGGACAAGGGTCACTATCCACCGGAAGCGCTCGACTATCTGATGGCCGTGAAGGGGCTGACGCAGAGCGATCCGCACGATGCGCGCATCCTCAAGGCGTTCGCCCTCGGCCTGGCCGTGTCCACCCGCGGGATGGATCACCTTCGGAACCGCGTCACCCTGGAGATCAACGCGAAGATCAACGACGACCCCGACTTCAAGCGCGAGCTGTACGGCGGCGACGTGTCGGCCGAACCGAACAGCTATGGCGGGAAAGAGATCGCTGTCCGCCGCTGCGAAAACATTTACGCCGTCGGCGACTCGGTGGGCATGTGCCGCTTCACCACGAAGCTGTTCAACTCACCGACGCTGCCCGGCTATGAAGAATTCGTGGATCAGGTCGCGAACATTACCGGCATCGAGCTGTCGCTCGCGCAGATCGATGGCATCGGGCTGAACATCATGGGCGTCGAGCGAATGATCAACGCCCAACTCGGCGTGGGCCGCAAGGATGACACGCTTCCGAAGCGATGGTTCGAAGAGGCCATCGGCGTCGGGCCGTACAAAGGTGAGAAGATCGATCGAAACGAATTCGATCAGATGCTTACGCGTTTCTACGAAATCTCCAACCTCACAGCGGACGGCGTGCCGCGGCCGGAGTGGCGCGCGGAGCTGGAATCGGTGCTGACGTCATGATCACCGTTCGCCTTCCGGAGCTGTTGCGCGACGGACGCGGTGAAGTGGTCACCATGATGGCCACGTCGCTGGGCGAAGTCATCGCCAGGCTGGGGCTGGACAACGATGAGCGCGACGAGCTGTTCAACTTCGCGGTGAACGGCGATCTCGTTCTGCACGGCGAGAAACAGGTCGTTCTCAACCCCGGCGACGAAGTAGAGATCGTCGTCGCCTTCTCGGGCGGCTAGCGTGACCACCTTCCAGACTCCCCGCGCCGGCGAGCGGATGCTGTCGGTCGAAGAAGCACAGGAGCGAGTTCTGGCCGAGGTGATCATCCTCGGCAGTGAGCCGGTGGCATTCACCGATGCGCTGGGCCGAGTGCTGCGCGAAGACGTGGTCGCCACCTACGACATCCCCCAAGGCGACAACACGGCCATGGATGGATACGCCGTTCGCGCGGAGGACATCGCCAATTCGCCCGTCCGACTCGAAGTGATCGAGGATCTTCCCGCCGGGACCGTGGCCACGAAGCGAGTGTCGAAAGGGACAGCCATTCGCATCATGACCGGCGCGCTCATTCCGGATGGAGCGGATACCGTCGCGCACGTCGAGATCACCGACGCCGGCTCGGAATTCGTCACCGTGCAGAAGGCGCTGAAGCGCGGGACCAACGTGCGAGCGCGGGGCGAGGACATGCACAAAGGCGATGTCGTGCTGCAGGCGGGAACGCCGGTAGGCGCGGCGGAGATCGGCGTGCTGGCCAGCGTGCAGAAGAGCGTAGTGCGCGTCGGCCGCAGGCCGATCATCGCCATCATCTCCACCGGGGATGAAATCGTCGACGTCGATCAGCCGCGGCCGCCGGGAAAAGTGGTGAACTCGAATTCATACTCCCTCGCCTCCATGGTCCGGGAAGCGGGAGCCATCCCGCGCATGATCGGGATCGTTCCTGACTCGCTGGAGGCTACTACTGCCGCGATCGAGTCGGCGCTCGAATCCGATTTCATCATCTCCTCCGGAGGCGTGTCGGTCGGCGCGTATGACTACGTCAAGGACGCTCTCGACAAGCTCGACGCAGAGACGAAGTTCTGGCAGATCGCCATGAAGCCCGGCAAACCGGTCGTGCTGTCACGCCTGCGCGAGCGGCTGTTCTTCGGCCTGCCGGGAAACCCTGTCTCGTGCATGGTGTCGTTTCTCCTCTTCATCGGCCCGTCGATCCGTAAGGCCATGGGCCAGCGCATCAACCTTTTCCCTCCCACCGTCGAAGCGCGAGTGACAGCGCCGCTGAAATCGCGCGGCGATCGACGGAATTACCTTCGCGTGCGGGTGGTGGCGCGGAGCGGAACGCTGATGGCCGAGCCGATGCCGTCGCAAGGTTCCGGCGTATCGACCTCGATGGTGCAGGCCAACGGTCTGGCCGTCGTCGAGGCGGGCGTCACCGCGGTCGACGCGGGCCAGATCGTGCCCGTCGTACTCTTCGATCGCGTATTCAGCGAGATCTAATCGACGCCCCTCACCCGGCGCTTCGCGCCACCCTCTCCCCGCTCACGCGGGGCGAGGGCACTCGACGCGGCGTTCCTCCTCGAGAACCCTCTCCCCGCTTGCGGGGAGAGGGCAGGGTGAGGGGTCTTGCTCTCGCGCGCCAGCGCGCGGCCCCTCTCAGATCCTCGAACGCTTCGAGCGTCTTTGCGGCCAGCAGATACGCGCCGCGGTGCGGATTGGCTCTCGCCATCTCTTCGAGCACCCGCTCCGCTTCGGCGCGCTTTCCTTCGATGAGGTAAATCACCGCCAGGTTCGCGTACGACTGCAGGTGCTCCGGCGAGTTGAGGATCTCGCGACGGTACGCGGCGATCGCCTCGTCAGGGCGATTGAGGCGCGCCAGAATGTCTCCGCGGAGATAGTCGATCCCGTAGAGGTGCTTCACTTCGAGATCGTTGCCCCGCCGCTCCGCCGCTGTGATGGTCTGAAGAGCCTCCTGCAGCTTTCCTTCGTCGCGCTGAATTTCGGCGAGAAGGAGAATTGACGTCGGCTGTCGATCGCCGGCGTCGATTGCCGCCTGCGCGTGCTGTTCCGACTCTCCGAACCGGCGCTCCGCCGCAAACGCGCGGGCCAGCAGCTCATGCGCCTCGCGCGGATTCATCTTCAGGGCGAGCTGCGCGTGGGCGATTGTCTCCTGTGGATTTCCAGCTTTCAGATACGCGAATCCCAGGCCCAGCGCGAGATCGGGCGAAAAGATTTCGGACTGGGCGATCGCATTTTTGTAAGTGTCGATCGCTTCGCTGGTGCGTCCGGATTCCACGAGGACTTCGCCGAGCTTCGACCAGACGTCCTGCAGCCGCGGGTTGCGCTGCAGGCGCGCGCGCAGGGCGGGAACAGCCTCGTCGTATCGCCGCTCGTCGGCGAGATGAAATGCGGCCTTGATGTCGGCCAGGTGCGAGATCTCATCGCGAGGATTGGGAAGCGGCCCGCCACGATTCTTTGGCGTCCCGATGTAGCCGAGCGCCGCGAGTTTCGCCGCCTCTTCCGGATCGACGT
>QHVS01000087.1 GCA_003223635.1 Acidobacteriota bacterium | reverse complement strand
AGAGCTGCTCCAGGGTGACACCCTGGTCCGCGGCGACGCTCTCCGGATCGCGAGGAACATTGAGAATGTTGTGGCCTTCCCAGTTGCCTCGCTCGCTGATGTCATACAGCGCGCTGAAGATGCGTCCCTCTTCTTCGCCCAGCACGTCGATCACTTCCCGGCGCGACCAGACGTAGAACTTCCCCTCCACCCCCTCGCTGTCTGCGTCGAGTGTCGAATAGAAGCCGCCATCAGGCGAGGTCAGCTCCCGCTGCACGAAGCCGAGAATCTCGTTGGCAATGTGGGCGAAGAAGGGATCCTTCTTCCACTGCCAGGCACGCGTGTAGAGCCGGGCCAGGAGCGCGTTGTCGTACAGCATTTTTTCGAAATGCGGCACCAGCCAGCGCGCGTCCACGGAGTAGCGATGAAATCCGCCGCCGATCTGATCGTACATCCCTCCTCGGGCCATCCTGGTGAGCGTGTTGACGATGATCTCTTCGAGCTGAGGGTTGCTGGCTCGGTTGTTCACCTGCATCAGAAAATCGAGCGTCATCGACGGCGGAAACTTCGGCGCGGCGCCGAAGCCGCCATGTTCGGGATCGTATGTCTGTGCGATCCGCGCGGCGGCGCGATCGAGTGCGTGATGCTCGATGGCTGCCGCTTTCCCCATCGTCAGCGAGGCACCGATGGCCTGAACGATCTCAGCGGATGCTTCCTCGACGTCGTTTCGACGGGACCGGTACGTGTCAGAGACGTGCGCCAGCACGCGCTTGAAGCCCGGCATCCCGTGGCGATCGTCCGGCGGGAAGTAGGTTCCCGCGTAGAACGGACCGCCCTCCGGCGTCAGAAAGACCGACATGGGCCAGCCGCCGTGCCCGGTCATCAGTTGCACGGCCTGCATGTAGATCGAGTCGATGTCCGGCCGTTCCTCGCGATCGACTTTGATCGACACGAAGCGCTCATTGAGAATCGAGGCCACTTCCTCGTTCTCGAACGACTCTCGCTCCATGACGTGACACCAGTGACACGCCGAATACCCGATCGACAAGAAGATCGGTTTGTTTTCGCGGCGCGCTTTGGCCAACGCCTCTTCCCCCCACGGATACCACTCGACGGGGTTGTGTGCGTGCTGAAGAAGATAAGGCGAGGTCTCTTTCGAAAGTCGATTCGGCATTTTCTTTCTGGAGTGCTTTTGCCGCACTCCAGATCACGCCCGAGGATGGGCCTTCTTATACACCGCCAGCAACTGATAGTCGTTCAGATGCGTGTATTTCTGCGTCGTAGACAACGATGCGTGGCCGAGGAGCTCTTGAATGGACCGCAGGTCGGCGCCGGCGTTGAGGAGATGCGTGGCGAACGAATGCCGCAGCGTATGCGGTGAGATTCCGGCTCGCAATGATGCGGCGCGGACGTAGCGCTCGAAGAGCCGGCGCACACTCCGCGTCGTGATTCGCTCGCCGCGATAGTTGACGAAGATCGCCGGCTCATCGGCGGGTGCCTTCCGCTCGCGCAACCATGCACGGAGCGCAGCCTCCGCTTTGCTGCCGAAGGGCACGATTCGCTCTTTCGATCCCTTGCCGCGGACTTTCACCAGGCGTCCACGCAGCTCCACGTCGTCGATGTCGATTCCCACCAACTCGCTGATGCGCAGACCGGAGGCATACAGCATCTCCAGGCACGCCAGATCGCGAAGGCCCAACGCGTTGGAGACGTCCGGCTGCTCAAACAGGACCGCGATGTCCGATGACTGCAACACCGATGGCAGATACTTCTCGCGCTTCGGTGTGGTCACGGTTCTGGCCGGGTTGTTCTCCACGATCTCCTCGCGCATGAGGAAGCGGAAGAACGTGCGCAGCGTCGAGAGGTGACGGGCCATCGATGCCCGGCTGAGCTTCTTGCGAGCCAGAAATGCGATGTAGGAGCGGATGGCCAGGCGATCGACGCGCGGCCAGTCGAGCTGATCGCGTCCCAGCGTGAAGAAGTCGTTGCAGAGAAATCCGACGAACGATTCCAGATCCTCGCGGTACGCGGTCACCGTGTTGATGGAGACGTTGCGCTCGTAAGTGAGGTGATCGAGGAAATCGCCGATCTCGTTTTTCACGCCCGCCGCTCCCTTGCCGGCTCCTGGAACGCATTGTAAAGTACGCTGCCCTTCCGGAGACTCCCATGATCGAAACTCTTCTGAAGAAGACCCCTCTCCATCCCGTGGAGCATCAGCTCGGCGGAAAGATGGTCGACTTCGGCGGATGGGAGCTGCCCGTCCAGTACTCCAGCATTCTCGACGAGCACGAGGCGGTGCGGACGCACGCCGGCCTGTTCGATGTCTCGCACATGGGCGAGGTAACCGTGAAAGGGCCGCAAGCGTTGCCGCTGCTCCAGCGCACCACGTGCAATGACGTCTCGAAGCTGGAGGACGGACGCGCGCAGTACAACGGCTTGCTGTATCCGACCGCCGGATTTGTCGACGATATCCTCATCTATCGAATGAGCGGCGACGACTACTTCGTCGTGGTCAACGCCGCGAACACGGACAAAGACTACGAGTGGCTGCTGGAGTGCGCGAAAGGAATGGACGTTGAAGTGCGGAACGTCAGCGCCGACTACGCGCAGCTCGCGCTGCAGGGTCCGGAAGCCGAACGAATTCTCCAGCCGCTGACCGATCTCGATCTATCCTCCATGAAGTACTACCGATTCGCCGGAGGAATCGTGGACGGCGCGGCGTCGATCGTTTCGCGCACCGGTTACACCGGCGAAGACGGCTTCGAGATCTACTGCGAGCCGGAGGACGGTCCGCGCGTGTTCCGCACGCTCGTCGACCGCGGCGTCAAGCCCTGCGGCCTCGGCGCGCGCGACACCCTGCGTCTCGAGGCGAAAATGGCGCTGTACGGCAATGACATCGATCATTCCACGACGCCTCTGGAGGCGGACCTCGGCTGGATCGTGAAGCTGGAGAAAGGCGATTTCATGGGCCGCGAAGTTCTGGAGCGGGAGAAGGCCGAGGGGCCGCGGCGGAAGCTGATCGGCTTCGAAATGGTCGATCGGGGCATCGGCCGGCACGGCTATCCGGTCATCGACTGCGGGGAGGAAATCGGTGTAGTCACCAGCGGCACGCATTCGCCAACATTGAAAAAAGCGATCGGCCTCGCGTATCTTCCGCTCGAGAGATCAGCGCCTGGCAGCACGTTCACGATTCTGATCCGCGGAAAGGAAACTCGGGCCCGCGTCGTTCCCACGCCGTTCTACAAACGGGCGAAGTCATAAGGATGGTGCGATGACTCCTGAGGACAGCAGGTACGCCAAGAGCCACGAGTACATTCACGTGGAAGGAAACGTGGGCACCATCGGGATCACCGACTATGCGCAGAAGGAGCTGGGCGACGTGGTTTTTGTCGAGCTACCGCAGGTCGGCACGCAACTGGAACTCGGCGATGAGTTGGGGAGCATCGAGTCGGTGAAGGCCGTCTCCGAGCTTTTCTCTCCCGTTTCCGGCGAGGTGGTCGAAGTGAATGAATCGCTGGCCGACAAGCCGGAGCTGGTGAATACCGATCCATACGGCGACGGCTGGATGATCAAGATCAAGCTCACCGCGCCCGACGAGGTCGACGAGTTGATGAACGCGGAAGATTACGAGGATTACATTCAGACGGAAGCGGGAAAATAGTGGTCCGCGGTTCGTGGTCCGCGGCTCGCAAGACCAGCGGCGAACCACGAACCGCGAACCACGAACCACGATGACACTCCCTGACCCCCTTCAAGACCAGCACCGGTACATCCCGAACGCGTCAGAAGACGTGCGCGAGATGCTCGGCGTCATCGGAGTCGATTCGATCGATCGACTCTTCGAAACGATTCCTGGCGACGTGAAGCTCGATCGCATGTTGGACATCCCCGGGCCATGGTCGGAGATCGAGTCGCGACGCTGGTTCCGTGAACTGGCCGCGCGCAACAAGACCGCCGCCGATCATCTGTCGTTTCTCGGCGGGGGCGCGTACGCGCACTACCAGCCGGCGTGCGTCGATCAATTGCTGCTCCGCGCCGAGTTTCTGACCTCGTACACGCCGTATCAACCCGAGGTTTCGCAGGGAACACTGCAGTCGATCTTCGAATACCAGACGCATCAGTGCATGCTCACCGGCCTCGATGTGGCCAACGCGTCGCTCTACGACGGCTCGACCGCGCTGTGCGAGGCCGTGCTGCTCGCGGATCGGGTGGTGAAGAATCGCACGAAGGTGATCATTGCCCGGTCGATGCATCCGCAGTACACCGCCACCGTCCGAACTTACGTTCAGAACCTCGGATACGAGATCGTGGAAGTGGGCTGGACGAAGGAGGGCCGAATCGATCTGCAGGCGTTGAAGCGGGCGTGCACTCCCGACGTGTTCGCCGTTGCCATTCAGTCTCCTAACTTTCTCGGCGTGCTCGAAGACTATGACGCCATCGGCGCGGTGACGAATGGCGCGGTCAAGATCGCCGTCATCGCGGAGGCGACATCGCTGGGGATCGTATCGCCGCCCGGGAAACACGGTTTCGAGATTTGTGTCGGCGAGGGACAGGCTTGGGGAGTTCCGACACAGTTCGGCGGACCGTACGTCGGATTCATGGTCGTCAAAGAAGCGCTGAAGCGGCATATGCCCGGCCGCCTGGTCGGCCAGACGGTCGATGTCGACGGCCGCCGCGCGTTCGTCCTCACCCTGGCCACGCGGGAACAGCACATCCGGCGCGGCAAGGCCACTTCGAACATCTGCACGAACGAGGCGCTCATCGCCCTCGCCGCGAACATGTACCTGTCCTTGATGGGCAAAGAAGGATTGCGCGAGGTGGCCTGGCAATCGATGCAGAAGGCGGCGTATCTGCGCGATCGTTTGCTGGCCAGCGGCAAGGTGACGCTGCCGTTCAGTGGTGCGGTATACAACGAGTTCGTGATCCGTACGTCATTTCCCGCCGCGGAGATCCTCGCCGATCTGGAGCACGAACAGATTCTAGGCGGCATCCCGCTGGCGCAGTTCTACGCCGGACATGAAAACGATTTCCTGGTCGCCGTTACTGAGCTGCACACGCGCGAGCACCTCGATCGCTATGTCGGCGTGCTCAGCGCGGCGATCGCCAGGGAGCGGCGATGACCACGGTCGTGGAACAGGAAAGCGCGACCGCAGCGGTGCCCCAGGGCGCCAACCGCGAAGGTCTGATCTTCGAGCATTCCAAGAAGGGCCGTCGCGGTTATCGATTGCCGGCGCTCGACGTTCCGGAGCGCAGCGATCTCCTTTCCCCTTCGCTCATGCGCGACGAGATCGCGAACGAAGTGGAAGTCTCCGAAGTCGACGTCATCCGGCACTTCACGCGACTGTCGAAGCTCAACGTGTCGATCGACGCGGGGTTGTATCCGCTCGGTTCCTGCACGATGAAACACAATCCGCGGCTCAACGAGGAACTGGCCCGCACTCCCGGCTTCGCCCTCTCGCATCCGCTGCAGGCGGATCATCAGGTGCAGGGGAACCTCGAGCTGCTGTGGCACATCGAGCAGACGCTGAAAGAAATCTTCGGGATGCCGCGGGTCACGCTGCAGCCGGTGGCTGGCGCACACGGGGAGCTGACCGGGATTCTCATGATTCACAAAGCGCTTGCCAAGAGCGGCAACGCCCGGAAGTTCATCCTCATCCCCGATTCTGCGCACGGCACCAATCCGGCGTCCGCAGCGTTCGCCGGCTACGAAGTCAAGGAGCTGAAGTCGAACAGCCGCGGCACGCTCGATCTTCACCTGCTCGAACAACACGTCGACGAAGACGTTGCCGCGTTGATGATCACCGTGCCGAACACGCTCGGCGTATTTGAAACGGAGATCCGGAAGATGGCGGAGATCCTTCATCGCAAGGGAGCGTATCTCTACTGCGACGGGGCCAATCTCAACGCATTCGTCGGCATCGCCCGTCCGGGAGACATGGGCATCGACTTGATTCATTCAAATCTTCACAAGACTTTTTCCACGCCGCACGGCGGTGGCGGGCCCGGAGCGGGACCGGTGGGCGTTTCCGAGCGGCTCGTGCCGTTCCTTCCGACACCCACGGTCGAGCGACGGGACGACGGTTCGTTCTATCTCGATGACGACCATCCCGACTCGATCGGCCGGATGCGCGCGTTCAACGGCAACTTCAACGTGCTGGTCCGCGCGCTGACCTACATGCGCTCCATGGGACCGGACGGACTCAGGCGCATCGCCCAGATCGCGGTGCTGAATGCGAACTACATCCGCGCCCGGCTGAAGGGCACGTATCACTTGCCGTACGACGCGCCGTCCCTGCATGAAGTCGTCTTCAGCGACAAGAACCAGACGCCCCACGAGGTGCACACCCTCGATATCGCCAAGAGGCTGATGGATTACGGCTTCCACCCGCCGACGATCTACTTTCCGCTGATCGTCGCCGGCGCGCTGATGATCGAGCCGACGGAGAGCGAACCGAAGGAAGAGCTCGACGCCTTCTGCGACGCCATGCTGGCCATCGCCCGCGAATGCGAGGAGCGGCCGGAACTCGTGCGCTCCGCCCCGCACACCACCCCGGTGCGACGGCTGGATGAGGCGAGAGCGGCGCGGCAGCCTGTGTTGCGGTGGCAGCCACGCAGTGATTAAATAACTGTCTGATCCGGCGCCTCCTTCTCGTCTGCCTTCTCCTTCTCTATGCCTCTGCCGCGATGGCAGCGACCGCGCCCGCGATCCTCAGTTTGTCTCCCGCCTCCGCCGTTGTCGGGACCGGTCCGTTCACCCTGAGGGTCAACGGCGTCAACTTCGTTTCCGCTTCGCAAGTGCGCGTCAATGGCGTCGGCCGGGCAACCACATTCGTCAACGGCGGACAGCTCACCGCGGCGATGCAGAGTGGTGACGTCTCTTCCGTTCGCACGCTGCAGATCACGGTCGCAAATCCCGGCGGACTGATTTCATCGGCCGTGCCCTTTGATGTGCTGCCGAACTCGCCGCAGATTACGTCGATCAATCCGTCAACGGTCACGGTCGGCAGCGGTGCATTCGTGCTACGAGTGATCGGTCAGAACTTCGCCAGCTCATCGGTGGTCAACCTCAACGCGTCACCGCGGCCGACGACGTACATCGACGCCCGCAACCTCTCGGCTCAGATTCCAGCGACCGATATCACGTCGCCTCGAACGATCAACGTTACGGTCACGAACCCGAACCTCCATCTGTCGAACAGTGTCCCTTTGACGGTGACGAACACACCGCCGAAACCGACGATCACCTTGCTGAATCCCAACACGGTCAACGCCACCGGCCCGGGATTCACGCTGGAAATCGTGGGAACGAATTTCGCCAGCAACGCAACGGTGAAGGTGGGCGGAGCGAATCGCGCCACGACGTTCGTCGACTCCTCACACGTCACCACGCAGATCCTCAGCACGGACATCCTTACTCCCGGGACTCTGTCGATCACCGTCACGAACCCCACCCCCAGCAGCCGGACGTCCGATCCGGCGACGCTCACGATTGTCGCGAAGAACGCCGCGATCATTCAGAGCATCGATCCCACTCAAGTGGTCGAGAAGAGCGGGCAATTCACACTCAGCGTCACCGGAACCGGCTTCATGTCCGGCGTCAAGGCGCAATTCAACGGCAGCAACCGGATCACCACGTTCCTCGACTCGCAACATCTGACGGCGATCATCCTCACGGCCGATGTCGCGAACGCTGGCCAGGCTTCGATCACGGTCACGAACCCGAATGGCGCTCCAGTCTCGAACGCCTTGACGCTCTTCATCGTTTCGCAAAATGGACCGGCGATCGACAACATCAGCCCCGCGAGCGTCACGGTGGGATCTGCAGATACGAACGTCCTCATCAACGGATCAAACTTTATCTTCAGCGACATCGCGCAGGTCAACGGAACCGATCGGGCAACGGGATTCGTCAGCGCTACGCAGCTCGTCGTGACGGTCCAGGCGGACGATCTGGCCGGTCCCGGGCAGCTCCAGATCACGGTCAGGCGTAGCGATGGGTCCGCGTCCTCCGCTCCTGTGGTGTTGAACGTCGTCGACGCAACGACGCCGCTCATCTCGAGCCTCAATCCCTCGACGATGATTGCAGGTTCGC
>QHVS01000389.1 GCA_003223635.1 Acidobacteriota bacterium | reverse complement strand
GGCGGCTCCTGGCGCGTGGCCAGGATGTGACGGTCCTGACGCGCCATCCGGCGAAGGTGCGCGCCGGCCACGCGATTCCATGGACCGCCGCTCTTGGTGAAATTGCTGCTGCCGATGTCGTCATCAACCTGGTCGGCGAGAACGTCGGCGCGCGCTGGACGGCGGAGCAAAAGCGGCGAATTCTCGAGAGCCGGACAGAGGCGACGCGCACTCTGGCCGACGCGATCCGCATCGGCCGGGGAAAATCTAAAACGCTCATCAACGCCTCGGCGGTTGGCTACTACGGCCCGCGCGGCGATGAGCTGCTCGACGAGCAGTCTCCGCCGGGCGCCGGCTTTCTGGCCGAGGTTGTGCGGCGATGGGAGGAGGAGGCCCATCGGGCGGACGACGCGGCGCGCGTGGCGATCCTGCGATTTGGGGTGGTGCTCGCGGCCGACGGCGGCGCGCTTAAGAGGATGCTGCTGCCGTTCCGACTCGGCGCGGGCGGTCCGATCGGCAGCGGGCAGCAGTGGATGTCGTGGGTCGATCGCGAGGACGTGCTCCGCGCGATCGAGTGGGCGATCGATCAGTCGAAGGTGCGCGGCGTCTACAACATCACTTCACCGGTACCGGTGACCAATCGGGACTTCGCGCGCGGTCTCGGCCGAGCGCTGCACCGACCGGCAGTGATGCCCACTCCCGCCTTTGCGCTGCGCGCCGTCTTCGGCGAGATGGCTGACGAGATGCTCCTCAACGGCCAGCGCGTCGTACCGGCGCGGGCCACGGCGGAGGGATTCACCTTCGCCTATCCCACCATCGACTCGTCGCTGTCGCACAGCCTTGATCGCTGATCGCGCTTCGCGATCAGCGAATCAGTTCCTCGAGTTCAGCATGTGCCAGTCCGGATTCTCCTGCACATAGCTGGGACGTTTCGCTTTGACGTGATGGACGTCGGCGACCGCCTCGACCATCAACTGGAACTTGGCCAAGAGATTGTTCTGCACGGGCTTGGGCAGCGCGTGCAGACCGTCAAGCACTCGGGCCGTGGCCATCTGCCCCTCGTCGAGCTCCCATGGCGCGATCTCTTTCTCCACCGAGCCGCCGAAGAACTCCGCCTCGCTCATGCCATACACCTTCAGCATCCGCTTGAGCTGGGAGACCTTGAGCGATCCGATCCGCTGCCCGGTCTCGAACGAGCTGATGGTCTTCTCGCCGACGCCGGAGAGGTGGGCCACATCCTTTTGACTGAGGCCGCGCATGCGCCGGATTTCACGTAGCTTGAGGACGAGATCCATAATCCCTCACTTTCAGAATCGTCGCATCAGACCGACCACAACGCCTTGCACCGAGACGTCTCGGGCTTGGGCGTAGATCGGATGCATCATTGAATTTGCCGGCTGCAGCCGAATGCGTTCCCTCGCGATAGAGGCGCTTCAGCGTCACTTCGCCGTTCACGTTGGCCACGACCATTTCGCCGTTCTCCGCCCGCTCGCGGCGGGCGATGATCACGTAGTCGCCGTCGAGAATGCCGTCGTCGATCATCGAGTCGCCGCGAACCTTCAGGACGTAGTTCTCGCCACGGCTGGTCAGGCGGTCCGGGACGGTGATGGTCTCGTCGGAGACCTCCACTTCCAGCGGCTGTCCGGCGGCGATGTAGCCGAATAGCGGCAGCTCGCGCACGCCGGCCGCCGGCTCGTCGCGCTTCTCCGCCAGCTCGACGCCGCGCTTCTGATTCCAGTCGCGTCGGATGAGCCCTTTCTTCTCGAGGAGCGAGAGATGCTTGTAGACCGTGCCGTAGGATGAGAACCCGAAGTGGTCACAGATCTCGCGATGGGTAGGCGCGACTCCGCGCTCTTTCTGGAAGTCGCGGATGAACTGCAGAATGTCGCGTTGCCGCTCGGTCATGTACTTCATGGCTTGACTC
>QHVS01000388.1:1588-4642 GCA_003223635.1 Acidobacteriota bacterium | reverse complement strand
TGGGGCGCAACGAAGAGGCGATCGTCGCCGCGAAAGAGGGATTGAAGCAATCGCCGAGCTCCGTACAGTTGATGTTCGCCGTGGCCAACCTCTCCATCTTGACCGGCCAGCTCGATCAGGCCCAGCAGCACGCGGAGCTGGCCTTGAAGCTGGAGCCGGGTCAGGCCCATGAGACTCTGGCTCGGATCTGGGCCGAGCGCCGGAACTTCGCCCGAGCGGAACAAGAAGGGAAGCTGGCCCTTCAGGCCGAGCACGATCCGACCGGAGCGCTGATGACCCTCGGTCTGATCAGGAAGCAACAAGGCGATCTGCAGGGGGCGCTCGGTTACTTCGATCAGGCTCTGGCTCGGGCGGTGGCGAAGGGTCATCATCGCATCCCGAATCTCCACTTCTATCGCGGCGATGTTCTGGCCCGTCTGGGCCGCAATGAGGAAGCCGAGCGCGAATTCCGTCAGGAGATCGCACTCTATCCGGCGCAGCCTGATGCCTATTCCTCGCTCATGCTGCTCCTGGCCTCAGAACGGCGGTTGGAGGAGGCGACGAAGCTGATTTACCGCCTTGTGGAGGTCGCTCCCAATCCGCCGTCCTACGTTGCCATCAGCGAGACGCTGAAGGCGATCGGCGATGATCGCGGCTCCCTTTACTGGGCCTATCAAGGTTTGATGAAATACCCGCGCGACCCGGCGCTGCGGAAGCTGGCCAAAGGCTAACTTAGTGGAACACGTGCGCTTCGACGCGCGTTCTCAGCGACGCAAAATCACGACGGAGGCGATCCATGCGCAGACTGATCAACATCACAACCATCCTCATTCTCTCCCTGGCGATGGCGACGGCGGCCACCGCGCAATTGCGCGGGCGGGCACGCCTGCAGGGCGTCGTCGTTGATAAGGCAACGGGAAAGCCGATTGCAGGAGCGACGGTGACGCTCGTTCCGTCGGGGGAACAGACGCAGCCAATCTCAACAAAGACCGATTCGAAAGGTCGCTGGTCCGCCCTCGGCCTGACCAGTGGCGCCTGGAACATCGACATCTCTGCCAACGGGTACGACGTCAGCCGCGGAACGGCCAGCGTGAGCGAGGTGTCGCTGGTCCCGCCGATCAAGACCGAGCTAACGCCGGCTGCAAGGCAGGAGCCGGCGCCAATGGCCTCCGCGCCGACGCCGCTGATTCCGAAGGAAGCCGTCGATGCGATCCGAGAGGGACAGGATCTCCTCAAGATCAAAGCGGGTGACGTCGTCACCACCAGTCAGGCATCCGCCGGCGGCGCAGCGACGGCGGTATCTCACACTGTCACGGCCGAGGAAGCAAAACAAAACGCGGAAAAAGCGGTTGTCGATTTCGAGACAGCGCTTCCGCTGGTCCCCGACGACAAGCCTGAGATCAAAGAGGTTCGCTCGCAGCTCATGCAGGTGATGGCTCAGGCGTACTACCGCGCCGGTGACGTGGCGAAGGCGATCGGCATGCTGGAACAGCTCAACACGGCGGATCCCTGGACCACGCCGGATCCGGGAATCACCCAGCGCAACCTTCTTCTGGTCAATCTCTATCTCGAGCACGGCGACCTGGCCAAGGGCCGAGCGCTTCTCGAAAAGCTTCCCGCCGGCGCGGTGACCGACCCAACGGTCTACACCAACATCGGCATCCTCTTTCTCAACAAGAACAATCCGCGTGATGCCGAGGTGTACTTTACCAAGGCGGTGGACATGGATCCGAAGCGCGCCGAGAGCTACTACTATCGCGGCCTCTCCGAGATTCAGTTGAAGAAGAACGAGAAAGCGAAGGCCGATTTCAATCAGGTCATCGCGCTTGCGCCCGATTCGCCCGAAGCAAAGGATGCGAAGCAATATATCGCCGCATTGAAGTAGACGCCCCTCTGGAGTGCGGCGCTCTAGTGAACGAACGGAGAGCGGCGGCATGGCCGCCGCACTCCAGATTTGCCGTTGCTCTAACCCTCGCGCTTTCCCTCGCCGGCTGTAACCGATTCATCGGCAGCCCATCGCACAACACGCCGGTCATTCTGATCTCGATCGACACGCTGCGATCCGATCACCTTCCTGCGTACGGCTACCGGGGGGTGGCGACGCCCAACATCGACGCCTTGCGGGCGGATTCCATCCTCTACGAGCGGGCGTACAGCCATGTCCCGCTCACGCTGCCGTCGCATGTGTCGATTCTCACCGGGATGCTGCCCGCTGACCATGGCGTTCGCGACAACGTCGGATTCCGCCTCGCTGATTCGGTCCCCACTCTTCAGGAGTCGCTCAAGAAAAACGGATACGCGACAGGGGCAGCGGTGTCGGCGTTCGTGTTGAGGCGCGAAACGGGCATTGCCAAGGGATTCGATTTCTTCGACGACAATGTCGAGCCGATGAGTGGCCAGAGCGTCAATGGCCAAACTGTGATCTCGCGCGTTCAGCGAGACGGCGCCGAGACGCTTCAGGCCGGACAGCGTTGGCTGGACGGACAAGTGGGGCGGCCATTCTTTTTTTTCCTGCACCTCTACGAGCCGCACACTCCCTACACGCCGCCGGAGCCGTACTTCAGCAGGTACCCGAATCACTACGACGGCGAGATTGCCTTCGCCGACGCCATCGTCGGAAGCCTCATCGATGATCTGAAGCGGAGAGGCGTCTATGACAAGTCGCTCATCGTGCTGCTGTCGGATCATGGCGAAGGTCTCAATGATCATGGCGAAGAGGAGCACGGGATCTTTCTCTATCGAGAGGCGCTGCAGGTCCCGCTGATCGTGAAACTCCCGAAGTCACGCAAGGCGGGAGAGACAGTCGACACACCGGTGGAGCTCGTCGATGTCTTTCCCACGATTCTCGAGCGAACGGGAACACCGGTGCCGAAAGCGGGTCGCCGAATCGGGCAGTCGTTGCTCAATTTCCTGAACAAGGGTCCGATTCGGCCGATCTACGCGGAATCGTACTATCCGCGATTTCATTTCGGCTGGAGCGATCTGCATTCGTTGATCGAAGGAAAGGACCACTACATCCGCGCGCCGCAGGCCGAACTGTACGATCTCGCAGCGGATCCAGCCGAGAAGAAGAAT
>QHVS01000388.1:0-1445 GCA_003223635.1 Acidobacteriota bacterium | reverse complement strand
CCCGCTCCGAAGACGACGATGTGCACGTTCAGCGATATTCGTCTCGCGTTCACCTGGTATCGAACCGGGGATGAGGCCAAGGCGTTGCGCCTGACGAATCAGCTTTTGGCGAACAATCCGCAGATCACCGATCTGTGGGATCTGAAATCGAAGATCCTCATCAAGACCGGGCATGAACGCGAGGCGATGGAAGTGGCCAAAGAAGGCCTGCATCACGTGCCCGGTGCAATCTCCCTTTTGTACGATGTGGCTAATCTGGCGCTGAAGCTCGGCGATCTCGACACGGCGCAGCAGCACGCCGAGATCGCGGCGAAAATCGAGCCGGGCGCGGCGCACGAGATTCTCTCGCGAATCTGGGCGCGACGCGGCAACGTCCAGCGCGCGGAAGAGGAAGCAAAGCTCGCCGTCCAAACCAGTCATGATCCGACCAATGCACTGATGCTTCTGGCTTCTATTCACAGGGACCGGGCAGATTTCGCCGGCGCGCTCCCATATCTCGATCAGGCCGAGGAGCGTGTCAGTCACAAATCTCCGCCGCGGCTTCAGAATCTTCACTTGATGCGAGGCGACGTTTTGGCGCGCCTGGGGCGCGGCGACGAAGCAGAGCGCGAATTCCGCGCCGAGATCAAGGACTTTCCGACCGATCCGCGCGCGTATTCGTCGCTGGTCATGCTGCTGGCCACAGAGCGGAGGCTCGAGGATGCGACCAAGGTAGTGTTCGAAACCATCAAGGCGTCTCCGGCGCCGCATTCCTATGTCGTCGTTGCGGAAACGCTGAAAGCGATCGGCGACGACCGTGGCGCGCTGTACTGGGCCTATCAGGGACTGCAGCGCTATCCGGATGATGCGGAGCTTCGTGCCCTCCCGAAGCGGCTCGCGGACGCGACGCGATTGTTGCGCTCGCGCGTGAACTGAATGAAGGATTCGCGCCCCTCATCCGCCGCTTCGCGGCACCTTCTCCCCGCTCACGCGGAGAGAGGGAACTCCGAGAACCCTCGCCCCGCGCAGCGGGGAGAGGGTGGCGCGAAGCGCCGGGTGAGGGGCGTTCTCCTCGCCACGATCGTGGTTCTTGCCTGCCTCCTTGCCTGTCGCCGTCACGCTGCCACCAGACTTCAGCCCTCCCGCGACATCATCCTCATCACCATCGACACCACGCGCGCGGATGCTCTCGGCTACTCCGGCAACAACCGCGTGAAGACGCCGTTTCTGGACTCGCTTGCCGGCCACGGGATCGTCTTCATGAATGCCCATGCGCACAACGTGGTCACGTTGGCTTCGCACGTGAACATACTGACCGGGCTGTATGCGTATCAGCACGGCGTCCACGATAACGCCGGGTTTGTTCTCGCTCCCAAGTACCCGACCGTGGCCACGATCCTGCGTCGAGCGGGCTACACCACGGGCGCATTTGTCGGCGCCTTTCCACTCGACGCGCGCTTCGGCCT
>QHVS01000086.1 GCA_003223635.1 Acidobacteriota bacterium | reverse complement strand
ACTTTTCCACGCAGTCGGTCATCAACGTCAACGGCATCCCTCGCGCGACAACGCTGCAGAACACCACGGGCGAGCTCACGACTCAGATCGCCGCGGCCGATATCTCCGCTCCGGGAGGGTTGTCGATCACCGTCACGGACCACGGAGCGACTTCGGCTCCGATCCTGCTCAACGCGCTTCGTCCGTCGATCATCTCCGTCACGCCGTCGCAGCTTCCATTCGGCGGGACGGATGCGACGATCACCGTGACGGGAAGCGCATTCCTGACGACATCCCAGATCATGTTCAAGGGATCGCTGAAGCAGACGAATTTCAACCCGGACGGCTCGCTCTCCGCGAAACTCGACGCTTCCGATTTGCAGGACAGCGGAACGTTCGGTGTAGTCGTGCAGAACTCCGCAGATTCGATGTCGCTCCCGTTCCTTGTCGATATTGTTTCGCCTGGCGGGCCGGCCATCAGCTCGGTGACACCGTCGACAATTGCTTCCGGCTCCGGCGCGCAGACCGTGGTCGTGATCGGCGCGAACTTCACGCCGACGTCGACGGTGCAGGTCAACGGCACGCCGCGTCAGACGACGTTCGTCAGCACGACGGAACTGGATGTCGATCTGCTGGCGTCGGACACCGCTGTGACCGGGCAGCTATCACTCGTGGTCACGAATCCGGACAGCAAACGGTCGGGTACGGCGATCATCACGGTGACCGGTCCACCGCCGCCGCGACAGCGATCTGTCCGTCACTAGTCCTGCGGTTTTTGCGGCCTCGCGCTTGCAGTAGACTCATCTCGCTGTGCACCCCTACGACGACGACGATCTAGATGATGATCGGACCCTTTCCATGCGGCGCCCGACGATGGCGGACGCCACGACTACGTCAGTCGACAAACGAGTGCAGGAGCGGCGGCAGTCGAACACCCGCCTCCTCTTCACCACCGTCGTCGTCATCGCCGTCCTCTACCTGGCCAAGCCGGTGGTGGTGCCGATGGCGTTGGCGGTCATGTTCGCGTTTCTTCTCACGCCCATCGTCTCATTGCTGGAGCGAACGTTCCTTCGCCGCGTCGGCGCGATCGTCCTCTCGCTCGGTCTGGTTGTGACGGGACTGTCGCTTGGCGGATGGTGGGTCTATCAGCAGTTCAACGCCATCGCGCAAGAGTTTGCGAATGCGGCGTCCAGCGGCCGCATCGAAGAGAAGCTGCGATTCCTGCGGCGGCACTCCGGCGGGACGCTGGCCGCCGTGGAACGCACGCTGCAGCGGGTCGCCGATTCGACGGGGAAACAGGAGAAAGCTGATCTCAACGTGCGCGTGATCCCCGATCGTCGAAACATCGGCGATCGCTACAAGATCTTCGCTCCCACCATTGAGTTCGTCGCTTTCGCGTTCCTGGTCGTGGTGCTGGTCTTCTTCCTGCTCAAGGAGCGCGAGCAGATGCGCGACAAGTTGCTCCGTCTGGCCGGGCGCGCCCACCTGACCGTCACGACGCAGGCCATCGGTGAGACATCCGACCGCATCAGTCGCTACCTCCTGACATTCGCCGCCCTCAACGTCGGCTTCGGCACGCTGATCGGCCTCGGACTTTTCCTTCTCGGCGTTCCGCACGCACCGCTGTGGGGCGTGATGGCTGGTCTGTTCCGATTCGTGCCGTACGTCGGCGCCATCCTGAGCGCGACGCTCCGGACGTTCCTTGCTCTGGCTGTCTTTCCCAACTGGTACATCCCCCTCGCTGTCCTCGGCCTTTTCGTCCTGACCGATCAGCTCATCGGCGGATTCGTCGAGCCGATCGTCATCGGGCATCGCGTCGGCGTGTCTCCGGTCGCCCTGCTGGTCTCGGCAATTTTCTGGGGATGGTTGTGGGGACCGGTGGGACTGCTGCTGGCCACGCCGATCTCGGTTTGTCTCACCGTGGCCGGCGAATTCATTCCGGCGCTTCGCATTTTCTCCATCATGTTCGGCGCGGAAGATCCGCTGGAAGGCTATCTCAGCTTCTACAACCGCCTGCTGGTGCGGGACCGCACCGGTGCGATCGCCATCGCCGACCGACACGCCGAGGCAGACACGATGGAGGAGATGTTCACCGATCTTTTCATTCCGACGCTGACGTTCGCGCAGGAAGAGCTGGAACGAAAGCGCATCACGCCGGCAAACGATCACTTCATCAAGGATGTCATTCGAGAACTGATCATCCGCTTCGGCGATCGGAACGCGGGGCCGGCCGATCCCACGCGCCACATCGTCGCCGTTTCTGTCGCCGGCGAGCGGCTCTCCCTCGGCACGCTGATGCTGACGCAGCTGCTGCGCGAAGACGGCTATTCCACCGATTACTTCACTGATCTTCCCGACTCGGAGCTGCTCGCGTTCATCACCGAGGTGCAGCCGGAAGCGGTCTTCGTTTCATGCACGAACCCCGATCATCTGGAGATCGGCTATTCACTGCTGCAGCTCATCGCCGGATCGTTCCCCGATCTGATGATCGTTTCCGGCGGATCGGCATTTGCCCGCGACCGGCAGAAAACGCTCGCCTCCGGGGCGACCTACGTGCCGGCGACGCTGGCCGAGGCGAAGGAAGATTTCCTGACCCGTCGAAAAGCGGCGCGGCGGAAAACGACGCGCTCCATCACCATGAGCGGCAGCGTGTTCCGCGTTCCGCCGCCGGCGTAATTCGCCCCTCACCCTTCCCTCTCCCCGCAAGCGGGGAGAGGGTTCTCGATGGGAGGAGCGTTGCCTCGAAGGGTGAGGGGCGCCAATCCGCCGCACTCTCAGATCATCCCGGCGGCCAGCCGAAGTTGCGGCCGCCGAGCAGATGGAAATGAATGTGAAAGACCGTCTGCCCCGCGGCGTCGCCGTGGTTGGCCACGACGCGGTAGCCGTCGGAATTGAGGTGCAGATCGCGAGCGATCTGCGCCACCTTCACCAGCGTCGTCCCGACCGTCGCCGCATCCGACAGGCTCAGATCGTCGAGGCTGGGGATGTGCCTGCGCGGAATGACCAGGACGTGCGTCGGCGCCTGCGGGTTGATGTCGTGAAAGGCGAAAACGTCCTTGTCTTCATAGACTTTTTTCGCAGGGATCTCGCCACTGGCGATCCGACAGAAGAGACAGCGGTCAGCGCCGGCCACGCGCGGATAATACGACGACCCGCGGAATTCCGGCGAGATCGTTGATCACCGCATCGATGTCGTATCGATGGATCGCGGCCAGTTCACGAATTGCAGATTCCTGTCCCATGGCGATCTCCATGATCACGTTGGTTTTTGCCTGGGCCAGGATTCGCTCGATGACTTCCGTCCCTCGCGCTCCGGGCGTGAGCGCGATCCGCGGCTCGTGGTCGCGCACCTCTGGCGCGAGCTGCTGCATTTCCTGTGCGGCGATGTAGGGTGGATTGGCTACCACCAGATCGAAATCCCTGCGGAATGCGGAGAGCACGTCGGAAGCCGCGAGCGCGGTTGCGCCATTGATCTTCGCCACCGTCAGAGCGCCGACTGAAGTATCGACGCCGACAACTCGAAGATCGGGCCGCGCGAGCTGGAGCGACACGGCGATACAACCGCTGCCCGTTCCAATGTCGATGACGCGCGCGCCGCGCGGCGCACGAGCGATGGCCGTCTCCACCAGCAGTTCGGTTTCCGGCCGCGGAATGAGGACGCGATCGTCGACATAAAACTCGTGGCCGAAAAATTCGGTCCGCCTGCGGATGTATTGCAGCGGCTCACCGCTGAAGCGGCGGCGAAGCAGGGCTTCCAGGGAAGCGGAATCAATGCGTTCGTCCCCGTGGGCCACGATGTAGGCGAGCGGTTGTCTCAGGCTGTCGGAAAGAAGCACATCGACGTCTCGAGGATTGATGCCACGCTGCACCGCCTGCTCCCGATACCGGCGCCGCAGCGCGTCAATCGTTTCCGTACGTCAGCTCCAGGAACACATCTTCCAGCGCGCGGTTGCTCTTCAATTCGGCCGTGCTGCCTGAGGCCACCATCCGTCCGCGGTGCAGAATTCCGATGCGATCGCACACCGCCTCGGCCACTGACATCGTGTGCGTGGTCATGAAAATCGTCTTCTGTTCGCCGACCAGGCGGCGCAGAAGCAGCTTGACCTGCTTCTGGGCCAGAGCGTCGAGCCCGACCATCGGCTCATCGATGACCAGAAGCGCCGGATCGTGCACCAGCGCGGCGACGATCACCAGCTTCTGCTTCATCCCGTGAGACAGGTTTTCGATGCGCGCGTCGATCCAGTCGGCGATGTCGAAGTAGCGCAACAGATCGAGCGCGCGCGCCTCGCAGTCGCGCCATTCCTTCCGATAGAGATTGGCCACGAACTGCAGCAGCTCGCGGCCGGTCAGCTTTTCGTACAGGTACGGCCGGTCCGGAACGTAGCCGGTCATGGCCTTCGCGCGGAGCCCGTCCGAGCTGATGTCGATGCCGTCGATCAGTACCTCGCCTGAGGTTGGCAGCGAGAGCCCGGCCAGAATGCGAATGGTGGTCGTCTTTCCAGCGCCGTTGGGTCCGAGGAAGCCGTAAATCTCGCCGCGTGAGACGGTCAGCGAGATGTCGTCCACGGCCGTGAACGCGCCGTAGCGCTTGGTCAAGTGCCGGATTTCAATCATCCGAGACTGTATTATCCGCTGCCGCTAAACCTTCCGCGGCAGGAGCCGTACAGAGCAATGGCCGAACGCGAGCAGCTCGACGACCGGGCCCTGGTGGGGCGCATTCTCGGGGGTGATCGCGACCGATTCACTGACCTGGTGCGGCGGTACGAGAAACGTCTCGTCAATTACGTCTATCGCATCACGCACCGGTACGAAGAAGCTCATGATCTGGCGCAGGAAGTCTTCGTGAAAGTCTACGTGGCCCTCGATCGCTACGATCCGAAGTATCAGTTTTCCACTTGGCTGTTCCGGATCGCCCAGAACAGCGCCATCGACGCGCTGCGCAAGAAGAGCGTGACCGAAGTGCCGCTGGCCCGCCCGGCCTCCGAAGATTCCAATCAGAAAGAACGGGAGTTCGCCGACGGCGGCGTGTCGCCGTATCGAGCGATGAAGAACAAGCAGCTCAGCGCGGCCATCGATCGCGCGGTGCAGAATCTGCCGCCCGACTATCGCGAACTGATCCAGCTCCGCCATTTCGCCGAGCTGTCATACGAAGAAATCGCTACCATGAAGAAGCTTCCACTGGGCACGGTGAAGAACAAACTCTTTCGGGCGCGCAACCTGCTGAAGGAAGCGCTGGGCGGATTCCTGGAACCACTATGAACGATTCCTGCCGGCGAGCCATCGAAGACCCTGAAGCGAACGCAGCGCATCTTCAGCAGTGCGCCCCGTGCCGCGCCCTGTTCGAAGAGCTGAATACGCCGATATCCGATGCGCGCGTGCAAGTGCGCGAGCTTCCCCTCGCTCCGTGGGAAGGGGCGACCTATCGGTCCTGGCCGCTGGTGATCGCCGGCGCTGCCGCGATGCTCATCGCCGCCCTGGCCTTGTGCGCTGCAGTCGGCCTGTCGCCGCTGCGCGCCATCAGTATGGGCATCGGCTCGACAGCGATCGCCCGCTCATCGCTTCTGACCGCCGCGGATGCCGTTCGCAATGCGTCGATGATCTGGCAGATCGCATTTGGCGCGCTCTTCCTTCTTGTCAACACGGCGTTGGTGTTCCTGCTGCGCCGTGCGCCGCGAGGAATCGATGCTTAGGCCGCCGCGAATTCTCCTGCCTCTGGCCATCGCTGCGGCGAGCGTGATCACGGCGACGCTCGCGGCGCCGCCGGCCACGTCTTCGGTCGTCGGCGACGCGCGCCGCGTGCTTCTGACGCCGGCTAGTTTCACCGACGCGGCGGCCATGATGCAGCGAACGGCAGTGGTGGCGTCATTGCTCTTCGTCTGGATGATTGCCGCCGTAGCGCTGACATTGATCAGCGGCCGCGAGATCCGCTACTCATCCATCGAGGTTCGAACTTCGCCTCTGCACTGCCTGGCACTCGGTCTCGTCGCCGTGACCAGTTTCGTTCTGACTGCGATTGTGTTCAGCTGGCTGACGTCGGTGATCGGGATTCCGCTGCTCGTCGCTCTCGCCGTATTCGCCATGCTGACCAAGATCTACGGCACCATCGCCGTGTTTCACGCGGTCGGCACCATCGTGGCGGGCCTCAGAACGCGCGAGCAGCTTGCGCAGCGCAGGTGGCTCCGCGGCGACCTGGCCATGGTCATCATCGGCCTGCTGATCCTCGGCGCGATCCGGCTCGTTCCCGTGATCGGGCCCATCGTGTGGGGCCTGGCGTCGATCTTCGGCGTGGGGACGGCGCTGGCGACGAAGTTCGGTCGCCGCGAGCCGTGGTTCCTGGCCTGGCGACCATCGGAGGTTTGAACTAGTTCTTCTGCTGTTGGCAGGTCGGGACTTCCACGCTGATGTCGCTGGCGTTGAAATCGTAGTACTCCATCACGAGAGGCTTGTCCTCCGTGCCGAATGAGATCTCGGTCTTGCGCGGATATCCATCTGCATCGATCCACACGCGACTCTTCATCGTCAACGACTTCTCGTCGGGAAGCCGCGTGATTGAAACCGTCTCGTATGCGGTCACCTTCGCTTCGTCCGTCCCAATCTTCGTCACAGTGAATGAAGTCGCGGGATCCGGGTTATTGCTCGCCTGCGGAATGATCGGATACGGCAGCTCCATGCATTCCCACTGGAAGTAATGTTCGAGCGAATCCGGTTTCGCTAAATCCCTTGCCGCATGAGCCGCAGATCGCGCCGCGCTCAATGCGCCCAGCCAGCCATATGGACCGAACGCCAAGGATTGAAGAGCGGAGCGGATCGATCCGCCGATGGCCACCAGATCGCCTTGTCGCTTGAGTGCCTTGACCTTTGCGATGTGGGCCTCGAGTTCCGGCGAGACGATTCGTGAAGCCATCGTTTTCCCAGCCACGACCGTCTCGCGTGTCCCATCGAATCCCGAAACCCGTGTCTTCTGACGAAGCCGAATCGTGGGGCCTGGATTCTGGAACTCAATGATCATGTCCTCCATCTTCAGCCGATACGATTTCGCTGACTGCAGCCGTCCCATCGAGGCCATGACTTCTCTGGCCAGGGTGTCCGAGGGCGGCTCTTCGGCGGGAGATAGCAAAAGCGAAAAGAGAAGGGCGATCAAAAGTTCTCCACGATGGCCCGCGCGAACTCGCTGGTCTTCATCAGCGTCGCGCCCTTCATCTGCCGCTCGAGATCGTAGGTGACGCGCTTCTGAACGATCGTCTTGGCCAGCGCGCGCTCGATGGCGTCGGCCGCCTCGAACCATCCCAGGTGACGGAGCATCATCACAGCGGAGAGGATGAGCGAGCCGGGATTGACGCGGTCCTGATTCGCGTACTTCGGCGCGGTTCCATGAGTGGCTTCGAAGATGGCCACTTGATCCGATTCGTTCGACCCGGGCGCCATCCCCAGACCGCCGACCTGCGCGGCCAGAGCGTCGGAGAGGTAATCGCCGTTGAGGTTCGTGGTGGCGATCACCGAGTACTCGATGGGGCGCAGCAGAACCTGCTGGAACATCGAGTCGGCGATGCGATCCTTGATCACGATCTTCCCGGCAGGCACTTTGCCGCCCACATCCGACTCGGCCACCGTCACGCTTCCGAACTCCTCGCGAGCAACCTGGTATCCCCAATCCTTGAAGGCCCCCTCGGTGTATTTCATGATGTTGCCCTTGTGCACCAGGGTGACCGACTCGCGCTTCGCCGCGACGGCGTACTGGATTGCTTTGCGGACCAGACGCTTCGAACCGAATTCCGAAACCGGCTTGATGCCAATCGCCGCATCCTCACGAATCTTCGTGCTGCGGCGTTCCAGGGCGTTGAGAAACCCGATGACGTTCCTTGCTGCTTCCGAACCGGCGGGCCATTCGATGCCGGCATAGACGTCTTCCGTATTCTCGCGAAAGATGACCATGTCGACTTTCTCCGGCTCGCGCATCGGCGACGGCACACCGTCGAAGTAGCGCACAGGGCGGACGCAGGCGTAGAGATCGAGGATCTGTCGCAGCGTGACGTTCAGGGAGCGAATGCCTCCACCGACCGGCGTGGCCAGCGGACCTTTGATGGAGACGCGGTAGTACGCGAGCTGCTCGAGAGTCTCCTTTGGCAGGAGCTCGCCTGATTTTTCCTTCGCCTTGTCGCCGGCGAACAGCTCGTGCCAGGCGATCGATTTTTTCCCCCGATACACCTTCTGCAGCGACCCGTCGACGACGTGCCGCGTGGCGCGCCAGATGTCCGGCCCGGTCCCGTCGCCCTCAATGAACGGAATGATCGGATCGTCGGGGACCACGAGGCGGCCGGCTTCAAAGCCGATGCGCTGGCCCGTCTTCGGCGGCGAAACGCTCTCGCTCATTGCCGGCGCAATGTAGACGAAAGGAAATCAGGCCGCAAGGAGCGAGCGAAGCGTCCTCAGGTTCCGGCGATCCGATTCGTGCTCGATCTTCTTGGGAGTCTCCAGAAGCTTGGGGATCCCGCGGAAGCGCTGGTCGTTGAGAAGAAGACGAAACGCTTCCAGGCCGAGCTGGCCGTCGCCGATGTGTTCGTGGCGGTCGACGCGCGACCCCAGCGGCTTCTTCGAATCGTTCAGGTGAAACAGTCCGACATTCCGCACGCCAACCGCCGCGTCGAGTTGCTCAACCGCACGCTCGTACGCGTCGCTGCTGCGCAGGTCGTAGCCGGAAGCGAAAACGTGGCAGGTGTCGAAGCAGACGCCGACGCGTCGCCTCTCGTCGACAAGATTGATGATCTGGCCCAGCTCTTCAAACGAGCAGCCGACGCAGGAGCCTTGCCCCGCTGACGTCTCCAGAAGCGTCACCACCCGGTGATCCGGTAGCGATGCATGGATCTGATCGAGCGAGCGGGCGATCTGATCGATTCCGGCGCTCACTCCGGCGCCCATATGAGCACCCGGATGGAGCACAACGGCTGCGGCGCCGAGGCGCTCGGCGCGATCCAGCTCGTCGATCATGGCCGCGATCGACTTGCGATGAAACTCGGGATTCGTCGTGGCCAGGTTGATCAGATACGAAGCGTGCGTGAAAACCGGCCGCACAGTTCGCATCTTCGCAAAGAGAGCACAGTCGTCATCGGTCAGTTCTTTCCCCTTCCACTGATTGGAGTTCTTGGCAAAGAGCGCGATGGCCGAGGCGTTGACGGCCGACGCACGCTCGAAGACGGTATGCAACCCGCCCTTCGTGGAAAGGTGCGCGCCGATGAGATCGCCGTGCTTTGCCGAGTAGCGGAACCGAGGCATCGCTTGGGAAACGCGCTGCATGCCACTTGTCATCCCGATCTGGAGTGCGGCGGCCATCCCGCCGCTCTTTATCGCGCCTGGAGAGAGCGGGGGCATGGCCACCGCACTCCAGATCACTGCGACAACCGAAAATTCACCGTCACCGTGTAATACACGTCGATCGGATCGCCGCGATACGTCGCCGGGCGGAATCGCCACTGGCTCACGGCCTGCCTCGCGGAATCGCCTAGCCCGTACGGAAGATCCTTGATCACTTCCACGTCGTCGATCGTCCCGTCTTTGCGGACGATTCCCCGCACCACGACCGATCCCTGCACGTCTGCGCGCCGCGCCGCGGAGGGGTAATGCGGCACCACGCGCTCGAGCTCCTCCGGCTGCGTCCCGCCGATCGGGACGGCGGAGTAAACGCCGCGTTCGGGCGCGGGCGACAGTGAAATGGGCGGGATGATGGGTGGGGGTTCTGGAACGGCGGTGGATGCAGTCGTTTCGGTGGCCGGAGGAGTGGCCGTGCTTACTTCGAGTTGCCGCGTGCCCGCGGAGGAGACGTCGATGGTGTCGACGTCGGCGTAGGCAATCCCGCCGTCGTGGTCGAGGGCGTAGAAGTCGTGATCGCGAGTGAAGACGCTCACCTGCGTATCGGCAGAGAGCTCGCCGACGACGGGGTAGAAGATTCCGGGCCCGGCGTAGAGAGGCGTGCGGCGCGTCACGATCGCCGACAGCGCGGGCAATTTGCGGATGGCCTGATAGCGGGCCAGGCGTCGTTGTCGTTCCGAGGTTCGCTCAAGGCTGTTGCGCTCGGCCCAACCGCTCAGGCCATCTTCGTTCTGCACGCGCACCCACGCTCCACGATCCTCCTGCGTGATCAGCTTTTCGCCGCTCGTCGCCGTGGCCACGACAGGCGCTTTGGCATTCGGCTCCGTCCGCATGCGGATGCGCATGGGAAGGACCGAAAGCGTCTCCGATTGGGTGTGCGTCGCGCCGGCCCGCCGTCCGGTGAAGACCACAAGCGACGAGACCAGAGCGACGAAGATCACCCCCAGGAGGATGACGACGAGTAGACCGCGGGTATGGCGAACGTCCGCGGAGGTCATCGCGACCGTTTGCGATCTTTCATCAGGACCTGGAGGATCGCTTTCTGAACGTGCAGTCGGTTCTCCGCCTCATCGTAGATGACCGACTGCTCCGAAT
>QHVS01000386.1 GCA_003223635.1 Acidobacteriota bacterium | reverse complement strand
GGACGAGGTACGGAAGGGGTACGCGCGTCTGAACGCCGAAGAGGACGAGGTAGGGCCCGAGGGAGATCACCAACGCCGCCGCCAGGATCAGCCACAAGACGTGCCGCAGCCGTCGTTCGCTGCCGAGCGGGAGCGTATCGATTCTTCCCCTGCTTCCAAGCACCACCAGAGCCGGCAGGACAAGTCCCGGGAAGAGCCACTTCTCCCAGGAGGCCACCGGCACGATCGGCCGAAACACGGACAGATAGAGGTCGTTCATGAACGGCGGTGCGGACAGATAGCTGAGGACGTCCGGCGTGAAGTGCATGATTTCCGGGATGTTTCGGACGAAGCCCCAGCTCTCCTGGACTTCGAGATAGGGG
Source organism: Acidobacteriota bacterium (assembly GCA_003223635.1). Taxonomy (GTDB): domain Bacteria; phylum Acidobacteriota; class Thermoanaerobaculia; order Gp7-AA8; family Gp7-AA8; genus QHVS01. The sequence goes on along the minus strand of QHVS01000386.1, from coordinate 2,582 downwards.
AGGTGAAGAGGGATGAGCACGGCGATGCTGGCGCCCACGAAGGCCAGGGCCTTGGGGAGCAGGGCGAGGCGAAGCAAACCGCGGTCGACGACCAACACATGGTAGGCCACGTAGAGGATCACGCCCACGGTGACCATGTGTCCGAGGTAGACGGAGGAAAGCACCTGGAGCCAGTAGAAGCCCGCGAACCCTGCCAGGTCCCGCCAGCGCTGCGTGCGCAGGAAGCGATCCAGGAAGAGCAGAGCGAAAGGTGCCCAGAAGAAATTCAGGAGCTGGGCGTGACTGAGCTGCCCGAACCGGAACGGCGCGAACCCGAAGAGCGTCCCCGCCACGAGCGATGGCCAGAGTTGGCGCGTCCAGTGATACGCGAGACAGAACATGCTCAAACCGGAGAGCGCGAAAGACAGGAGCAGCACGACGTTGTAGCCCACGACCGGATTGCCCGTCAGCAGGTAACCGGGCGCGAAGATGGGCACCACGCCGAGCATATGCTCGGAGAAGGCGAGCGAACGCTCGATGGGGTAGAAGATGTTGGCGTCGAAGAGGTGCAGCGCGTCGCCCCTCGTCAGAGCGTGAACGTCCCAGGCGAGAACCCACGTGAGCATGATGGGGTCCAGCGCATCACATACATGGGTCCCCAGCCGGAGGATCAAAGGATAGGTTTCGACGACGGCCAGAATCAGGAAAAGACAGCAGGCGAACAGGGCGCGTCGAACAGAGAACCCGTGGCTCCCTCGACTCATCGTCGATAAGACGAATTACGGGGGTACAATCTGATCGGATGGCAACTGCCCTCGGGCACAGCGCGCACCGTGAGGGATCCAGATGAGAGGTAAGCCGTATCTCGAACGGACCGTCGAGTCCACGACCGGCGTGACCTCGGTGCAGCGCGGCGTCCTACAAGAGCTTCCGGAAGCTGTCGATCGCTCTTCCTCATCTCCACCTTTCCAGCCTCCGCATCCCGAAGCTCGCCGATCAACGACCGCAGCACCTCCACGTATTCCATCCCGAATTCCGTGCTCGGCTCAATGGATGTGCGCTCGAAGTACTCGTTCCACCCATAAATGATGATGTGCTCCGGCCGACTGTGAGCGGCCGCTCGAAATTGCCGTCTGAGGGTCTCCCCCTCGCGCCTGCTCACTCTCGGTGCGACCTGCGGAACGCGCTTCAGCAGCGAGTCGTCATAGCCGGGAATGACCGAAGAGAAGCCAGCAAAATTCCGCACGGATCCTGATGCTTCCCAGAAGCTGACGTAGCCCAGAGCCACCAGCAGGTCGAACAGGGGCATCCGTCGTCTGTCGTCCCCGCCCAAGCGCGGCCGGAGCTGCTCCAGATATCGCCGCGGGATGACCTCCTCCGCCTGTACGAGCGTGTCCCAATACCAATCCGGGTAAAAGATCGGCATCCGAAACTCCATGTCGGTCGCGAGCTCCTCTCCGATGATCAGGGCATCCTCGTAGACCGGCGCGAACACGAAAAGAAGCGGCTTTCCGCTCGGACCCCGCACCAGACCATCGGTCCATCGCCGCCCCAGCACGTAGCGGTACATCTTCTCTATTGCCGCAATCTCGGAGTGCTGTTCCATCACGGTATTCGACGAGCAGTTCTTCGCATCCACAAGGAACGACCACTGCATTGCATTCTTCCGCAGATATGCGATCGCGGTGTCGATTCCGCGCTCTACGGTAGCAAATCCCCAGTTACCCGCGGGGATAAGCTCGAAGATCACATAGTCGATTCCGCAATACCGGATCAAGTCAAGCTGCCACGAGATGATCGAAGCGTCGCTGGAGTCATACTGACCGAGGAGGGGCGTATCCTTGACAGGAGCTTCCCTCCAGCGTTGCTCGTTGTACCAGGTGAAGTAATAGATGCCCGTCTGGATACCCATGCGTCGCCTTGCGCCTAGATCACTCGAACATCTTGCAGCGCGTAAAGACGACGCGTTCGGGCTTGATGAATTTGCGGCAGTGTCGCGCCAAACGTCCGATCGAATACCCCTGCACTCGAAGATGCTGGTTGATGTGGAACTCGCCCCGGAGGTGCTGCACGCGGTGGAGGCATCGCGACGTCAAGAGGATTTCGTGCTCGGAGCCCTCGCAGTCGATCTTGAGCAGCTTGCAGGAATCGATGAGGAACGACCGGAAAATGTCGTCGAGGGTAAGCGACGAGCACCGGAATCTAGCATGCCCCTCCAGATCCAGGTTCCTCAGGTTTGCCGTGGCACCTCCCGTGTTTCCCTGCAGATGCACCACCATATCCAGCTCGCGTCTATCACTCGTCACCGCGAGGTTGTACAGGCGGACGTTCCGAATCTCGTTGAGTTCCAGATTCTTCCGGAACATTCGATAGCTCACCGGAATCGGCTCGAAGGCAAGGATCTTCAAGAAGGGGTACTTCTTCGCAAGGTAGATGGAAAAGAGTCCGATGTGTCCCCCGATATCGATCACAGTGTCGCCGGGCTGGAAATCAATCGGCCCGAGGTGGTACTCGTCACTCTGCAGTCCGGCGGCAATGATATCCGATGCAGTGGACTGCGCGTAGTCGCAAATCTTCAGCGCGGTCTGGTCGACTTCGTACTT
>QHVS01000170.1 GCA_003223635.1 Acidobacteriota bacterium | reverse complement strand
CGCTCTCGTTGTCATCGCGCAAAGCCCCTCATCCGCCGCTTCGCGGCACCTTCTCCCCGCAAGCGGGGCGAAGGCACTCGTGAGCGCCGCGATCATCTCGTTCGCGATCGCGCAGGTGATCAACGCCGCGGCCTACGCTCGCGGCGCATCGACCGGACTGCCGGCCGGCGGAAAGGAAGGTTGGTACTGGTACGCGCTCGTGCCGATTCTCGTTCCGGCGCTGCTGGCGCCGGCCCTGAAGCGCTGGCGCTCCGTGACCTTCTGGATCGTGGCCTGGGACATTCTGATCACCGAGGTCGCGCTGTTCCATGACTTCTCCGGAGCGTCGTCGCCCGCCCATCCGACGTTGTTCTTCCGCTGGGGTCCCTGGCATCTGCCGTTCACGGCGCATCTGGAGGGAATTGCTGTCGGGCCGCTCGTCGGAGCGCTGGTGATGCTTCGCATCATCCACGTGGCGGCTCTATTCGCTTTAGAATCGTTCTCACGCGCTCATGATCGGCCGAACCATCTCGCACTACCGAGTCATTGAAAAACTGGGCGCCGGTGGCATGGGCGTCGTTTACAAGGCGGAAGACACGAAGCTTGGGCGTCTTGTCGCGCTGAAAGTTCTCTCCGATGCTCTGTTGAGCGATCCCTCGGCGCTGGAGCGCTTTCAGCGAGAGGCGCGTGCTGCGTCCGCGCTGAACCACCCGAACATCTGCACGATTCACGAAGTCGACGCCGTCGACGGCAGGCCATTTCTGGTGATGGAGCTGTTGGAGGGGCACACGCTGGAGCGCGGGCCGCTCTCCAATGAAGTCCTCATCGATCTGGCCATCGAATTCGCCGACGCACTCGCTTCGGCGCACGAAGCGCGAATCATTCATCGCGATCTGAAGCCGGCCAATCTCTTTCTGACCAGGCTCGGTCATCTGAAGATTCTCGATTTCGGCCTGGCCAAGCTGCTTCCCGAGCGTGGCGACAATCTCTCGCGGATGGCCACTGCCGCGCGCGATCTCACCGCCTCCGATTCAACGCTGGGAACGATCGCCTACATGTCGCCTGAGCAGGCGCGGGGCGAGCCGGTCGACGCGCGCAGCGATCTCTTCTCGTTCGGCGCGGTTCTCTACGAGCTGGCCACTGGAACGCGCGCCTTCGCCGGATCGACAACCGCGATGATCTTCGATGCGATCCTGCACAAGCAGCCTGCGCCCCCCACGCACATCCGGCATGATCTGAATCCCGCTCTCGAGCCAATCATCATGAAGGCCCTCGAGAAGGATCGCGACTTCCGTTATCAGTCGGCTGCCGACATCCGCGCCGATCTGAAGCGTCTCAAGCACGATTCGGGAGCGACCGCTCCGGCCCGGCCACGAAAACGGGTTGCCTGGGCGGTAGTGGCAGCGGCGGTTCTGGTGGCAATCGCGGCGCTTCTGCTCTGGCGCCGGCCTTCCGGCGGGACAACCTCGAGCAAGCAGACCACCGTCGCCGTTCTCCCTTTCGCCAACCTCGGCGGCAATCAAGATCGCGATTACCTGCGCCTCGCTTTGCCGGATGAGCTGATCACCATCCTGAGCCACAGCTCGTCCCTCGCGGTCCGCCCATTCGCCATGACGCGCAAATTCACCGGCGACGTCGATCCGCAGCAAACCGGCCGAAGCCTCAGCGTGTCGGATGTGATCACCGGTCACTATCGCGACAGCGGCGGCCGCATCGGCATCACGCTGGAAGCGATCGATGTCGAGAAGAATGACGTGCTGTGGCGTGATTCGGTCGAAGTCGGGGCAGAGGACATGATCGCCCTGCGCAATGAGCTCTCCAATCGCATCCAGGGCGGGCTCTTGCCACTGCTGCATGCTGCGCCGGAGCGTCGCCCCTCGAGCCGGCCGGCCAACGATGAGGCATACAAACTCTTCTTGCGCGCGTCGGCGACCTCGAATGATCCGCTACCGAATAAAGAAGCGCTGGCCATGCTCGAGCGCGCTGTGGCACTCGATTCCTCGTATGCACCGGCGTGGAATGCACTCAGCACGCGCGCGTACTACGACGCCGAGTATTCCGATGGCGGGGATCGCGCGTTGGAGCGTTCCGAAGCTGCCGCGAGCCGCGCCCTTTCGATCGATCCTGATTTTGTCGATCCGGCAAAACAGCTCATCCTGATGCGCGCGGAGCGCGGTGATCTCGAAAATGCCTGGATGCAGGCCAGGGATCTGCTGCACCGCCACCCGGAAAACGGCGATGCGCACTTCACGATGAGTTATGTCTTGCGCTACGCCGGGCTGCTGAATGAATCGGCGCGGGAATGCGAGGCCGCTCGGGCCACCGACCCCCGCAATCCTGGATGGCGGTCCTGCTCCATCGTGTTCATGTCTCTCGGCGACCTTCCCCGCGCCCGTCAGTACCTCGACCTCGATGCGGGGTCTGCGTGGCATCGCAGCGTCATGATCTACCTGACCATGCGAAAGGGCGACCGCGCAGAAATGCTTCGCCTCGCCGGCAGCGGACCGACCAATCGGACTGAGTTCCAATGGTTGCCGATGCTGCGGGCAAGTCTTACCGGCCAGCCTCAGGCGCGGGTTCATCAGCTCGCCGTGACAGCAACCGAAGCAACGCTCCGAATGCGCGATGGTGAGCCGATGTACGTCACCAGCGAGATGGTCGCTTTCGCGGGCGAGCCAGAGCTTGCGCTCCGATTGCTGCGGCGTGCAGTCGAGATGAACTTCTGTCCCTACCCGGCTATGGACAATGATCCTGCCTTCGACAGGATGCGCAAAAGCCCCGAATTCCGACAGATCCGCCAGGCGGCCATCGACAATCAGGCCCGTTTCCTCCGCTTCCGGGCTCAGCAAACGCCCTAGAATCGGTTCACGGGCATGATCGGCCAGACCATCTCGCATTACCGAGTGATCGAACGGCTCGGCGCCGGCGGCATGGGTGTCGTCTATCGGGCGGAGGACACCAGGCTCGGACGGTTCGTGGCGCTCAAGATGCTGTCCGACGATCTGGCCGCAGATCCGAGCGCGCTCGAGCGGTTTCAACGCGAAGCGCGCGCCGCCTCCGCTCTGAACCACCCGAACATCTGCACGATTTACGAAGTCGACGCGATCGACGGCAGGCCGTTTCTGGTGATGGAGTTGCTCGAGGGCGCCACGCTGGAGCGCGGTCCGTTCTCGAATGAACGGCTCGTCGACCTGGCGATCGAATTCGCCGACGCACTCGCAGCAGCGCATGAAGCGCGGATCGTGCATCGCGATCTCAAGCCCGCCAATCTCTTCGTCACGAAGCTCGGGCATCTCAAGATTCTCGACTTCGGTCTGGCCAAGCTGTTGCCGGAACGCGGCGAGGGTTCGCAGATGGCGACGGCAGCACGCGATCTCACCGCCGGCGATTCGACGGTCGGGACTGTCGCGTACATGTCGCCGGAACAGGCCCGAGGCGAGGCACTCGACGCGAGAACGGATCTCTTTTCGTTCGGCGCCGTGCTCTACGAGATGGCGACCGGCATTCGCGCGTTCGACGGCGCCACGACCGCAGTCGTCTTCAACGCCATCCTGAACAAGGAGCCGAAGGCGCCGATGCAAGTGCGCCACGATCTCGATCCGAGACTCGAGCCGATCATCACGAAAGCACTGGAGAAGGATCGCGATCTGCGCTATCAGTCGGCGGCCGACATCCGCGCGGATCTCAAGCGACTCAAGCATGACTCGGGGCGTACGATCGCGCCGGCGTCGCGACCGAACGCAAGGCGTGTAGCGGCGATCTTTCTGCCGCTCCTTCTGCTTGCTGTGCTGGCGGCTCTCGTCTTCCTCTGGCGCGGCGCAAAGTCGCGGCCGCAGACCAGCCTGCAGACCACCGTCGCCGTCCTGCCATTCGCCAACATCGGCGGTAATCGCGACGCCGACTATCTCAGCCTCGCCCTCCCGGACGAGCTGATCACGATCCTCAGCCATAGCCGCTCGCTGGCGGTTCGTCCCTTCGCCATGACGCGCAAGTACACCGGCGATGTCGATCCGCAACAGACCGGCCGCAGTCTCAGCGTGGCCGACGTTGTGACCGGACACTTCCGAAACACGGGTGGTCGCATCGGCATCACCGTGGAGGCGATTGACGTCGAGAAGAACGACGTCCTGTGGCGTGATTCACTGGAACTGCCGACCGAAGATCTCATCGCTATGCGGAATGGTCTCTCCGACCGCGTCCGCGCAGGCCTTTTGCCGCTGCTACACGTGGCGGAACAGAGTGAGCCAAGCCGGCCGCGTAACGACGAAGCCTACGCATTGTTTCTCCGTGCCGCGGCCATGTCGAACGACCCTCAGCCGAACAAGCAGGCACTGGCAGCTCTCGAACGCGTGGTGCAACTCGACCCGTCGTACGCGCCGGCGTGGGCAGCGCTCAGTCAACGCTCGTATTACAGCGGCTCGTACGGCGATGGCGGGGAAGCAGCGTTTCAGCGCGCCGAGATCGCGGCGGATCGCGCGCTGTCGATCGATCCTGATCTGGTCAACGCTGCTAAGCGAAGAATCACGTTGGTTGTTGAAAAGGGAGATGTCGAAAACGCTTACCTGCAGGCGAAAGATCTTTTGAAGCGCCGGCCGGAGAGCGGCGATGCGCACTTCACCATGAGTTTTACCCTGCGTTACGCAGGACTGCTGAAGGAATCAGCGCTCGAGTGTGAGCGAGCACGGACCCTCGACCCAACGAACAGCGGCTGGCGATCGTGCAGCATTCCCTTCCTGTTCCTCGGCGACATCCCGCGGGCGAAGCAATACATTGCGCTGGACGGCGGATCGTCCTGGAGCCGCGGAATGATGATGAGCACGTTACTGCGCGAAGGCGATCGTGCGGAAATTCTTCGGCTCGGCGGTGCTGCATCGATCAATGACTTCGATCCCTTTGACGCTCGGATGTTGCTCTTGCTGCGCGCGGCCTTCACCCACGCCCCGCAACACGAGATCGACCAACGCGCCGCTGAGGTGATGAATGCTTTTCTGCCGCTTCGGGACGGCGAATGGATCTACGCCGCCGCTGAAGCGTTGGCCGCGGCCGGAAAAAACGATGACGCGCTCCGCTTGCTGCGCAAAGTGGTCGAGAGGAACTATTGCGCCTATCCGGCCATGGACACCGATCCCGCGTTTGACGCGATTCGCAATACGTCTGAATTCAGCAAGATCCGTCAGGCGGCGATCGCTTGTCAGGATCGTTTCCTTCGCTTCCGGGCTCAACTCCCGCCCTAGAATCAGTCTTGCAAGGGAACTCATCCATGGATGCCAGCGATACCCTGACCCTGCCGTACGCCCCGGCCGAGGAGAAGCGGCCGAGCCGAAGGATCCCTGTCGCCGTCCTCGGCGCGACCGGGTCAGTCGGGCAGCGCTTCGTGCAACTTCTCGATGGGCATCCGTGGTTCAAGCTCCATGAGGTCGTGGCCTCGGATCGCAGCGCGGGAAGGCCGTACGCCGAAGCGGCGGAGTGGCGTCTGGACATGCTCCTTCCGACCGATGCTGCTGCACTCGAGGTCAAGCTTCTCGGCGCCGACCTGGAATCGCCGCTGCTCTTTTCCGGCCTCGACTCGTCGGTTGCCGGTGAAGCAGAGGACGATTACGCAAATCGCGGTTGCGTCGTCGTGTCGAATTCGCGCAACCACCGGATGGATCCGGACGTGCCGCTGCTGATTCCCGAGCTGAACGCCGATCACATCGGCGCCATCGACCGTCAGCGGAAACGACGCGGAGGCCACGGCTACATCGTCACCAATCCCAATTGTTCGGTGGTGGGGCTGGCGATGGCCATCGCGCCGATCGAGCGGCTCCACGGCATCGAGGAGCTGCATGTCACGACGATGCAGGCAATCTCCGGCGCCGGGTACGCAGGAGTCGCTTCTTACGCCATCCTGGACAACGTGATTCCCTACATCGGCAGTGGCGAAGAGGAGAAGATCGAGTCGGAGCCGCAGAAGATCCTGGGCCGATGGGACGGCGAACGATTCATCGACGCGCCGTTCCGCATCTCTGCGCAGGTGAACCGCGTGCCGACGATCGATGGACATCTGATGACCATCTCCATGCGGCTGCGCAGCAGCAATTCCGTGAATCTCGATCAGCTCCGGGTGGCGATCGATGACTTCCGCGGCGAGCCGCAGGTGCTGGGACTTCCGACCGCTCCCCGCAAGCCGATCCACTACGTGCACGGAGACGATCGGCCGCAGCCGCGCCTCGATCGCGACCGCGAGCGTGGCATGAGCGTCTCCGTGGGCCGGCTCCGCCCCTGCCCGCTGCTCGATCTCCGCATGGTGGCTCTCGTGCACAACACGATCCGCGGCGCCGCCGGCGCAGCGATTCTCAACGCCGAGCTACTGGAAGCAAAGGGTCTTCTGTGAACTCCCGCGTTGAAATGCAGAATGCAGAATGCAGAGTGCAGAATCTTCTTGAAGTCTCTGCATTCTGCATTCTTCATTCTGCATTCGCCTGCCTGCCTGAGGTGGCAAGGTGATCATCATCAAGTTTGGCGGCACTTCGGTCGGCGACGCGCAGCGCGTGGCGAACGCCATCGATATCGTCGCCGAGCGGCAGAAGCTCGAACCGATCGTCGTCGTCTCTGCCCTGGCCGGCGTAACGAACGATCTCGTTGCCGCCACGGAAGCGGCGCGAGCGTGCGACATGGAGCGGGTGAATCAGATCATCGGCGCCATCCGTCAGCGACACGAAGACGTGGCCATGCGCCTCGTGCAGCAGAAGTTCGATTTCTTCGAATCGTTCATCAAGCAGCTCGACAAGCAGATCGAGCAGATCCACACCATCCTCCGCGGCATCGCCTTGCTCGGCGAGATCACCATGAGGGCGAAGGACAAAGTCGTGGCCATCGGCGAGAAGCTTTCGTCAGTGCTTTTTGCCTATTCGATGATGATGCGAGCAGTGCCCGGCGAGCACGTCGACTCCGAGGAAGTGATCATCACCGACAGCCGCTTCGGCGAGGCGAATCCGCAGATGGACGAAACGCGCGCCGCCGCACGGCGCGTCCTCCTGCCGCTCGTCGAGCGAAATCGGATTCCGGTCATGGGCGGCTTCATCGGCCGCACCTCCGACGGCGCAACGACCACGCTGGGCCGCGGAGGTTCCGACTACAGCGCGGCGATCGTCGGGGCGGCGGTCGGCGCGAAAGAAATCCAGATCTGGACGGACGTCGACGGGATGATGACCTGCGACCCGCGACTGGTTCCTGCCGCCCGCGTCATCGAGCGCATCTCGTACGTCGAAGCGGCGGAGCTGGCCTGGTTCGGGGCCAAGGTTCTTCATCCCAGAACGATCGCTCCGGCCGTGGCGGCGGGCATTCCGGTCCGCGTGCTCAACACGCACAACGTCGCCAGCTCCGGGACGCTGATCACCGAAGAGGGCGACGCGCTCAAGACCGGACCGCGAGCGGTGGCCGTGAAGCGCGGCATCACCGTCGTGCACATGACGTCGAACACCATGCTCGGCGCTCATGGGTTTCTGGCCCGCCTTTTCGCCCTCTTCGAGGAGCTGGAGATCTCGGTCGATCTGATCACCACATCGGAAGTGTCGGTTTCGGTGACCATCGACGAGAATCACAACCTCGAACGGCTCGTGGAGAAGCTGGGACCGGTCGCCGATGTCGAGGTGCGCGACAACCAGTGCATCGTGGCCATCGTGGGGCGCAACCTGATGAACGACTCGATCGTCGGTGCGCGAGTCTTCGAGGCGATCCGCGGCGTGCCGATCTCCATGTTCTCCCTCGGCACCTCCGGGTTGAATCTGAGCATCGTCGCGGAGGACGCGGATGCCG
>QHVS01000387.1:2367-2691 GCA_003223635.1 Acidobacteriota bacterium | reverse complement strand
CTCAATCGTCTGATGTCGACAAGAACGCAGCCATCGTCATCTTCGTGGCCAGCGGGCGCTGTCGAGTGTTTCAGGATGGCCAGGAGATCGACTGCATCATCCCGCCGGAAGTGGCGGTACGGCAGCAGAGTGCGCTCGCGGTCGGCGATCGCGTTCAGCTCGATGAGAATCGAGCGGTGAAAGCCGTCCTGCCGCGGCGCACGGTTCTGTCTCGTCCCGATCCGAACAACCCACATCGGCAGCGCCTCATCGCAGCGAACCTGGACATCGTGATCCACGTGGTCTCGGTGAAAGCGCCGCCTCTGCGGCCGCGGCTCATCGATC
>QHVS01000387.1:1512-2307 GCA_003223635.1 Acidobacteriota bacterium | reverse complement strand
CGATGAGCAGGAACTGGCGCAGCTCGAACCGTATCGTGAGCTGATGCCCGTCGTCCTCTGCTCGACGAAGAGTGGAGAAGGCCTCGGCGCACTTCGCATGGCCGTGCAGGGGAAGACGTGCGCTCTCGTGGGCCACAGCGGCGTGGGCAAGTCGTCGATTCTCAACGCGCTCGATCGCCGCCTCGGGCTCGCCATTGCCGACGTACACAAAGGCGGAACCGGACGTCACACGACCACCGCATCGACGCTCTACGATCTTGGCGAGGGAACGTATCTGATCGACACGCCGGGAATCCGCGAGTTCGGCCTGTGGGATCTGCAGCCGGAGACGCTGCGCGATTACTTCCCCGAGTTCGCCGAGGCGGCGGAGTGGTGCCGCTTCAACGACTGCTCGCATCTGCACGAGCCTGATTGTGAAGTGAAGCGCCGCGTGGAGCGCGGCGAGATCAGCCGCGCCCGATATGAGACGTACGCGCGCCTGGTGGCCGATCTGGCCAGTTCGTCATCCTGAGCCGCCCCTCGACTTCGCTCAGGGCAGGCTCCGACGGCGAAGGATTTCCTACTTCGGAGAGATCCTTCGCTTCGCTCAGGATGACGGCGCGGTCGCCTTGCAGCAGCAGGAATCGATCTTCTTCTTGGCTAGCGTGCAGTGCAATTTGCCGTCCTTCGTAGGCTTGCAGCAGCACGCGGCGATCTTCTTTCCAGTCTCAGTGACTCGAGAATCGGGCAGGTATTCGTCGGTCCTAGGCTGAGCACGACCTCGGAGCTGCCGCCGTGATTTTGCTTCGCATGCCG
>QHVS01000387.1:0-1486 GCA_003223635.1 Acidobacteriota bacterium | reverse complement strand
GTCGATTGTTCCGACATACAGCGTCGAATCATCCGATCCGATCCCGCGAATCGGCTTGTCGTGAACATTTTGCGACCAAACGACGGAGCCGGTCGCTTCGTCCAGTGCATACAGGGTCCCGTCACTGTCGCCGACAACGACCCAGCCGCGCCAGAGCCGAGGCCGCGGTGAAGTCCACTTGCTCTTCGACTCAGCCCGCCAGAGGACGCGTCTGACGTTCGCGTCGACAAGCAGCACTTCTCTTTCACTCATGACGTAGATGCCGTGATCGTCTGTGGCGGGCGTGTCTTCCGGGACAACGTCGAGTTGTAGAACCCCCAGCACCTTACCGTCCGATGCGCGAAGGCGATGGAGCTTCTTTCCTTCGGTCCCGACCACGACCGCTTCACGTGAAATTGCGATCGCCGTAGATGTCGGCGCGTCGAGCTGGCGTTTCCAGAGCTGCGTGCCGCGCCGTGAGTCGATTGCATAGACAGCACCATTACTGGAACCGAAGAAGACGCGCCCATTCGCGAGCGCAGCCGACATTCCGACACGCCTGCGCTTGGCCTGGATCGGGAAACTCCACTGCGCCGCGCCGGATGCCGCGCTCAACGCGACCACACGTTCATCCACTGTGACGCCGATGATGCGGTCCCCGTCGAGCAGCACATCGCTCGTAAAGCCGCTGTTGTCCTTCCCTCGATGCGCGTACTTCCAGGCCACTTCGCCTGTCGAACGGTCGAAAGCATAGATGTGACCGATCTGTCCGCCGTCGGTAGGAATGAAGACTCGGTCCTTCGTCGCGACAGGGTTTCCGTGGAATTCTCTGGCATCTCCATCTGCCGCGATGTCATAGAGCGAGATCGGCTTGCCACTGGAGCGATCGAGTTCGGAGAATATGCCGGAGCAAGCGCCGACGTAGACGACATCACCCACGACCGTGGGCGTGGCGAATACTCATCCTCCAGTCTTGTACTCCCACAAAACCTTTGCGGGTTTTTGCGCCGGCTGTTCAGCGGTAATCAGCAAAGCCAGAGCGAATGCGACGAACATGATCGCCTCCGGGGGCTACGCGGGAAGTCCCTCTCCTTCAACATGCGAACGGACCGAGAGACATCCATCGGGCAGGTGCCAATCGCGGCGCTGCCTTCCAAATGGCAGCAGAAGAATCTTACCGATCGTTACATCCGAAGGGCTCCCGTATGCCGGCACGCCGATTGTGATCTCGGGTTGTGCAACATTGAGCAGAATGGTGCCGTGGATGTAATCCCACAACGAGAGCAGGCTCGACCAGTTGCTGTTGGTTTCATTGAGCCGGTCGGAGTGATGAATCCCATGCATCCTGGGCGTGACGATCAAACGGACCAGAAGACGCTCGAAGCCGAGCGGTAGCCGCAAATTGGAGTGATGAAAAAGAATCGAGGCGAAGAGGATGGTCTGCCACACCCAGAGTTGGAAAGGATTCGTTCCGATGAGCACAATCTGCATCGCACGATAGGCGATC
>QHVS01000169.1 GCA_003223635.1 Acidobacteriota bacterium | reverse complement strand
CGCGCACGGCCGGTTGAATCGATTGCAGGATTCCGTGGGCGAAGGGAATCGCGTATCCGCTCTCCACCTCTTCACCCTGACGGTGCAGCCCGGCCACGAGCTGTTTTGTCCCCTGGGCGATCAGCGTCAGGCCGTGCCACTCGGAGTAGATCCGCGCTCCTGTCTCCTCTTTCATCCTTCCGGCGACTGGGAGGCTGAATCCGAATACGCCGTGCAGAAAGTGGAGATCGCCGCGGTAGAACGTTCCGGTGAGCGTTTCGGCATCCGACATCGAGCGCCGATAGTGAAAGGCGATCGCATCGAAGCCGAACGTCTGCGCTTCGTTCTGCCATCGATAGCCGAGGCCCTGGCCGAACTGCACGTGGTCGGTCTTCAGAAAATAGCCTTCCGTCTCGGTGTTGTAGAGGATCGGAAAGCCGGACTTGAGATGAGGATCGGGGTGCGCCAGCCGCAGCTCGCGGATGCCGTTGTCGCCGGCCAGGGCGTTGGCGTCGCGAAAGTAGAACGGATTTCCGCTCGTCCCCTGCAACCGCCAATAGAAGTTGCGCCCCACCGTTCCGCCGGCCATGAATCCGACGTCCTCGAATCGGTTGAACGACGTGGCGGCCAGACCGTAGCTCTCCAGGAGGCGGATCGGCTGGCGTTCCATCCTGGGGAACTTTCCCATCTGCAGAAAGATCGTCGATCCATTGGGACGCTCGAAGAAGTCGGGCCGCGGGCCGAACCGCATCCACAATTCGTCGGCGTCGGTCTGTCGATCCTCGCTCGTCGGATTGCGGCGGTATTTGTCCTGGGCGTGAAGCTGCGCATGCGCCGCGAACAGGTTGCCGTACGCCGCGTCGAGCCTCACCTGCGCGACGCTCAGTTCACCATGTCGTCCGGCGTTGACCGTCTCCATTGATCCGACGGTCTTTCCGACCGGGAGGAACTCCGACGGAAACGGCGTCTTGAGCGAGAAAATCTGCTCTTTGCTGTTGCGGTAGTTGGCGCGGAGCTCGACGCGATAGCGGAGGGTCCAGGCGTCTTGCGCGAGAACCGATTGCGCGGTCAGCAGAGCGACCACCGCGGCGAGTCGACCCACTCACTGCGATTGTAGCAGCGTCAGTCGCGTCGCTTGGTCAGCGTTCCGGCGCGCGAAACGTCGTGCCGCCGCTCGCGGCGCGCGACGAAGACTTCTTCGAACGCCACCTGCGCGATCACCGCGGCGGGAATGGCCATGATCGCTCCGACGATGCCCAGGAGCGAGGCGCCGATCATGAAGGCCACGAAGACTGCCAGCGGGGAAATAAATACTTGCCGCGACATCAGCCGCGGCGCAATGAAGAAGTTCTCCACCTTCTGAAACAGGACAGCCATCAGCAGCACGGACCAGAACTGCCAGCGCGAAAGCAGAATGGCGATGGCCAACGCGGGCGCGGTTCCCAGGATCGGCCCGATCACCGGCACCATCTCGCCGAGCGTGGCGAAGAGGGCCAGAGGCGCGGCGTAAGGGACGCGGAGAATCAGGAGCCCGATGAAGGTCGCCAGTCCCATGATTCCGGCGAGGATGAGCTGTCCGGCCAGCCAGGAGCTCATTCGCTTGCCGATGCGCCGCAGCGTCGCGCGGCGCTGGGCGCGCACGTCCGGAGGATAGACGAGCAGAATCATGTTCCGGAGGCGCGGCGCATCGATCAGCATGTAGACGACCATGAAGAGCACGGCGATGAATGAAGCCACGGCGGTCGCGGTGCTCCGGACATAGAAGACCACGCTCGACTTCGGCAAGCTGATCCCGCCGCGGAGGGATTCGCGCACGCCGCTCATCGGCAGGTAACGCTCCAGCGGCGTCAGGATGTTCTGCTCAATCAGCGTGGGAAGCTGCGCAGCCAACTGGCGACTCTCCAGGATCAGCCGCGGCAACATGATGATGACCAGAAGCAGGGCCACGAAAAGAAACGGAAAGTAAACGATCAGCACGGCGCTTCCGCGGGAGATGTTGCGATGAAAGTAATGGCGCACCAGAACGCGGACGCGATGGACGGCAGGTGAAATGCCCGCCGCCAACGCGGCGGCGATGAAGACGAGGATCAGAATGTCGCGCGCCACCCAAAGAAGAGTGACGACGATGAGGGCCGCGACGACGATGCCGACTTTCTTGAGAAAGATTTCCAGCTCGCCAGGGCGAAGCGGTTCGCGAGGTTGGAAGGCCATGGCAGTCAGCCGAGATATTGGCGGATGGCCGCTTCGATCTGGCCCTTGGGAACCGCCCCCACCACCCGCCCGCGCTCCACGCCGTTGTCGAACATCACCAGCAGCGGGATCCCTTGCACATGGAACTGTGCAGCAGTGCGGGGGTTCTCATCGACGTTGAGTTTCGCAAAGCGCACGTCGCGCCGCTCGGAGGCCAGTTGCTCGAGGATTGGGGCGATCATTCGGCAGGGACCGCACCAGGCAGCCCAGAAATCGACCACGGAGCGGCCCCGCGCGATCGTGTCGGCGAAGTTCGCATCCGTGAGCGCAATGGGATGCCCGTCTCCATTCATTGAGATGAGCGGCGTCTTGCACTTCCCGCAGACCGCCTTCTTGCCGCCAGCGAGGTCCGGCACTCGATTGGCCTGCCCGCAGTTGGGACACCGGATGACTTCGGACATCTTGCTGTCGGCTAGTGCGAAAGCGAGGCCATAATCGGCGCGGTGATCCGGCGGCTTTCCCGAAACGACTTACACAGCGTTCGCGCCCTCCTGGCGCGCTCCAACGATGCGCCCTACGACATTGCCACAGTGGCCGAGGAGAAGTGCTTCGGCCGGGGATTCGAGGGGGAAGCGGTGGCCACCGTTTATGGCGACTTCGAAGGGATGGCGGTCACCTGCGGCCAGCACCTTCGCCTGATCGCGGTCGATCGCCAACGACGGCGTCGCGGATTCGGGCGGGCGCTGCTTCACGACGCGGAGTCGCGCGGGGCACAAGTCATCGCCGCCGAGCCGGGTAACTACTTCACTCCCGGAGTTGTGGCGTCCGATCAGGCCTCGCTTGCGTTCTTCCAATCGCTCGGATACGGCGAGACCGCGCGCACACAGAACCTGGAGGCGAAGCTCAGTGGGGCGCAGGCAATCCTGCCTGCGCTCTCAGATCGGAGGGAGGACGTGCTCGACTTCATCGAACGTTACTTCGGGCCGATGTGGCGATTCGAAGCGTCGCTTGGCGCAACCATCTTCTATGTGGAGCACGAAGGCCAGATCGCCGGCTTCTCCACACATGACGCGAACAATCGCGGCCTCGGCTTTTTCGGACCGACCGGAGTGGCTCCTCAGTGGCGCGGGCGCGGGTACGGCCGGCAGCTCCTGCTCGCCTCGCTGGCCGACCTCAGCAGACGCGGATACCGCAAGGCGGTCATTCCATGGACCGAGGCGATCGATTTCTACAGGAAGGCCTGCGGCGCCGTGATCGCGCACCACTTCGTGATCCTGCGTAGAATCGCGGCGTGAACACGGGTCCACGGAAGAAAACCAAGCGGCGCCAGCGCTTTCTGCCGACCGCCATCGGCACGACCGGCGGTGTTGCTCT
Source organism: Acidobacteriota bacterium (assembly GCA_003223635.1). Classification (GTDB taxonomy): domain Bacteria; phylum Acidobacteriota; class Thermoanaerobaculia; order Gp7-AA8; family Gp7-AA8; genus QHVS01. The sequence continues at coordinate 4,055 of QHVS01000169.1, read as the reverse complement.
TGCCGCAGCGGCCTTCTGGTTTTTCAACAAGCAGGCGGAGCATGTCGTCGAAGGACGCGCCGACCGCTACGACATGATGGTCTTCGACATCGTGCATAAGATTGACAATCCCGCCATGCACCGATTCATGGAGGCGGTCACGCAGCTCGGATCGCACGCCGCGATCGGGACGGCGGCGGGAGTCACCGCCCTGGCCATGCTGCGCAGCGGCCGACGTTCTGACGCCTGGACCGTGGTGGTGAGCACCGGCGGTGCGATGGTCATCAACACGCTGCTGAAGAACATCTTTCAGCGCCAGCGGCCGCAGGAGCTGGCCCGCCGGATCGCCTTGCCGAAGTCGCACAGCTTCCCCAGCGGCCACTCGCTTCTTTCCGCTGCCACCTATCCCATCGTGGCCCATCATCTGGTGCAGAGACAGTCTCTGGGCACGCAGGCCATGGTCCATACTCTGGCGGGTCTGACCATTCTGACTGTCGGATTCTCGCGGATCTACTTCGGCGTGCATTTCCCGTCGGATGTGCTCGGCGGATTCGCCGCCGGCTTCGGGTGGTTGGGGCTCACTTCGCTGTCACACACCTTGATCGAACGCCGCGCGGAGCGGTCATGGGAACGCCAGGCGGCGCAAGATCGTTAGGAATGTCGATATGTCATCGGCCACGCAGACCTACGGCGCCAACATCGCATTCATCGAAGAGCTGTACGAGAAGTACCGGGCCAATCCCGATTCGGTGAGCGCGAGCTGGCGCGAGTTCTTTCACGACTATCAGCCGCAGCTCGAAGAGGACCTGGCGGACGTGGTCAACGCGACTCCCCTCCCAGCCCCCGACCTGCGACCCGCGACCCCTCCTTCCCCTCCGCCCCCGTCCCGCCCCACGCCCGTCCCTCCGCCGCCCAGCACCGACAACGCGGTTCCGCTGCGTGGCGCGGCGGCCAAGGTCGCTCAGAACATGGAGGCGTCGCTTGCGGTACCGACGGCGACGTCCGTTCGCACCATCCCGGTCAAGGCGCTCGAGGAGAATCGGCGCGTCGTCAACAACCATCTGACGCTGACCGGGCAGTCGAAGGCGTCGTTCACGCACATCGTCGCCTGGGCCATCGTCAAGGCGGCGAAAGAACATCCACGGATGAACTCTGCGTTCGCCGCACAGGATGGCCAACCGGCCCGCGTCGATCACGAGGACGTCAACCTCGGCATCGCCATCGACATCGAGCGGAAGGACGGCTCGCGTTCGCTTCTGGTACCCAATATCAAACGCGCGCAGACGATGGACTTCGCGCAATTTCTGAAGGCCTACAACGACATCGTTCGTAAAGCGCGCAGCAACACGTTGGAAGTGTCGGACTTCGAGGGAACGACGATCTCGCTGACCAACCCCGGCACGCTGGGGACGATCGCTTCGGTGCCGCGGCTGATGCGGTCGCAGGGGGCGATCCTGGCGACCGGTCAGATCGACTATCCCGCGGAGTATTCAGCCACCGATCCACAGGTCCTCGCCGACCTGGGCATCTCCAAAGTGATGACCATGACGTCGACGTACGACCATCGCATCATTCAGGGAGCGGAGTCCGGCACGTTCCTGGCCCGCATCCACGAACTGCTCCTGGGCGCTGACAACTTCTACGACGACATCTATCGCGACTTGCGGATCCCCTACGAGCCGGTGCGGTGGGCCAAGGATCACTCGCGCACCGGCGAGGACGGGCGGGCCCGCGACGCGCGCGTCCTGCAGATGATCAACGCCTATCGAGTACGCGGGCACCTGCTGGCGGACATCGATCCGCTCGAATACACGGTGCGCCGCCATCCCGAGCTCGATCCTGCGTTTTACGGGTTCACGATCTGGGATCTCGATCGCGAATTCGTCTGCGGCGGATTGTGCGGCCGTACGACCGCGAAGCTGCGCGACATCCTCGACACACTGCGCGAGACGTACTGCGGAAAGATCGGCCCTGAATACATGCACATCTCGGAGACCGTGCAGAAGAAGTGGCTGCAGGACCGCATGGAGCCGACTCGCAATCACGAGTCGCTCGATGGCGCGACCAAGCGCCGCATTCTGATGAAGCTCAACGATGCGGAGGCGTTCGAGAAGTTTCTCCACACCAAGTACGTCGGCCACAAGCGCTTCTCGCTGGAGGGAGCGGAGAGCGTCATCCCCATTCTCGACTACCTCTTCAACGCGGCGACGGACGCCGGCGTCGTGGAGTCGGTCATCGGCATGGCCCATCGCGGCCGCCTCAACGTACTGGCCAACATCCTCGGCAAATCGTACGAGAAGATCTTCCACGAATTCGAAGGCGACGTCGATCCCAACACCACGCAGGGTTCCGGCGATGTGAAGTATCACCTCGGCGCCGATGGCTTGCATCAGACGCCGGACGGCAGGTCGCTGAAGCTGACGCTGGCCTCGAATCCCAGCCACCTCGAGGCGGTCGATCCGATCGTGGAAGGAATGGTCCGGGCGAAGCAGCGGCTGGTCGGCGACACGTCGCGCTCACAAGTGATTCCCCTGCTCCTACACGGCGACGCTGCATTCGCCGGACAGGGCGTGGTGGCCGAGACGCTGAATCTGTCGCAGCTCAAGGGCTACCGAACCGGCGGAACGATTCATCTGGTCATCAACAATCAGATCGGCTTCACCACCGGTCCGGAGTCCGCGCGCTCCACGGTCTACGCCACCGACGTAGCCAAGGCGGTGCAGGCGCCGATCTTCCACGTCAACGGCGACGATCCGGAAGCGTGCATCCGCGCGATGCGCCTGGCCTGGGAGTTCCGCCAGCAGTTCCACAAGGATGTGGTCATCGACATGCTCTGCTACCGGCGCTACGGCCACAACGAAGGCGACGAACCTTCGCTCACGCAACCCAAGATGTACAGGTCGATCAAGGAACATCGCTCCGTGCGGAAGATCTATACCGAGCAACTGCTGCGGAAAGGCGACATCGATCCGAAAGAAGCGGAGCAGTGGCTCGATGCGTTCCAGGCCAAACTGCAGGATGCGTTCGATCGCACGCGCGACCAAAAAGAGCCGCCATCGCAGGAGGGACAGGCGCTGTGGACGGACGAAGAGGTCACCGGATTCCAGAAGGAGCCGTCACCCGACACCGCGGTGCCGCGCGATCGACTGGCGACCGTCGGCCGCGTGCTCAGCAGCGTGCCGGAAAACTTCACGCCGCATCCGAAGCTGAAGCCGATCCTCGCGAAGCGCCAGGCCATGGCCGAAGGACGCGAGCCGATGGACTGGGCGTTCGCCGAGCTGATGGCGTTCGGAACGGTGATGCTCGACGGCTTCCGCGTTCGCCTCTCCGGTCAGGACAGCAGCCGCGGGACGTTCTCCCAACGCCATGCGCTGCTCTTCGATTACGTCACGGGCCGTGGCTACGTTCCGCTGAACGTGCTGGCCAACGACACCGCGCCGGCGCGCCCCGCCGATCCGGTCGTGGTCAAGAACGCGCTTTCCGACGACATCAACGAGCCTGACGCCGACGTCAGCTTCTCCGCGTATGACTCGCTTCTCTCCGAATACGGCGTACTCGGATTCGAGTATGGCTACTCGGTAGCCGATCCGGCGGCGCTGGTCATCTGGGAAGCGCAGTTCGGCGACTTCGTCAATGGCGCCCAGATCATCGTCGACCAGTTTGTCTCCAGCGCCGAGGAGAAGTGGGGACAGCACAGCGGGCTGGCGATGCTGCTGCCGCACGGTTACGAAGGACAGGGACCGGAGCATTCCAGCGCGCGGCTCGAGCGCTTCCTCACGCTGTGCGCCGAAGGAAACATCCAGGTCATCTATCCCACCACGCCCGCTCAGTACTTCCACGCGCTGCGAAGGCAGATGAAAAACGATCCGCGCAAGCCGCTGATCCTGATGACGCCGAAATCGCTTCTGCGTCACCCGCAAGCGGTCTCGAAGCTGGATGAGCTGGCGACGGGCCGTTTCGAACCAGTGCTGCTCGACGGCGTCGGGTCGGCCTCCGCCGCCCGCGTCGTGATCACCAGCGGCAAGGTCTACTACGATTTGAAAGCTGCTCGCGATCAGCGAAACGCGAACGTCCCG
>QHVS01000385.1 GCA_003223635.1 Acidobacteriota bacterium | reverse complement strand
CTTCCCGCGTTCGTTCGTCGCGCCATCCGACGTTCGGTCGAGCGCATGCCGCCCTCGAGTCGCAAAGTGACCCTCGAGTTTCTGCTCAAGCGCTTCGTGCACGACGCGGAGCGGCCCTGGGTGGAGCGCCATCTCGCCTGGTTCGGTACCGGCTTGTCCGATGAGATCTATCCGGCTGCGCCGCCGCCCATGCCGGAGATGCCCTCGGCTCCCGCTGGTCGCGATCCGCTGGCCGGAGCGATGCTGCTCGATTATCGGAGCTACCTCCGCGACAACCTGCTGGTCAAGGTCGATCGAGCGACCATGCTCTCGTCCGTTGAAGCGCGCGCTCCATTTCTCGATCGCGATGTGACTCGCTTCGCGCTCTCCCTCCCGTCCGATTTGCGGGTGCGCAGGCTGGAGACGAAGTGGATCCTCAAAAAGGCAGCGGAGAAATGGCTGCCGAAGGATGTCATCTATCGCCGCAAGCGCGGGCTGAGCGTTCCGATCGCCGGTTGGATCAACGGCGGCTTGCGCGCGGAAGTCGATCGCTTGCTGTCACCGTCGCGCTTGCGCAAGCAGGGATTGCTCAACGCTGAAACCGTCAACCGCCTCCTGGACGAACACCGCAGCGGCCGAGCCAATCACGCCAAGTCTCTTTGGGCGATCGTGATGCTGCAATACTGGCTTGACCGCTGGGCCTAGTTGTCCTTGTTGCCGCCTCCGCCCTCCCGGGGATGGTTGCGGACAAAATCGCGGATCGCCTGATCTTCGGAGGCGTAGAGCGCATGCGTGAGCTCGTTATCGAAGCCGGTGACGCACAAACGCACCAGCTGGCCGAGCTCGGCGACCTCGAACGGTTTGCGCAGCACGCCCGCCACGATCGTCGGATCAACCTCCTTGAACTTCTGATCGGCGTACGCGGAAATGACCAGCACGATCGGCTTGTGCGCGGGTGGATGAGTCTTCAGATACTCGATGACTCCAAACCCGTCGAGTCGCGGCATCATCAGATCGAGCAGCACGACCGCGTAATCGTGCTTCTCCAGATGCTCGATCGCTTCGACGCCGTCGCCCACGCAATCGGCCGTGTAGTGCTCTCGTTTGAGGATGGTGCAGACCAGCTGTCGAATCGATTGATCATCGTCGGCAACCAGAATCCGGGTTTTTCTGGCTTCAGACATTACGAACTATGGTGCATCAATTCCTGTGCCTAGTGAGCTAAACGTCTGACTCGGTGTGATTCCCATCAGGCGCTGATAGAGAGCGAGCTGGCCGCGGTGATACATCTCCTGAGAGATTCCGTGGTGAAGCCAGGCCAGGCGAGTGCCCCGTTCGCCGTCGAAGCGGATGATCAACTGCAGCATGTGAATCTCGCCCGTTTCGCGGAATGCCTCGACCCCTTCCCGCAGAGTTGAACGCAGAGCGGCAAGGAGCTGGCGCTTGCCGGTCAGGCCGGCGACGGGCTTCGAATAGAGAGCCACGAGCCTGGGGAATGCTGCGCGGTGGAAATCGGTGTCCTCCCGCCTCAGCTCGCCAACCATCATCAAAGACACTTCCATGATGTGCAGGACGAGTTCCGTAACGTTGCGGGCTTTTGGAGCCGGCCGGAAGTCGAACCGATTCGGCGGGATGTTCTCCACCTCGGCGATCACTCCGTTGCGGGCATCCTCCCACGCTTCGATGGCCTCTTCGAGCAGCGTGTTCATGTTCAGCTCTCCATCAGAATCTCATCGATCTTGATTTCGTGGGTCAGCGTTTTCGCTACCGGACAACGCTTGGCCGCCGAGAACAGGCTCTCTCGTTGTTCAGGCGTCAGAGTGCCGCGAAGGCGGATGCGCACGGTGAAACGGTGAATGTATCCGCTGCCGCTGGTGCAGTCGGCGCAGTCTTTGGCGTACATCCGATCGTTGGTCACCTCGATGTCGGATCCCTCCAGCGGAATGCCGTCGCGATTGGCCAGGAAGCGCATGGTCATCGACGTGCACGCGCCAAGCGCCGCGGAGAGATAGTCGTACGGAGTGGGGCCGCCGTCTGCGCCGCCGGCATCTGCCGGCTCATCGGCGATCAAACGGTGCTTCCCCGCCTCGATTTCCGATCGAAACGATCGGGTGCCATGGACGACAACGGGTCCCATCGCTCACCTCATTGGCGCGCATGGTACGCTCGACCGCCGATGAAGTACTACCGCGGTTGGCAATTCGTTCCCATGAAAGGAAACGCCGCGATGTACTACGAGACCGGCGACGACGGCAGCGTCAGCCGCTTCATGACCGTGATCGAGGGAAGCGGCGAGATCGAGAAGATGCCGAACCCGCCCATGAAGCGGCTGTTCCGTCCCGAGCTGCTGGAGCAGGTCAGCGCGGAGGAGTTCGAGAAATGGTGGAAGGGCTGAGGCTCGGTGTTCCTGTGTGGCACAGGCACTCCTGCCTGTGCCGGCACAGACAAGAGTGTCTGTGCCACACCGGGAGCTACTCGGTGACTGCCAGCGTCATCGGAGAACCGGCGATCCAACGAGTGTTCTGCTGGGCGAGCGGGATCCAATACCACGTCGCCGCCTCGCCGCCGAGGGAGAGCCGGGCCAGAAGGCCGAGCTGCCGGTGAACAAAGGGATTGGCGAACGGTCGGGAGAAC
>QHVS01000168.1 GCA_003223635.1 Acidobacteriota bacterium | reverse complement strand
TGACGTTCTGCGACTCTTGAGTGGCGCTGACTACTTGCGAGCGTTCGAAACAGAGCGATTGCAGGCTCTGGCGAGGCTATCCCTGCGCGCGCGTTTTGACGAGTACTACTTTGGGTTGCTGTTTTATGGAATGGGATCGGCAGTCTGGAGCTACTTGTGGTTCAAGTCGAAATACATCCCTGGAGCATTGGCTGCCTTTGGTGTGATCTCGTTTGTATGGGCCGCGGCGTGTAGTCTCGCCTTCATTATTTTCCCCAACTACAGCAAGGTAGTTAACCTGTGGTGGTTCGATTCAGCGATGGGTATTTTCGAAATCACATTAGGTTTTTGGCTCCTTCTTAAGGGCTTAAGGCCATCGGCGACACCTGATTCGAGGGCCGTCCCGAGCACGTAGGAGAGAGGCATGCACCCAAACGACAAGGCAGCACGCGTCGCAGGAGCGGTTTATCTATCAATGGTACTCACGGCCCCTTTCAGCCTCATCTATGTTCCCAGGAAGCTCATCGTGCAAGGGAACGCCACGGCGACCGCCAACAACATCCTGGCTCACGAGACACTTTTCCGTCTCGGCATCGTCGCTGACCTGATCACCGCAGTCATTTTCATCTTTGTCGTGATGGCTCTCTACCGTTTGCTCAGCGGTGTGAACGGGACGCATGCTTCGCACATGGTAGCCTTGGTCCTGGTCTCCGCCGCTGTCGGGTTCATGAATGTGGTGAACAACATCGCGGCCCTCATTCTCATCCGCGGCGCCGATTTCCTCGCCGTATTCGAAAAACCTCAGCGGGACGCATTGGCTATGCTGTTCCTCCGCCTGCATGGTCAGGGAAACGTGATCAACGAGATCTTTTGGGGTCTGTGGCTTTTCCCCTTCGGGGTGCTGGTCATGAGGTCGCGGTTTCTGCCGCGAATCCTGGGTGTATTGCTGATCGTTAACGGTTTTGCCTACCTAGCCCTCAGTTTTTCGTCGCTACTACTGCCAGCTTACGCGAGTGTTGTAAGCCGATTTGCGCTCCCCGCCCAGTTCGGTGAATTGTGGATCATGTTGTGGCTTCTGATTAAGGGCGCCAAGGTGGAACCAGTGGCCGCGGCCGAGACGTGATTTATGAAAGCTATTGTTTATGAGCACTACGGTTCGCCCGATGTTCTCGCGTGCCAGGAGATTGAAAAGCCGACGCCGGGTGACGATGAAGTTTTGATCAAAGTCCGCGCGGCTTCCATCAATCCACTTGACCGACACATCATGAGAGGCAGGCCGTTCCCCCTTCGCATAGCGTTTGGGCTGCGCAAACCAAAGATACGACCGGGACGTGATGTTGCCGGCCAGGTTGAGGCGGTCGGCAGGAAAGTGACGCAGTTCAAGCCAGGCGACGAGGTGTTCGGCGCGTGCAGCGGGGCCCTTGCCGAGTATGCGTGCGCTCGCGAGTCAGCATTGGTCACGAAGCCCAACAACATGACGTTTGAGCAAGCGGCTTCTGTACCTGTGGCTGGACTTACGGCATTGCAGGGTCTTCGCGACAAAGGACAGATTCGGCCGGGGCAGAAGGTCCTGATCAACGGAGCCGGGGGAGGCGTGGGTACGTTCGCTGTGCAGATCGCCAAGTCCTTCGGCGCCGATGTGACCGGCGTTTGCAGTACAGGGAAGGTGGACATGGTGCGCTCCATCGTCGCGGATCGCGTCATCGATTACACCCAACAAGATTTCACCGAAGGCACACAACGTTACGACCTCATTTTCGACCTCGCGGCGACCCATTCGTTGCCGGCATACAGGCGCGTCTTAAATCCGAATGGCACATGTGTGATCGCCGGAGGACCCACGAAAGTCCGGGCCATCCTGACTTCTGCGTTTGAAGTGCTCGTGCTGTCACGCTTCGTGAGCCAGAACTTCGTCATGTTTGTGGCGAAACTGAGCCAAGAGGACCTGACCCTCCTGCGCGAGCTCATGGAGACCCGAAAGATAACGCCGGTCATCGACAGGCGATACAGGTTGAGTGAGGTTCCTCAGGCGATGCGATATCTGGAAGAAGGACACGCGCGAGGAAAAGTAGTAATCACTTGGGATTAGAACAACAAAACCTGACGATCGGCCGAGCCAGATCGAACCGGCGACCTCCTGACATCACCGGTATTCGCGCCGGGAGTCCAAGAAGTGCGCAAGAACGCCCGCTCAGTGGTCGGCTGCAGCAACGGCCTGAATTGTGCGCGCGTAACGGTGTGTGTATGCGCCGGGCGATGCAGTGTGGATCATCTCGGTGAGCGCGTTCGCCGCCATCGGCCTGCTGAATAGATATCCTTGAAATTCATAGCAGCCGTGCTCCTTGAGGAAGTTGAGCTGTTCCTGCGTCTCCACGCCTTCGGCGATCACTCGGATGTTCAAAGCCTTGCCCATCGCGATCACGGCAGAAACGATTGCTCCGTCGCTGCCTCCCCGGGTGATGTCCTGGACGAAGGACTGATCGATTTTCAGAGTGTCGATCGGGAAGCGTTTCAGGTAATTCAACGAGGAATGCCCCACGCCGAAATCGTCGATGGCAATGCTCATCCCGAGGTTCTTGAGGTCGAGAAGAATGTCAGCGGTCAAGCCAGGATCCAGCATGGCCGTGCTCTCGGTGATCTCGATCTCGAGTAAGCGCGGATCAAAGCCTGAACGGTCGACCGCATCTTTGATCATGGAGACGACATTCGGCTGCTGGAACTGGCGGGCCGAGACGTTCACCGCAATTTTCATCGCCGCGCCTTCGCCGTACCAAGCCTGTCCCTGGCGACAGGCCTCCTCGATGGCCCACTCGCCAATCGGCAGAATCAGACGCGTTTCTTCGGCGACGCCAATGAACTCGGCGGGACGCATGATGTTCTTTCCGCCGCGGTCCCAGCGAAGCAGCGCTTCCATTCCGGTGACCGCCTGTTTGCGCAGGTCGAGCTGCGGCTGATAGTGAAGAACGAACTCGTGACGCTCCAGCGCCTGGTGCAGCGCAGTCTCGAGTGTGAGTCGTTCCGCCGCCTTTCGCGCCAGGAACGGCGAGCAGAGCTGGTAGCTGTTTCGTCCCGCCTCTTTGGCCTGGTACAGAGCACTGTCGGCGTTCTTCAGCAGAGACTCCGCATCGCCGCCGTCCTGCGGGTAGAAGGCGATGCCGATGCTGGTGGTGATGTTGAATTCATGGTCATCGACGGAGATCGGCTGGGCGACCGCCCCAAGGATCTTGCGCGCCACTGCCGTCACGTCTCCGACGTTCGCCGGTCTCGTGATCAGCAGCGTGAACTCATCGTCGCCCACGCGAGCCACCGAGTCTTCCTCGCGCACGCACGAGTTCAGCCGTTCGGCGACTTGTCGCAGAAGATGATCTCCACCTTCTCGGCCGAACGCCTCGTTGACGACGTTGAAACTATCGAGGTCGAGGCACAGCACCGCCAACTGGCTGCCGGCACGATGTGCGTAGTTGAGCGCGATGGTGAGACGGTCTTTGAATAATGCGCGATTCGGCAATCCCGTGAGGACGTCGTGGTGCGCCTTGTACCGGACCTCTTCCTCGGCGCGCTTGCGATCGGTGATGTCGACCAGCGTCGCCGCGACGATCGGATGGCCCTTGCCATCACTCATCATGCTGGCATTCATCAGGACCCACACTTGTGTGCCGTCGAGGCGACGCAGTGCGGTCTCGAAGCTGGCCAGCGATCCCTGATCGCGCAGCCGGGCGACCATCGTTTGCCACTCGATGTCAGGGCCGTACAGCTCCGAGATTCCGTGAGCCATCAACTGCGCTCGGGAGGCAAAGCCGAGCATCCGCGCGCAAGCGTCGTTGCAGTCGAGGATTCCACCAGCGGCGTTGGCTCGGTACTCGCCGGCGGGGTTGCGATCGAACAGTTGCTTGAATCGCTCGGCCGACGCCCGAACCACTTTGACGCGGGTGCGATGAGCTCCGGCAACCGAACCGACGACCAGGATGGCGGAAAGCGTCATGAACCAGGCCGTCTGAAAGAAGAACGCGCTCTGCCGGAACGTCGTCGTGCCGGTGCTCCATGGGCCATCCTCATTTGCGGCGCGCACCTGGAAACGATAGGAACCCGGCTTCAGGTTCGTGTAGGAAGCCATCCGCCGCGGGCCGGCATCGATCCACTCGTGATCGAATCCCTCGAGCCTGTATTGATAGTGAACTTTCTCGGGTGCAGCGAGGTTGATTCCGGCGTAACGGAACTCGAGCGTCTTCGTTCCGGCAGCAAGCGTGAGCGGACCGGCCGGATCGATTCGGTGACGATCCGCGAAGATGTCCTGGATGATCACCGGTGGTGCGGCCGCGGCGCGCGCGCGATTCGGGTCGATCATGGCCACGCCCTTGACAGTGGCGAACCAGAGCTTCCCGTCGTTCGTCTTCCACGCGACCGGCTGAGTGCCGCCATTGCACTCGCGGCTCTGCATGCCATCGGCTCGTCCGTACGCGACGCTCGTAACTTTGGGCAGAAGTCCCTCGGCGAAATCATCGAGCTGCTGACGCGATACGCGGAAGATTCCTTTGTTGCAGCTCATCCAGAAATAGCCGTTGCCGTCTTCCAGAATGGCGAAGACGCTGTCATCGAAAAGGCCTTCGCGGGTGGTGACCGTTGCCCAACGCCCGGCTTTGTAGCGGCTCAATCCTCCGCCGGCTGTGCCTACCCAGAGCGCGCCTGCGCTGTCTTCATGAAGAGCGAGAATGAGATCGCTGGAGAGTCGTCCATCGCGCTTGGTAAAGGAGGTGACAGTTCCATCGACGATGCGGTTGAGACCTCCATCCTGAGTGCCGACCCAGATCGCGCCCTTGCTGTCTTCGCAGATCACGCCCACCGCTTCCCCGGAGAGTTTGAACGTGTCGGTCGCGAGTGTCCCGTTCACGATGCGCTGAAGTCCACGCGCCGTTCCGACCCACAGGACGCCGCCGCGGTCTTCATACAGCGACAGCACAAAATCGCTATTGAGACCGTTCTTCGAATCGTAAACCGTCGTGTGTCCCTGGAACACGCGATTCAGCCCGCCGTCGAACGTGCCCACCCACAAGCTGCCGTCCCGGCCGTTCAACGTGGACATGACCAGGTCGCTCGATAATCCGCTGCCTTTGCCGAAGTGGCGGCCGTCGAGTGTCTGAACGCCTTTTCCGGTACCGATCCACAGCGTGCCGCTGGAATCAGCGTTCACAGTCCGTACTTTGTCGGCCAGCAGTCCATGCGCGGTCGTGAAGGAGATGACTCTTCCCGCGGCGACGCGGCTCAGACCATTTGCAGACCCGATCCAGAGGTTGCCTTCGCGATCCTCGAGAAACGACGATACGGCCTTGTTGCCGATGCCGATCGCTTCCGAGGCGAAGTCGAAATGTTCGTTGCGGAAGCGGCCGACACCATGGTCCAGAGTGCCGATCCACAATGTGCCGTGGCTGTCTTCGTAAATGGCGTTGACGTTCAGGGAAGGCAATCCATCAGCAACAGCGTATGTGCGGAACTGGCCCGAACGGTAGCGAAGGAGTCCATTCCCGCGTGTGCCGATCCAGACGCTGCCGTCCCGTGTGACGCGGATCGAGAGAATCTGAACGTTCGGAAAGCCGTCGGTGTCGTGCCGCACGAGCCGTCCGTCCTTGAGAGTGGCGACACCGTGCGTTGTGCCGATCCACAGCTGGCCGGACCAGTCTTCCGCGAGCGTCGTCACAGTCATTGGTGACGAACTTTGGGAGCCGGCAATCGTCACAATGCGTCCGTCTGCCTGACGCGATGCCAAACCTTTCTGCGTTCCGATCCAGATCGTGCCGTTGCCCGATTCAACCAACGTGGTCGCGGCGTCGCTCGGCATTCCGTCCGCCACCGCATAGGAGCTGATCCGCCGGCCTTGCACGCGCACCACGCCCCCGCCATTCGTGGCCGCATAGAGGCTGCCGTCGCGCGCCGACAGCAAAGCGTACGTCATGTTGTTATGGATCTGGGGCGCGGCTGCTTTGTCGTAGGTGACGAACTCCGTTCCGTCGAAGCGAACGAAACCTTCTTGCGTGGCAGCCCACACGTAGCCGTCGGCGGTCTGCGCCAGCGCGTATACCGTGCCTTGCGGTAGCCCCTGGTCGACTCCCCACGTCCGAATGACGTTCTGGTCGAGCGACAGCGCCGGATCAATGCCGAAGGCGCTGTTTTCCCAAACTGCGAGGACGAACAGAAGAAGGGCCCAACGTGTTGTCAGCCTCATTACGTTGTATGTCCGGTGCCGTGAATTGTGCGCCGGGCCGTTAGCCGGAACAATGAATCTAACGATAGATCTTGGGGTATATCGTTCGATATAGCTTGGCTACAACCATTGATAGAGGAGCGGCGAATCGCTCGCGCGTAGAATTCCAACCATTATGAGAAGAAGCGCATTGTTGATTGCGGGCTTCGCCCTGATGGCTACGGCCGCTTTCAGTGGCGACGGGAGTGTTCATCGCAGTGCGCGAAGCATTCCGGGTCAATATATTGTGGTCCTCGACTCCAGTGCCGATACTGCGACGGTTGCGAACGCGGTGCGCAATCTCAAGGGTGGGCGAGTCCACCACACATACGAGCGCGGCTTCAAAGGCCTCGCGGTTGAGATCAGTGCTGCCGATGCACAAGCGCTCGCTCGCGATTCACGCGTGCAGTTCGTCGAAGAGGATGCGACCGTTGCCATCGCGTCGACGCCATGGGGACTGGATCGAATCGATCAGCGCTCTCTCCCACTGAACGGGACATACGTGAGCGGCGGAACGGGCGCCGGCGTGACTGTCTATGTTGTCGACACCGGCATTTTCGCCGGGCACGATGATTTCGGCGGCAGGGTTGTTTCGGGCTTCAATGCCTTCGCAGACAGTGCCAGCGCCAACGACTGTAACGGTCATGGAACGCATGTGGCGGGCGTCATCGGCGGATCCAATTACGGCGCCGCGAAATCGGTGACTCTCGTTCCGGTACGGGTTCTGGATTGCAATGGATCGGGAAGCGTATCGACGGTGATCGCCGGTCTCGATTGGGTCCTGCAGGATCACGCCCAGTCGCAGGGACCGGCCGTCGTGAATATGAGCCTTGCCGGCAACGCATCATCGGCGCTCGATACTGAGGTGAACAGTTTGATTTCTGCCGGCATGACGACCGTCGTTGCCGCCGGCAACGACAATGTCGACGCGTGCGGGCAGTCACCGGCCAGGGTGCATGGTGCGCTCACTGTCGG
>QHVS01000167.1:636-9553 GCA_003223635.1 Acidobacteriota bacterium | reverse complement strand
GCTGGTGATCGGACTGAGCGAGACCTTCTGGTTCCGGCATCGCGTGCGCGGCGGCGGCAACTTCGATGGACCGCGCGTCTCGCGGTATCTAGAAGCAGGAAGCGCCGACGCGCTTTTCGCCAGGCTGAAGCACGACGGCATCACGCATGTCGCCGTGATCGCCGCCCCGCCACCCACCGCGGTAGGTAAGAAACTGGAAGAGCGGGAAACATCGCTCTCGCAGGCCGCCCAGCGGACGCTCGCGCAGATGCTCGACCGCTATGCGTCAGCGGTCACGGCTCGGCAAAACGCGATGCTCTTCGCATTGCGATGAATGGAGGAACGATGGAGCGAGTGATCGGCATCGGCGGCGTATTTTTCAAAGCGGAAGACGCCAACAAGCTCAGGCGGTGGTATCAGGATAGCCTCGGGATCGACGTCGATCCCTCTTATGGCGGGGCCATGTTCGACCAGACGGCCTGGTCGGTCTTCCCCTCGACCACGCACTACTTCGATCCGAGCACGAAGCCCTACATGATCAACTATCGCGTCCGCAATCTCGACGCAATGCTCGAGCAGCTCCGGCGCGCGGGCGCAACCGTCGATCCGAAGATCGACGATACCGACTATGGCCGTTTCGGCTGGGTGATGGATCCGGAAGGAAACCGGATCGAGTTGTGGGAGCCGAAACCGTAGGTCACGCCAACGTGCCCATCATGGGCTGATCGGGCAAGAACTTAAGCAGTCGCAGTGGAGGAAGCTACACCGTGACGGCTTCCGCCCCCACGCCCGCCGCCGCGCGCAGCGCTTTGGCCTTGTCGGTCGCTTCCCATGTGAACTCCGGTTCGGTGCGGCCGAAATGCCCGTACGCCGCGGTCTTCTTGAAGATCGGGCGGCGAAGCTTCAGCGACTCGATGATTCCGCGCGGGTTCAACTGGAAGTGTTCGCGCACCAGGTCCGAGATTCGCTTCGGATCGACGCGACTGGTGCCGAACGTCTCGACATAGACCGACACCGGCTCGGCCACCCCGATCGCATACGCGAGCTGCACCTCAACTTCGTCGGCCAGTCCGGCAGCGACGATATTCTTCGCGATATAGCGGGCCATGTAGCACGCCGAACGGTCGACCTTCGTTGGATCTTTTCCGGAGAACGCCCCACCACCGTGGCGCCCCCGTCCGCCGTACGTGTCGACGATGATTTTGCGGCCGGTGAGTCCGGTGTCTCCTTGCGGTCCGCCGATCACGAATTTTCCGGTGGGGTTGATGTGGAACTTCGTCTCCCTGTCGAGAAACTCCGGCGGGACGACCTGCTTGATCACCATCTCGATCACGGCGTCGCTCAGATCGCGATGGCTGACGTCGGGCGAATGCTGCGTGGAAATGACCACCGCACTGGCCCGAATGGGACGCTTCCCTTCGTATTCGATCGTCACCTGGGATTTGCCGTCGGGGCGCAGGAACGTCAGCTCATTCGCCTTTCGGACTTCCGCCAGCCGCCGGGCCAGCTTGTGAGCCATCATGATCGGCATCGGCATCAACTCCGGAGTCTCGCGGCAGGCAAAGCCGAACATCAGCCCCTGATCGCCCGCTCCGCCGGTGTCCACGCCCTGCGCAATATCCGGCGACTGCGGATCGATTGACGAGATGACCGCGCACGTCTCACTGTCGAAGCCGTACTTGGCCCGGGTGTAGCCGATCTCTTTGATCGTGTTCCGCACGATCGACGGGAAATCGACATACGTCTTCGTGGTGATCTCGCCGGCGATGATGGCCATGCCGGTGGTGACCAGCGTCTCACACGCCACTCGCCCGACGGGATCCTCGGCCAGAACGGCGTCGAGGATGGCGTCTGAAATCTGATCGGCAATCTTGTCTGGGTGGCCCTCGGTCACTGACTCCGAGGTGAATAAGGTTCTGTGCGTGCCCATAGTGAATGGAAACTCCTATTTCGAAATCGAGGCATCCTAGCATGCCTGACACGGGACCCAAGTGCTTCGCATCTTTCATGCTTCATGCCTTTTCGGCAGTCCTCTTGCACTTGGGCCCGTCAATGTTGAAGACCCGGAACATCGGCGCATATCGCGATCTGCTCGTTCTTTTCACTAAGTACGGACGCAAGGACTTCCGCCTCGCGACGAAGCCGGAAGAGATTCTCCTCGCCGAAACCGAAACAGAGGAGATCGAGCCGGACGTCAAGGCTCGTGCCGTGGCGTTCGCCAAGGCGCTCAAGAAGATGGGGCCGACCTACATCAAGTTCGGCCAGATCCTCTCGACGCGTCCCGACATCGTCCCGCCCGAGTACATCGTCGCGCTGGAGTCTCTGCAGGACAGCGTCGAGCCATTCTCCTTCGCCGACGTCGAGCGGATCGTGGAGGAGGAGCTGGGGGCCAAAATTTCGAAGATGTTCGCCACATTCGAGTCGACGCCGATGGCTGCGGCGTCGCTCGGCCAGGTGCATCGCGCGATTCTGCGGGATGGACGCGAAGTGGTGGTCAAAGTGCAGAGGCCCAACGTCCGCGAAGAGGTGCTGAAGGAACTGGAGGTCTTCGCCGACATCGCCGAGACGCTCGAAGAGCACACCGACATCGGGAGAAAGCTGAATCTGGTCGGCGCGGTCCAGCAGGCCCGGCTCACTCTGATCAACGAGCTGAATTACATCCAGGAGGCTCGGAACAGCGAAGTGCTGGGGCAAAACCTCGCCCACTTTCCGCAGATCTACATCCCGGTGGTCGTTCACGATCTGACCAGTTCCCGCGTTCTCACCACAGAGCTGGTCCATGGCCGCAAAGTCTCCAAGCTCACGCCACTGCAGCTCATCGAACACGATTACGCCGACCTGGCGGCGGTGGTCACGAAGGCCTACCTAAAGCAGATCTGCGTCGATGGGTTCTGGCATAGCGATCCGCATCCTGGAAACGTCTTCATTCGTGATCTGAACGACGCCGAGTCACAGGTCGTGCTCATCGATTTCGGGATGGTCAGCCGGATCAGCCAGGACTTTCAGGACGAGATCATCAAGCTGCTTCTGGCCATCTCCTCGAATCGCGGGACGGAAGTGGCCGAGGCGTGCGTGCGGGTGTCCGAAGTACAGGAGCGGTTCGAGACGACGAGGTTCGTGCGCGAGATCTCCACGCTGGTGGCCACGTTTCATGATGTCGACGTTCAGCAGATCAACGTCGGTCAGCTCATCTTCAACATCATCGCCGTGGCGAACAACAACGAGCTGAAGGCGCCGGCCGAGCTGGCCATGCTGGCCAAGACGCTGTTGAACCTCGATGGCATCACCAAGCGGCTGGACGACGACTTCGATCCGCAGACCGTCATTCGCAGTTACGCCGAGGACTTGATCGGCCAGAAGCTTCGGCAGAAGTTCAACCCGCGCAACTTCTACCCTGCGCTGCTCGATCTCAATCAGCTCGTGCTCGACCTGCCGCACCGGGCCCGGGAGATCGTCGATCTCACGGCCGCCGGCCGGCTGAGCTTCGGCATCAAGCTCACGCAGGCCGAAGTGTTTCTGGCCGGCATGCACAAGATCGCCAACCGCATCACCATCGGCGTGGTGATCGCCGCGCTACTGCTTTCATCCTCTCTCATCATGCGCTACCCGGCGCGGGTGCAGATCCTCGGGTATCCCGCCTTCGCTATGATCGGGTATCTCATCGCCTTCGCGGCGGCCGTCTACCTCATCGTCTCGACGCTCCTCCACGATCGGAAGGATGAAGAGAAGGCGAAGATGAAGGGGAAATAGCTCTTAGCTCTTCAGAACCCCTCGAGCAGGTTCGTCACCAGCGTTTCGGCGAACCGCACCGCAATATCCTGGATCGCACGCGTCTCCTGATCGAAGGCGTCGGTCGAATCGAGATTCACCTGGTAGTTTTCCGTGAAGCGATACTGATCGTTCTTCCAGAGAACCTTGTCTTCGTTCCGGTGGTCGAGCAGCTCGATGTTCGCGGTGATCGAAATCTGGTACTGCGTGGCGCGCCCCTGCGCATTGAACGCCACGGGAAAGATTCCGAAGCTGTCGATCGACCCTTTGAGGATGACGTCCGCGTCGTTCGGAGCGCTCACCAGCTTCAGGCGCCCGCGGGACACGAATTCGTCGGCCACCGACTGCGTCACGCGCTGCTCCAGCTCCACGCGCGTCGTGCGATTGACGAAGGCCGGAACCTGGATCGTCCGGATGCTCGGATTGAGGAAGTTGCTGTGGCCGACCAGGGCGTAGCCACAGCCGCTGAGAAACACGAGTGATGCGAGAGTGAGGCGAAAGGTCATGGCCACGAGATTAACAGTTTCCGGAATGGCATTAGACTCGCACTTCGGAAGAAGCCGATGTCGAAGGGTAACAGTCGACTGAAGACCGTCGAATTACCGAACGGCGAATCGCCGATGCAGGATTCCTCGCCGGGTTCGTCGCGCTGGATGGGGCTTGCCATCGTCGGCGGTCTCGCAGCGCTCATTGTCTTTGGATACCTCACTCTGCTCGAAATGCGAGGAATCCACGGCGTGCTCGACGCGCGGCTCGACCAGATCGACACTCGTTTGGCCCAGCTTTCGACGAAAATCGAACAAGCCGGCACGCGGCCGGTTGAGCGCAGTGGGCCCGATCCCAACCGCGTGTACGCCATCAAGACGGACGGCGCGCCCTTCAAAGGCCCTGCAGCGGCGCCGATTACGATCGCCGAGTTCTCGGATTTCCAGTGACCCTTCTGCGGGAGGGTCGGTCCGACCCTCGAGCAGATCCGAAAGACATACGGCGACAACGTACGCATTGTCTGGAAGAACCTTCCCCTCGACTTTCATAAGGATGCGTCGCTGGCCGCGGTTGCCGCGCTGGCGGCGAATGATCAGGGCAAATTCTGGGAGTATCACGACAAGCTTTTCGAACATCAGCCCAAGATCCAGCGGCCGAACTTAGTCCAGTACGCGCGCGATCTGAACCTCGACATGAGCCAGTTCGAGCAGGCACTGAGCACATTGAAAGGACATCAACTCATCGAGGCAGACAAAGCCGAGGCGAAAGCCCTCGGCGTTACCGGGACGCCTGGGTTCTTCGTCAATGGACATTTCTTGTCCGGCGCGAAGCCGTTCGATGAATTCGCCAAAGTCATCGATGCCGAATTGACACGCTTGAAACTGCCGGTTCCTGCCAGAAAGCAAACCTGACGGGCATTCGGGAGCGGTGACGCGGGTCACACGGATGCCATCCGTACGGAACTACAGTACGAAGCGACCTCCGCCGGTGAGGAGAAAAAGAGATGGCTATTGAGAGTTTTACTCCTCGAGCCCGACTACTGGCGTTGCCTCGGCATCCTGCAGATTCTCGAGTCCGATTCATCCATTAGCGTTGTCGGTGAACGAGACCACAAAAAAATTCTGGCGCTGCGCAGCGCTCCGCCCGATCTCAGTCCTGACATCGTCATCCTCTCCCACTCCCTCACCCTCGACTATCAACTCTCTGTGATTCAACAGCTCCGCCGTCTCTTTCTCAACGCCCAAATCCTGGTGGAGGGATACGACGAGACGCTCGACGCAATCGCCGATGTGTTGCGAGCGGGAGCCAAAGGGTACTTTCATCTCTCTTCCCATCCGTCGAATCTTGTCAGGGCCCTCCAGATCGTCCAGGCGGGCCGCATTTGGGCTCCACGTGAAGCCGTCGTTTTGATGGTCAGTCGTTTCTCAGAGGAAGACGTGCCCTCTGCTTCCGGGCTGATCACTCCGCACGAACTGTCGCTTCTCAAGCTCCTGCAGCAGGGTTTGAGCAACAAAGAAATTGCGCAGTCACTTGGTGTAGCCGAAGTGACGATCAAGGCCCACCTGACGAAATTGTATCGGAGGTTCAGCGTGCATACCCGGCTCGAGCTGCTGGCGTACGCGATGAATCATCATTTGATTGCAGGCAGCTTTATGCGGCCTGCGCCGCACCATGACGCCTGATCGGACATCCCCCGATATACGACCGGGATATCCCGCTCCTCCTACTAATCTCTTTTCGACCGACAGACTTCTTTCCACCAGAAATAGCCCGCCGGCCAGGGTGCCTGGCCATTGCGTTGAAGAGATGCGGGGCGGAGGTGAACAAACATGTTTGAGCATCATTCAACATCATTGCGTTACGGCATGGTCATGGCGGCCGTGCTGCTGCTATCCGCGCTCGGCGCCGTTCCGGCGCTTGCTACCGACACTGAGTTCAGCGGTCAAGCGTTCGTCGTGAAAGCCGCTGTTGTTGGACTCCAGCCGGTCACGCTTTCGGACACCGGTCCACTGCCGCCGGAGGGCGGTAACAAGGAGGCGTCGCTGTTCTCCCAGACCGTTCCGGGACTCCTCACCGCCGAGGTGTTCCATGCGTCAACGGTTGGGCAGGGGAACCATAGCCGAGCCGAGGCATCAGTGGCCAGCCTCGATTTGACGGTGTTGGGCAACACCATTGGGGCCGATTTTCTGATGGCCAGAGCGACGGCGATGTGCGCGAACGGCTCGTCATCAGTGTCGGGGAGCTCTGAAATCGCGAGGCTGGTGATCAACAACGGCCAGCCCATCGTCGTCACCGGGCAGCCAAACCAGATGATCGACCTGCCTGGAGGCGGAAAGGTCACCATCAATGAGCAGTACGGCAACTCAAGTGATATCACGGTCAACGCGCTGCACGTCGTCATTAATGACTTGGCCGGTAACAACCTCGCTGACGTGATCATCTCATCGGCGCACGCTGATGTGTCGTGCGGCAGGCCGCCTTGCGAATCGTCCAAAGACTTCGTGACCGGCGGCGGATGGATCGACCCAAGAAATGATGGATCGAAGGCGAACTTCGCGGTGGCCGGCGGAATCAAGAACGGCTACTGGGGTCACCTGCAGTACGGCGACCGCGGCACCGGATTGAAAGTCAAAGGTACCGGCGTCACCAAGTACGTAATCATGGATGGGACGCTTCGCCACATCGAAGGTACTTGTGAGATCAACGGAGACGGCGGCACCTACATGGCGGACGTCTCGGATGTCGCGGAGCCTGGAAAGGATGCGGACACGTTCCGGCTGCGCCTGTCGAACGGCTACGACACAGGCGTTGTGAAACTTGCCGGCGGAAACATCCAGCTCCACAAGCCCTGCCAGTAAATCGTCGATCGTCGGAGGCCGGCCGCGGGCCGGCCTCCGAGCGATTCGCTATTGCATCCCGCCGCCGCCAGGCGGCGAGAGAAGTTTGTCGATCGCGGACTTGAACTCTGCGTACGGCTTCGCCCCTACCAGCTTGTTGGTCACTTTGACCGAGCCGTTGGGCTGCACGGTGCCGATCAGGAAGCTCGGTGTTCCGCTGATGCCGGCGCTGCTCGCGACGTCGATATCCTTCTTAATGTCGGCGGCGTACCGGCCGCTGTCGAGACACTGCTGGAACATGGACGTGTTGAGCTGCAGCGCCTCGGCGTGTTTCGGAAGATCGGCGGCGGCGATGTTCTGCTGATTGGCGAACAGGCGGTCGTGCATGTCCCAGAATTTCCCCTGCTCTCCGGCGCAATGGGCCGCCTCGGCAGCCTTCTCCGCGTTCTTGTGAAAATCGAGCGGATAGTCGCGCCATACATATTTGATCTTGCCGGTGTCGACGTAATCCTTGATCAGTTGCGGATACGTCTCCTTGTCATAGCGGCCGCAGAAGGGACATTGGAAGTCGGAGAATTCGATCACCGCGACCTTCGCATTCGCTGCGCCCTTGAAGGGCTCACCGGTCACGCTGATTGGCGCAGTGGGAAGCGCGTCGGCAGCCGGTCGCGCTGCCGGCGGATTGGCAAGGAGCTTCTTGATGTCCTGGAGCTCCTTGAGAATTGCTTTCTGCGTATCGTTGAGCGAATCGATCGACTTCTTCAGATCATCGGACTGAGTCGTCTGAGCGGCGGAGGTCAGCGGAACGAGCAGGAACAGCACCACACAGATCGCGATCGCAAATCGGCATCTCACCATCGAATCCCCTCCAAGCTGAAGTTACGATCTCAGCCATTCAAAATCGAGGCCTAGTCCGCACGTCCGTCGGGCCGCGCAGGACGTGCGGACTGAAACCCCCCTACTGGATCGTCATGCTCCCCTGGTTAATCGTTGCCGCCGGCAACGTCGTATCCCCAAGGATCAAGCCGATCGTGCCCTGATCGAAGGCATTGGTGGTGATCGTCGCCGTGAATGGCACGCCGGGAAGAGGGGGTGATCCATCCCCCATGTTGACGGTGCAGGTGCCGGAGAACGTCGCGATATTGCCGGCTGGCTGCGATCCGCTGGTGGCTACGCCCTCGATGATGATGTTCTGCTGGAGTCCCATGGAGTTGATGCCAAGGAGGACCGTACAGAATTGGCCGAGAGCCGAACCGGTGGAGGCGATTCCAATACCATAGCCCGATTGCAGACCATTGATTGGCAATCCTTTAAAAGTGGTGTCCGCTCCCACCGTAACGCAGGTTTCCTGTGCAAACGCTGCGGGCGGCAGCAGCACTAGCGCAGCGAATGAGAGTGCGGCCAGTAAGACATGCAGTTTTAGTTTCATCTCGGTTCGTCCTCACTTCTGGTGATTCACGATCTCTCCACGATCGGTCGATTGACAACCGGTATCTGCAACGTCGGGATCCGGTGACGGACAGGCCAAGCTAGGAGTCCAATAGATCTGGATCTTGTCATTGTGCTTGCCGCCATCCTCGACCTCCACGCGATACTGGCATTGCGTCTTCTTGTCGGTCACGGTAAACGCAATGCCATCGGTTACGCAGATGTCGGAGACACACGCCACGTCACTGACTGGTCCATTGATATGGTCCTTGTCTTTGTCTTTGTCATGATCCTTGGCGTTGAAGTGACCCTTATCCGGCCCCTTCGTCGTGTCAACGTTGAAGCCGAAGCTCCACAAGTGGTAAGTCAAGTCATGGAACTGACCGCCACCGGTGTACTTCACGTTGGGTTTGCCGGTG
>QHVS01000167.1:0-459 GCA_003223635.1 Acidobacteriota bacterium | reverse complement strand
GCCGCGCTGCTTCCATCGCACTGATCGAGCGTGCATGGATTGGTGTCTGGCGTGCACGCGGTGCCGAACGGACTCCTGGCGTCCGCCGGACAAGTGGCGCTCGAGCCGGTACACGTTTCAGCCGGGTCGCACTCACCAGTCGAGGCGCGACACTCCACGCCCGCGTTGCCTGCCGGGTGCTGGCAGGCCGCGCTCGTTCCGTCGCATTGATCCAGCGTGCATGGGTTGTTGTCAGTGCCGCACGCGGTGCCGAGCGCACTCCTGGCGTCCGCCGGACAAGTGGTTATCAGGCCGGTACAGGTTTCAGCCGGGTCGCATTCGCCCGTCGAGGCGCGACACGTCGCTCCCGCATTGCCGGCCGGGTGCTGGCAGGCCGCGGTCGTTCCATCGCACTGATCGAGCGTGCATGGGTTGTTGTCAGTGCTGCACGCGGTTCCGAGCGGACTCCTGGCGTCCGCC
>QHVS01000166.1 GCA_003223635.1 Acidobacteriota bacterium | reverse complement strand
ACACGTTTCCGCCGGATCACACTCGCCGGTCGAGGCGCGACACGTCGCTCCCCCGTTACCGGCCGGGTGCGTGTAGGCCGCGCTCCTGCCGTCGCACTGATCGAGCGTGCATGGATTGGTATCCGCAGTGCACGCGGTGCCGGACGCACTCCTGGCGTCCGCCGGGCAAGTGGCGCTCGCGCCGGTACACGTTTCCGCTGGATCGCACTCGCCGGTCGAGGCGCGACACGTCACTCCCCCGTTACCGGCCGGGTGCGTGCAAGCCGCGCTACTTCCATCGCACTGATCGAGCGTGCATGGGTTGTTGTCGGTGCTGCACGCGGTGCCGGACGCACTCCTGGCGTCCGCCGGGCAAGTGGCGCTCGAGCCGGTACACGTTTCCGCCGGATCGCACTC
>QHVS01000004.1 GCA_003223635.1 Acidobacteriota bacterium | reverse complement strand
CAAACGTCGACTTCGAAGGCCACGGCCTCCGAAGTGCCGCAGGCCTTGCCGCCTCTGGTGCAACCTGACTGAGGACCGATGTACGAAACCAACATGTTGTTGTCCGGCACAATGGTCGGGCATCCGGTCACAGGAGGCTGATACACAGTTCCGATTGTCGCGGTCTCGTGAATCGGCACATTGTTTTGCGCGCCGTTGCTCACCAGGGCGGTGACCGCGTAGGAACCGCTCGTCGAGTAACGGTGAGTCACGCTCATGCCGTCGCCAGACTGTCCGTCGCCGAAGTCCCAATGCGCCGTGTGCGTCGCGCACTCCAAATTGTAGTCACCGTACTTCTTCACCTGGAACGTGATGTCTTGCCCGCTGCTGCAAGGCGTCAAGCGCAACCCGCAGCCGCCCGGGCCGCCGTAATCAATGTAGAGGTTGACGCCAGGAATGATCGTCGGGCACGGCGGTGGGGAATTCGTAATGATGACTGTCTGCGTATTAACTGGTGCGCCACCGACGTCGTTTGTGACCGTCACAGAAACCTTGTAAGTGCCAACCTTGGTGAATGTCGGCGTGAAGGTCTGCGCGGTCAAACTCGGCGCGCTGAAGTTCGTGGAATCCACGGACCACGAGTATTTCCAATGATCAGCCGCCTGATCGAAGTTCAGGCGCTGCGACAACACCGTCACTGTACAAAGGGGGCCACCACCCGGACAGACTGCCGGATCGACTCGCGGATCGGGCGGATTCAAAGGCGGCGTTTGTGCCGTGTAGCTCGTGTAGGGGGCGCAGCTTCCCCCGGGCGCGGTCGGCGACGTGAGAACCAACTGAACGCGATTCCCACCAACAGCAAAATACGATTTATCGATCGTCCACGGCGGAATTGCGCCGATACCCGTTCCATTTGGCGGTGGAGGCGAACCTGGAGTGGGCACAGGAACACCTTGAGAGTTGACCAGACTCCAGGCATATGTGAGTTGCGACACCTGGGCAGCCGACAGAATCGAAGTATTGGTCGTAGCCTTGGGGAACGCGGTGAAAGTCACACCGGTGGTACCGGCAGCGTAGTCGATCGACGCAGCGAATGGGGTGACGCCGTAGGTGAAGCCACGAATCGCTGTCGTGTAATCCGGCGAGACCACCAGCTGCTGCGCATTCGCTCCGTAGTGAGCTTCAAAGTCGAGAACATGCCTGCCGCATGTGTCACCCGTGCCCGCACCGGTGGACGGCATGAGCTTATTCGCGACGCCATCGAGCGACCACAAAGCATAGTGGCCATCGATGTCGCCATCCGACGCGTCGAAGAAGAGGTCGCCGTACACGATGGGAGCAGTTGAACTCGCATCGGGCTGCTTGAACAGATACTTGTATCCGCTGACGGCGAATCGCGGAACTGGGCGCTGCAACAAGAAGCTGGTCGTCGCCGTCGACGTCGTGGAAGATGCCGCAGTGGTGAATGTCTTCGGGAGCGGATCGCTCGCGCCACCCGCCGGACCGGAATATCCAAGGTTGTAGCCGTAGCGATGATCCTGCACGAACGTGCCGGCAGTCACCGGCGTGGTGTTCGGCATGGTCATACCGTCGCCGAAATCCCACGAGACCGCGGGAGCAGAGCTCCTGGCCGTGAAGCGCAGGAGATCGCCGTAGACCGATCCCGGACCAGCGGTAGGATCTGCGGAACGACGAGTATTCGGCGTGCCGATCGCCGCCGGCGGATCGAGGCTTACCGACCCTGGATCCTTGAGTTCGTATATATCGCCGAGCCCGAGGCCGCAGACAAAGAGATAGTTCTTTCCATCGGTGTTGTGGTAGACGGCTGCTTCGAGAAGGTTGATCAGGTTCGGCGTAGCGTAACCGGGAGGCGGATAACCGTAATAGCGTGAGAAGTAATTCTTGAAGTCGACGCGCTGCGGCTGTCCGGCGACGATCTTGAAGAGCGCTATATCCCACGGCCCGGTGGGATATCCGGCGGAACCGGCCAGGACGACGTAATTCTCGGACGCCTGAAGACTCATCGGGCCGAATAAGCCTCCTGTTTGAAACTCCTGCTGGGTGTATCCACCGCTCCCATTCGGGCTGAACGAGGCGAGGACCAATCCCGAAGGAGTTCCCGAGGCTGCCCAGAACCTGGTGCCGTCGGAGGTCACATACCCATAGCCGGGAGCGAGTGAGCTGACGAACGTCTGAGTGGGACCGCGGCCTGCAACCAGGTCGTCAGGATTGTAGATCCTGACCTGACCTCCGACCAGCAGGGCAATGCGCGACATATCGCTCGTTTTCGCCCCGCCGTCAAAGCTGATTTGCATGTCGGTAGAAGGACCATTGATCTTACGGTCCGCCGACAGCTTCCAAAGCTTGGTGTGATTCTGCCGGGTCATGGCGTAGTAGCCGCTGGACGATTTAATGGCCATGATGTTGATGACGTTGCCGTCGTCGACATCCGGTTGCTGGACGACGGTGCTCATCATCGAGCCGTCCGCCGCTCCCGAGTCCTTCACGATCCCCCACCCGAAGACCGAGTAGGCGATGTAGACGTAGCCTGCGTCGTCAACATCCACATCCCAGAGTCGCCATTGACCATCGACGTACGGGCACTTCCAGCCGCTTCCGTTCTCGGCATAGAAGTACGAATCCCATTTCAGGAACTCCTCGGGTCGTCCGGGCCGCGGCATCTGACTCCAGAGCGTGGTGGGGACCAACGGAATCGTGGTCACCTGCACGAGGCCCTCACGGGCCTGCAGCCGCGTGAAAAACCGACTCGCGTCGTAAACGCCTACTGCCTCGCCAACCCAGGGATAAATTCGCTTGTGATCGGGGCTGAAACGAACCTTCTTCGCTCGCGCCGTGCGGAACGGCTGCTGAAGGTCGACCATGTCATGTCCATCGAGAAACCGTCCGGTGAACGCCGCGAAGACATCGCCGTAACCGGCGATTTTCTTCGAGGGGTCCGGACAAGCGCTGTTGCACGGACCGTCTGCGCTGGCCGCGAGCGGCCACCCTTGCGCAAAAACAGCAGGCGCGCAGAGCAGCGCGAGAATCGCTGCAATGATGATTGAACGATGATTCACATCCCCTCCCATTCGGAATGACTGTGACAGGCGAAACCGCGATGCGATGCCGGTTATTTTAGCATTCTAAACAAAAATGGCGGGCCGGTTCTCCCGGCCCGCCATCAGGCAACTTCTACCTGTTTCAGGTTACGGAGTCACGTTGGTTCCAGTGTACGGGGCAACTCCCGGCGTGCATCCAGTCGCACCCACCGGGCAAACCGGTACGCCGCCCACAGGTCCAACTGTCGCGCCGACCGCTACTGCGCCGGAACAACCGTTGCCGAGCCATGCGGCGTCGAAGTCCACCGAGTAACGACCTTCGGCGAACATCGAGATGATGGTCCAGTTTTGCGACACGTTGCGGGCAGAGAACGCCGCACCGGTCACGGGCGGGCCAGTGCCGAAGCCGGCACGCTGAGCGGTGAGGTTGGCGCCGCCACCGTCGTTCAGGTTGAGGTACATCCAACCGGCCACGTCACCCGATGCCGCGATCGTCGGGAACACCGCCGAGTTTGCCGTGGACGTCGACGATGTTTCAGGCAGCGTCAACGCAGTCGGCGCAATCGGGGGCGAAATCGGGGTCGGCGAGAATGCAGCGGTCGTCGCGTTCTCGTGCTCGTCGAAGCGGACGATTTCCGCCACCGCGAGCGCGCTGTTGATCGACACATTGCAGTTCGTGGAGCTGCCCGACGGATCGCCGAGGCCTTCACGCCAGATCTTGTAGTTGGTGTTGAAGTTTCCAGTACCGCCCTGGATGTAGCGGGCGGCGAAGACCGAAGGCAGCGGCTGGCGGCGATCAATCGTCCGCAAGAAGCCAGTCGTGTAACGGTCATAGAACGTGAACGGCAGGTTGGTCGCAACTGGCGTCCCACCGAGAGCTCCCGGAGGTCCGCCTTCCGGCACTGCGCGGAGGTGCACCATCGGGTTGCCGCCGGCGTAGTTACCGGTCGTCGCGTTCGGATTGATGTCCTGATAATCACCAATCAGAACGTTGTCAAAATTGATGAAGGTCGAGAAGTAACCGGGGCCCGGCAGCGAGGTCGTGCACGTGGCCGCGACGTCGACCGTCACATAGCCAACTGCGTTGGAGTGGATGCCGCCCAGTCTTGTGGTGCAACCTGCGCCGATGATAGCGCCCGCCTGACCAGTCGTGAAAATCCGCTGCAGGTCAGCGAGATAAGCGCCTGGGATGACGCCCGGTTGGGCTTGACAGAGCGTTCCGACCGCGCTCGCGCCCGTAATGATGAAGTTGGGATTGGCGGTCGCATTCGGCGTTGCCGGCGTCGCGTTGGGAGGATTGCCAACAGTCAGACTCGGTGCCGTGGTGCGAACGTCCGTACCCGACGTGGAACCGCTGACCCCGGGAATGGCTCCCGGAGCGATGATTCCGCGGTTGAAGATGTCGTACATGTTGATGCCCTGGACATCGTAACCGGTCAGGAAGATGTTGAAGTCGAGCGCTGCGTACGACCAATCAGTCCACAGCACAACGTGCGCAACCTGCGGCAGGCGGCTGGTATTGGTGATCGTAAAGAGCGTCGTTCTCGCAGCTGACGCCGCCGAGACGAAGTCGACTTCGAAGTACGGCAGCAGCAATGTCGCTGCAGGCGCTACTCCGATGTCGCACGTGTCATCGTTGTTCGTGGACGCAGGCGAGCCGGCCGCAAACGTGGCATTCGGAGCAATCGTAAGGTGACGCTGCACCGCGAAAGCCGAACCCGCCGTCATGAGCGCGACCACCATGGCCACTACGGTGAATTTCTTCATGTTTTTTTCTCCTACACAAATCAATGTCGATTGCGTTTTCTGAAACGGTCGGGGTCACCCTCTCTCGACGATACGATCACCTCCCGCGCCGAATTTTTGAAAATGTTCGTAGTCCGAATTCGTGAACACTATGGCCTGGATCTCGGAAAGTCAATAGTACGACGATGATTTTATGGCGTTATCCCATACATTTCAAGCTCAAAATTTCGGGGAGTATACCCAATTCCGCGCCCCAAAAATGTGAGCCGGGTCGCTTTTCAACGTCGATACCAGCGAGAAACGGTAAGAGCGACCGCTCCCGTCACTTCTTTTCCGGCTTTTCGGCTCCCTCGTTGAGAAAAACGTGGATGGAACCATCGCGGGCCGCGAGCGCGGTGACCGACGAGGTCTCGTAGGCGATGATCAGATCCGGTCGTCCGTCGCCGTTCACGTCCGCGATCTCGAGATCGTAGTTCGTATTCGGCGCGAGGGTCACTCCCTCGACCTTTGCCCGTTTGAAGTTTCCTTTGCCGTCGCCGAGGAGAATCTCCAGAACGCGCGGATCGTATCGGGTATAGACCACATCCAGATTGCCGTCGCCGTCGAAGTCGCCGCTGCCCAGGCCCCAGACCGGTCGCGGTGGACCGCTCCAACGCACGAGAGGAGTGCGTTTCGGTTCGACTCCGGTGAAGCTGATCCGGTCCAGACCAATGATCGTCGTTGCCGGTGGCTCGGGGATGACGTTCTTGTCGACGCTGGCGCTCGGCCAGGCCCGGAGGAAGGAGACGATCGCGTCATCGCGCTTCTTCGAGGAGAAGTGCCCTGTCGTGCTCGCGAAGTGATAAGAGAGGAGCGGCACGACCGTACCCCCGCCGACCGTTTTCCACTTCCTCGGGCCGGTGCTCAGCCAGAGAATGTCTGGCCCATTGAAGTAGACGCTTGTACCGACGAAATCGGGGACCTTGTCCCCGTTGAAATCGCCGGCCGAGAGCCAGTCGCCGCCGAATTGATCCCGCGGGCCGGCGACATTCGTGCCGACCCACGATGTCCCTTTGTTGCGGTTGTAATAAACCCGCACTCTCCCGAATGTCGGATTGACGTCGCCTCGCGCGGTGGGACCCTCACTGATCACGGCCAGGTCCGGGTAGCCGTCTCGGTCGGCGTCGGTCAAGATGACACGGCGTGTCGGATAGTCCCGCGGCAGCCCGCTGCTGGCGTCTGTGAAGTTGCCCTTCCCATCGCCCAGGAAGACGAAGACGCCGGTGAGATGGACACCGAACGCCAGATCCATGTGTCCGTCTTTGTTGAAGTCGGCGGCCACGACGCTGCCGTAATCGATCCCGTAGGGCCACTTCACATTTTGCCAGCGTCGCCAGTTTCCTTTGCAATCGCCGAGGAAGATTTCGGGGATCCCGGCGGGAAGTCCACGCTGAGGTGGCGAGATGATGTCGGGACACCCGTCCTCATTCATGTCCGCGACGGTCAGCGAATTCCGGAACGAGCCCGACGTAGGCAATCCGTTCGAAGCTTCCCGGAAGTGGATCGTCACACCGCTGCTCGGTACGTCCAGCGGCTCGAACTCCGGTCGCATCTTCTTGAAGTACGCGATTTGTGCGTCGGTGACTTGCTGCGGAGGCTGCGCCGGATATTCTCTCGTTCCCGGCTCGGGAAGGTTCTCCGTCGGTTGCGGCGGCGTCTCGTCCTGCCATACCCAGACCCATTCTGCGTTCTGCTGATACAGCTCCCGATAGACGTTGAGAGGTCCGAAGGGCCGCAGCCATCCTTCCTCCGGCGGAGTCTCGTAGTTCGCCCACTTGCGAGGCAAGTGATGGATGGAGACCGGATGGCCGAATCGCCAGAAGATTTTCTCCGGATCGGGATTCATGCCCGGATCGTCAGCGAGTCCGATGCGCGCCTTCCTCTGCTCGGGCGTTTCCGCCTTGATCCATTCGGGGACTCCGCCTTCCGGGACTCCATCCGGCCCGGCAGCAACAAGGCCGGGAACTGGCGGTGGGGCGGGAGGTTTCGCTTGGTTGGCAGGCGTCGTCTGGGGGGTGGCGGGCTGCGTCGAGGCGGTCTGCGCGAACGTCGCCGAGCAAATGGCGGCGGCCACGCAGAGTGCGATGACGAACTTCCTCAACATGCTCGATTCTCCTTGCTGCGAAGATGTGACGCTAAATCTGATCGGCGAGAGTTCCTTGGGCCCGGCGGAAATACGCGAGGCCGCCCGTGAACAGCACTGTCGTGACAACTAGAAGAAATACGACCGAGCCGAGTTCAGGTAACGCGGTGGACAGCATTGCGCTGCGGAACAAACCGAGCAGAGGCGTCATCGGATTCCAGACGAAGAAGCTCTCGAATCGTCCGGCCACTGGATACAGAATCGGACTCAGATAGAACGCGACCGACAGAACGAAGCCGAGGATCGGCAGCAGATCGCGAAAGAAGACGAACGTCGCCGCGAGAAACCATCCGATGCCCACCTGCATCGAGAACTGAATGAGCAGGGCGATCGGCAGCAGCCAGATCAACCGCGGTGGTTTTCCTCGCAGAAGGAGTAATCCCAGAAAGAGCAGAAGTCCGATCGCCTCGAAGATCAGCGCCGACGCATTCGGCACCACGACCAGGAGCTCACTCCGGAACGCCATCCGGCGCACCATCGGCGCGTTGTCAACGATGCTCGTCGTCGAGCGGATCACACCTTCGTTCAAGCCCAGCCACGGCAGCAGGCCGGCAATCAGAAAGTAGATGTACTCGTCGTTCCCCGCTCCGGGACCTCGGCCGATCATGTAGGTGAAGACAAACCAGTAAAGAACGACCAGGCTCAATGGCTGCAGAACAGCCCAGAAAATACCCAGCGCGGAGCCGGAAAAACGGGCAGAGAAGTCTCGTTTGACGAGCTCCCTGAGGAGGTGGAAGTTGTGGTACGTGGAGGATTCCTCCGGACTTGACAGCGTTGCCGCCAGCCCGTAGATTGAGGCTGAAGTTTATTTTTCAATAGCATAAAAGTCAACGAAACCCTGATGACTAAGCCAGCGCAACTGGAACTGGTGGGGCGAAAAATTCGGCAGCTTCGACGCCAGCGGAAGCTGACGCAGGTCGAGCTTGCCGATCGCATTGGAATCCACCAATCCGACCTCTCCCGCATGGAGCAGGGGGAGTACAAGGTCGGCCTCGACACTCTGCTGAAGATCCTTCAGACGTTCGACCTCAGCATCGGCGACTTCTTCGATGAGGGGAATCGCGCCCAGTCGGTGTTCGACAAGTTGAAAGAGCTGAGCCCCGCCGCGCAGAAGGAAGTGGAGAGCTTCATCGAATTCAAGCGCCGGCAGGAAGACGACGGCTCCGAATCAGACAGTGGGGAGAGCGAGGACGAGGATGTCTGAAGTCGAACGGCTGCGCCAGAGCGCCCTGGCGAAAGTGCGCGCCGGCGCGATCGAAGAAGCGCTGATTGCATATGACACGGCCCTGTCGCTGGCGGACGATGACGAAACGCGCGAGCTGATCATCATCAACAAGGCGGACGCTATGATCGCCGTGGACCGCTCCGGACCCGAAGTGCAGGCCCTTCCCACGATCGTCATGCGCCGCCGCAACCTGCGGCATGTCTATCTGGCCGCGTATGCCCTGGTGTTCAAGTACCGCACCGAACAGGAACTGAAGCGCGCGACGTTCTACGGGCAGCTCGCCCTGCAGACGGCGGAAGAAGCGAACGAACCGCAGTGGAAGATCGGTGCGCTGAACGAGCTGGGAAGCATCTACGACATGGACTCGAAGTTCGACAAAGCAATCGCGTGCGGCGAACAGGCCATCGCCCTGATCGAACTGTTGGACAATCGCGTTGAGCATGACTTCCTCTACGGCCTGGCGCTGGAAAACCTCGGCGCCTCGAAAGTGCTGAACGACGAATTCGAAGAGGGTGTAGCCCTGCTCGAGAAAGCCGTCCCCTCCATCGGCTCGCCCACGCACCTGGCGGAGGCCTACATCGATCTCTGCTTCGGTTACCTGGGACAGGGAAACCTGGAACGCGCGAAACATTACGGCCAGGCCGGCCTGGAACTGGCCACCGATTCGCGCCAGATCCGTAATGCGCATTACCTTCTCGGCGAAGTGGCGTACAAGAGCGGCGACATCGTCGCCGCGGAATCCCACTTCGATCACCTGGCGAAGTTCTATCCGGACTTCCGCCATCTCAAATCGCTGCTCTTCGCGATCGATCTTCGATCGATGGTCAATCTCAAGCTATGAAACGCCTTCTGATCCTTTTCGTCCTGCTGCTCGTACCGGCTGCGCTCTTCGCGCAGGCGGATCGCGATGTGCTCCTCATTCCGGACGGCACGCTGTATACGATCGACAGCGAGGCGAACGACGGCACCGCTCCGGCGCAGGTGAATCACTTCCTCCGTCTGACCGTTCAGCGCGGCACCGACACCCAGTCCTCCATTGTTCCCGAGTCGCTGACCGAAGGACTGCATTACCGGCCGGCTCTGGCGTACGACACCGAGTCAAAGACCCTCTTCGCTTTCTGGCTGAGGATGCCGAACGCGATGTCCAGCGAGTTGCTTCTGGCCGCGTACGTGAACGGCAAATGGCAGAAGGCCATCTCCATTGACAGCAAACAGTTCCATCTTCGCTACAACCTTCGGATCGGAATCACTCGCCGTGTAGCGACCCTTCAGAAAGACGGCACGTACAGCGACGTGCCTGCGCTGCTGGTGCACGCCGTGTGGTGGGAAGAGACCGGAGCCGGCGAAGAGGCGCGCTATGCGCTGATGTCGGTCGAGAGCGGGAACGTAACGTCGTTCGAGCTGCACGATCTCGCCGAGTTCACATCGCCCGGGGACACCGTATTCGCTGTCGACGCGAACTTCAACGACCAGATCCTGAAACACCCGGCGATCCTCGACGCCTCGGCGCCGGATTCGGTCGATGTGCTCTTCGGTGACCTGCGCACCAACGCGTTCAATCGCGTCACCATTCATCCCATTGCCGATGGACGGATCCACATTCCGATCGGCGCGCATCCCGGCGGCCCGCACTTTGGCGCGCCTGCGTCATTCTCTGCCGGCTGGTCCGGCCGCGTCTCCACAATCACCTCCGGGCGGGACGGCACCAAACTGATTCTCTATAACGCGACGCCCAACAAGGTGAGCTATCTGCTTTACGCAGATGGCGCATGGTCGCCGGTGAAGTCGCTGGCTGTTGGCGACAAGCTCACCACGGATGGAGCGGTGGCAGCGATTACGCGGATGGCCAACGCGCAGTAAGCCACAAACGATCGATGGAAAGGAGCCGGCGCGCGCCGGCTCCTTTTGTTTTACACCTGTGGCTTCGATCGAGTCACCGCGGAGATCACGCCGATCCCGAGCAGCGCGAGGACACCGATGCCGATCCAGATCGTCGGCACGTGCCACATGCGGGCAGCGAGGGCCAGGGCAACGATCAGGATGATCCAGCCGACCAGCGCGAGATTGAACCAGTTCACGATGGCACCTCCGTGCAGGAAGCTCAGCAATGGAAGTGCCATGGCAAGAGAAAGGCCCGGCGAGCCGCCGGGCCACAGGGAAGCGCTGGGCCTTCTTATTTCCCTTGAATGATGAACGCGAGGACTAGCG
This sequence comes from Acidobacteriota bacterium, assembly GCA_003223635.1. Taxonomy (GTDB): domain Bacteria; phylum Acidobacteriota; class Thermoanaerobaculia; order Gp7-AA8; family Gp7-AA8; genus QHVS01. Next base: position 16,110 of record QHVS01000004.1, on the reverse strand, counting down.
AGTAGATGACCAGCGACTCGATAAGCGCCAGACCGATGATCATCGCCAGACGGATCGCGCCGGCTGCGGTCGGATTGCGAGCGATCCCTTCGCAGGCCGCGGAGATGGCGCGTCCCTGACCGATCGCTCCGGCGGCAGCGGCGATGCCGAGTACGAACGCCGCGGATACCACACCCCATTTCACACCGCCTTGTGCAGCGCCCGTAGGCTCCTGGGCGAACGCCGACACGGCGAACAGCAGCGTGACGGCCGCGATCATGATGATTCTTTTGTTCACTCCGATTCTCCTTTCCTCGAACCTGATCTCAGTGTTCTTCCGCCGCGACGGCACCGCTGAGGTACACCATCGTCAGCATGATGAAGACGAATGTCTGCAGGACCGCCCCGAAGATTCCGAGGGCCATCATCGGCCAGGGGATGATGATCGGAACCAGCCCGCTGAAGATGCCGGTGGCGGTATGTTCGCCAAAGATATTGCCGAAAAGACGCATGCCCAGCGAGAGGATGCGGGCAAAGTTAGCGATGATCTCGATCACGAACATGAGCGGGAACAGCCACCAGACCGGACCGCCGAAGTGTTTCAGATAGTGCAGCAGGCCCTGGGTCTTGATGCCCTGATAGTTGTAATAGAGGAAGGAGGTGAGTGCCAGAGCGAAGGTCGTGTTCGGATTGCTGGTGGGCGGCTGCAGGAAGTAGAAGAGGCCGAAGATGTTCGAGATGAAAATGAAGACTGCGAAGGCCCCGATGATGTACAGGAAGACCTCACCTTCCTTCCCGACGACGTCGTGCAGAAGGTCTTTCAATCCCTGAACGGTCAGCTCCAGGATGTGCTGCAGCGGACCGGGGTTCTCCTTGCTGATCCGCCGGGAGGCGAGCGGAAAGATGATGCAGGAAATCAGCAACACCAGCGCGGCCATGATCACATGATCGGGAATGTCCCAGACGTACTGATGCTGCACGCTGTGCCAGAGCGCGTTGACGGGAACGTACAGAAACGAACTCTCGTGTTCCATGCGATCAATCCGCGAAGCTCTTGTACGTGGAGTACACAGCTTCACCCATGATGCCCACCACCACGATCGAGAATCCCAACAGCACACTTAAGGCGTTGAAACGAGCGACAAAGATGGCGACCGATAGCGCCGCACCGAGCAGGACGTACCGGGCCAGAGTACGAAGTAGCACTTTCCAAGTACGCAGGCGCGGCGATGGCTGAAGAACCGTATTCACGATCTCTTCCAGCCAAAGGAAGCTGATCATAGTAACCGCTGCACTGCAAGTCAATCCAACAAACCCGTGCAGTCCGCCGTCGATCAGCACCGGAATCGCAAACACGATATATGCACCGAAGCTGATTCGTTGGATGCGCCGCAGCACGGCGGCCGCATCATCCGCCGCTTCCATCATTGCGCAATCCGATGCGAAAGAGATTGACGAACGCGGCGATCACCCCGAACGCGGTGAAGATCCAGGTGAGCCATGGCCTCGTTCCAAACAGCTTGTCCATTCCCCATCCCCACGCGAAACCCACACCGATGGCGACGGGAAACATCAGGCCGACCGACCAGGCCTCGACCAGCTGCTGAACCTGGCGCGGGTTTTCGTTTCCGGATTTATCGTCCGGCATGGGGAATGATGGCCGCGCGCGCGCCGATCCAACGCGATGACTCGGTGGCCTGATTGATCAACGGCGTCGGGTAGATCCCCAGGAGGAGCGTGATGATGAGGCACGTGGCGGCGACAATCTGCAGCGGGCGGGTGATGGCCACATCGGCCTCTCGTCCTTCGCGCAGGTACATGGCCACGACAAGACGCAGGTAATAGAACATCGAGACTGCTGACATCAGCACGGCCAGAATCGCCAGCCAGCCGAATCCGGCTTGAATGGCTGCAGCGAACAAAAAATACTTGCCGATGAACCCTGCCGTGGGCGGAATGCCGCCCAGTGACAGCAGAAAGATCACCATGGCGAAGGCCCAGAAAGGGGCGCGGCGGCTGAGACCTTCGAAATCATCGACGCGCTCGCCGCCATATTCGTGACGCCGCAGCATGAGCACCGTGGCCCAGATGCCGAGGTTGGCGAAGACGTAGACGAGCGAGTAAATGAGCACGCCGCGCAGCCCCAGGGAGTTGAGGGAGATGATGCCGAGCAGCGCGTAGCCGGCGTGCGCGATCGACGAGTACGCCAGCATACGCTTCACGTTGTCCTGCGTGATGGCGGCGAGATTGCCCAGCACCATCGACAGCGCGGAGATGGTGGCCAGCACGTTGCTCCAGTCGAGCTGAAAATCGTGCAGGGCGAGGTAGAAGATGCGGGCGAAGATCGAGAAGGCTGCCGCTTTTGACGCGGTGGAGAGAAACGCTGTGATTGGCGTCGGCGCTCCTTCATACACATCGGGCGTCCAGACGTGGAAGGGGACTGCGGCCATCTTGAAACAGAGACCAGCGCCGAGGAGCATGACGCCGAACATCAGCGCATCGTTGGTGATGATCGTCGACAGCGCCCTGCCGATGTCCAGCAGATTCAACGAGCCGCAGACGCCATAGATCAGCGAGATTCCGTACAGCAGAATCCCGGAACTCACCGCTCCCAGCACGAAATACTTCATCGCCGCCTCGGTCGATTTCTCCTCGTTCTTGAAAAAGCCGGCCAGGATGTAGCTGGAGAGCGACATCAGCTCCAGGCCGATATAGATGGAGATCAGGCTCATGCCGGAGACCATGAACATCATTCCGCAGAGGGCAAAGCCCAGCAGCGAGTAGTACTCCCAGACCGAGTAGCGCGACTCGCGCAGGAAGTCATCCGAGAGCAGCGTGATCATGGCGATGGCGGTGATGAAGATCAGCTTGAAGAAGATGGCGAATCCGTCGAGAGCGAACATGCCGGCCAGAGATCGCGACTGCGGAATCTCCTGCACCCAGTACGAACATCCGATCACCGTCAGCGCTGTGATGCCGAGCAGGATCAGCATCGACCACTTCGCCGATGTCTCGCGCTGGCGCCAGCCGACGACCGGCGCAAGCAGCAGCAGCGATGCGCCGATGGAGATGATGATCTCCGGCAGAAGGAAGACCACATCGTTCCAGGTCACTTGGACGCCTCGGCCTCTGCAACAGCCGCCGGATACTGGATCGGCGGCCGATTCATGTACGCCGGATCGACTTTCCCCATGACGTATTCGACGGGCTTTTCGATGACTTCGAAGATCGGTTTCGGATAGATGCCGATCCACACCATCACGGCGGAGAGGGCCACGAGCATGGCCAGCTCGCGGCGGTTCAGATCGCGCACCGTCCGATTCGCCGGATTATCGAGCGGTCCCCAGAAGACGCGCTGATAGAGCCACAGAAGATACGCCGCGCCGAGCACGATGCCGATGGCGGCGAACACGGCCCACCAGATGTTTCGATTCGCCACGCCCAGGAGAATGGTGAACTCGCCGATGAAACCGTTCAGCGCGGGAAGTCCCATCGACGACAGCGCGGCGATCAGGAAAAGTGTCGCGTACATCGGCATCTGCTTGGCCAAGCCGCCGTAGTCGGCGATGTCCCGGCTGTGCCGGCGCTCGTAGATGATCCCCACCAGAAGGAAGAGCGCGCCGGTGGAGATTCCGTGGTTGATCATCTGAATGACGGAGCCTTTCAGCCCCATCGGATTCAGGGCGAACATGCCCAGCATGACAAACCCGAGATGCGAGACGGATGAATAGGCGATCAGCCTCTTCATGTCCTTCTGCACCAGCGTGACCAGCGCGCCGTAGATGATGCCGATGATGGACAGCACGACGATGGGAAGGATGAGCTGCCGCGTGGCATCAGGAAGGATGGGCAGAGCGAAGCGCACGAAGCCGTACGTTCCCATTTTCAGCAGCACGGCGGCGAGGATGATCGATCCGGCCGTCGGCGCCTCGGTGTGTGCGTCGGGAAGCCATGTATGGAAGGGGAACATCGGCACCTTGATGGCGAAGCCGAAGAAAAATCCGAGGAAGATCCAGAACTGCAGCGAGGGCGGGATCAGGTGTCCGATGTTGTGATACTGCAGCACCGAGAACGTGTAGCCGTTCCCCAGCCCGCGAATGTGCAGAAAGGGGATGCCGTCGTCATTGAAGAAGTAGAGCGCCAGGATCGACAGGAGCATGAGCACCGATCCGGCCAGCGTGAAGAGGAAGAATTTGATCGCCGCGTACAGCTTTCGCGGCCCGCCCCAGATGCCGATGATGAAGTACATCGGCACGAGCATTACTTCCCAGAACACGTAGAAGAGGAAGAAGTCCAGCGCGCAGAACGTGCCGATCATCCCTGTCTGCAGCAGGAGCAGCAGAACGTAGTACTCCTTCTCCCGGAAATTGATTGCGCTGAAGGACGACACGATGGCGATCAGTCCCATGAATGTCGTCAGCACGATCAGCAGCAGGGCGATGCCGTCGATGCCGAAGTCGTATTTGACGCCCAGCGAAGGGATCCAGTCCCGTACGAAGCGGAACTGGAAAAGCCGGCTGCCGCTGGCGTTCGGGTCAAAGCCCCACCAGAGAAATAGCGAAACGATGAAGTCGACCGTAGCGAAGATGGTCGCCGCGTACCGGATCATCTTCGGGTTGTCGCTCCGAATGAAGAACAGGATGACGGCCGCGCCGAGCAGCGGCGTGTACGTGACGATGTTGAGAATGCCCATTCGCTTCTCGTCTCCCCCTACGGTTTCAGGAACAGATAAACCGCGGCGATCAGCACGATGCCGGCTCCCATGACCAGTGCGTAGTTCTGAACGAATCCACTCTGCAGCTTGCGGAACATGCGCGAACTCCCGGCTGCGGCGTCCGCCAGGCCGTTGACCGCGCCATCGACGACGAATCGATCGAAGAGCGACGATCCGTGGCCGAACGCGAACACTGTGACGTGGCGGGTGAGATTGACCAGCCCGTCGATGATGTTCACGTCGAACCAGGCCAGTGCGCGGCTGAAGATCAACGTCGTCTGCACCACCACCGCATCGTAGATCTCGTCGACGAAGTACTTGTTCGTCAGCAGGCCGTAAATCGGTCGCAGCCGCGTGGCCAGCCGCTTCGGCACCGCCCACGTTTCGTCGCGCTTGTAGAAGCGGAAGGCGAGGAAGATGCCCACCGCCGCAATGCCTACCGACGCCGCCATCAGGATCAACTCCTGGGCATGTGACGCTTCATGAAAATGGAATTGACGGCCGCCCACCGGCAGCAGCACAGGCTTCAGCCAGCGCTGGAACGGAGTGGGAAATCCCCCTCCCATCGCCGCAGGCCAGCCGATCCATCCGCCGAAGATCGACAGGATCGCCAGAATCATCAACACGCCGGTCATGACCAGCGGCGATTCGTGCGGCGTGTGTGCATGGGCGTGGTGCCCGTGGCCTTTGTCGGTGTGCGCATCTCCCTGATCGAGATGAACGGAGCTGGGGATCAGGTCATCGCCGGCGTGCTCCGGCTCTGAAGTCTCGATGCCCACCCCTTCCGCCCCGCGATAGTGGCCCGAGAAGGTCATGAAGTAGAGGCGAAACATGTAGAACGCGGTCAGGCCCGCACCGGCCGCGCCGAGGAACCAGATGCCCGGGTGGAAGGCGAAGGCGCCGGCCAGAATCTCATCCTTCGAATAGAAGCCGGCGAACAGCGGCATGCCGGCGATGGCCAGCGTGGCCACCAGCATGGTCCAGCGGGTTTGCGGCATGTATTTCCGCAGGCCGCCCATCTTGCGCATGTCCTGCTCGCCGCCGCAGCCGTGAATCACCGACCCGGCGCCGAGGAAGAGACATGCTTTGAAGAAGGCGTGCGTCATGAGGTGGAAGATCGCTGCGGTGAACGCGCCGACGCCGGCGCCGAGAAACATGTAACCGAGCTGCGAGACCGTTGAGTAGGCAAGAACTTTCTTGATGTCGTTCTGTGCCAGGCCGATCGTCGCTGCGAAAATCGCCGTTGCCGCGCCGACGAGCGCCACGACCATCATCGCCACCGGCGACAGGCGGAAAAGGACGTTGGAGCGGACCACCATGTACACGCCTGCGGTCACCATCGTGGCGGCATGGATGAGCGCGGAGACGGGCGTCGGGCCGGCCATGGCATCCGGCAGCCAGACATACAGGGGAATCTGGGCGGATTTCCCGCAGGCGCCGATGAAGAGCAGCAGGCAGATCGCCGTGGCCGCGCCGGCGTACTGCAGCGGATGCGCGCTGGCCAGGGCGAACACCCTCGCGTAGTCCGACGTGCCGAATGTGTTGAAGATCAGAAAGATACCCAGGATGAAGCCGAAGTCGCCGATGCGATTGACCACGAAGGCCTTCTTGCCGGCGTCTGCGGCGAAGTTCTTTTCGTAATAGAAGCCGATGAGCAGGTACGAGCAGAGACCCACGCCCTCCCACCCGACGAACATGACGACGTAGTTCGCGCCGAGCACCAGCAGCAGCATCATGAACATGAAGAGATTCAGGTACGCGAAGAAGCGCGTGTAGCCCGTCTCGTGGGCCATGTAGCCCGTGGCGTAGACGTGAATGAGGAATCCGATCCACGTTACGACCATCAGCATGGTCGAAGAGAGCGGATCGATGCGGAATGCGAAGTTGACCGTGAAGTCCGACAGGAACCCGCCGCTCACGTGGCCGACGCCGGCGGGAATCCATGTGTAATACGAGTGCTCCCACGCCGCTCCGCTGGTGGCCACGAGATACGAGGCGATCAGCGCCGACAAGAGCGTCGAGGCTAGAGCGAAGAAGTTGGTCGTCTTTTTATTCTTCGGTTCGAGCGGCCGGGCAAAGGAGCGAATGCCGTTGATCAGCGCGCCCAGCGCGGGAAGAAGCGGCACCAGCAGAAGCAAACTAGCCATTCAGCTCACTCGCTTCATCGACATTGATGGAGCTCTTCAATCGATATAGCTGAATGATGATGGCCAGCCCCACCGCGGCCTCCCCTGCAGCTACGGTGATCACGAAGATAGTGAAGACCTGCCCCTCCAGCGAAGCGAAGCGATGAGAGAAGGCCACCAGGTTGATGTTCACCGCGTTCATCATCAATTCGATGGCCATCAGCACGGTGATCATGTTGCGGCGGATGATCACTCCGATCAGCCCGACGGCGAACAACGTGCCGGAGAGCATGAGGTACGCTTCGGTGCTCGGAATTGCCTCAGGCACTCATGGCCTCCTTCACGTCCTTCTCCGTCTCCATTCTTTTCAGGATGAAGTCCGGACTGGTTTCTTCTTCCGGCGCGCTCAGCTCTCGCTTTCCGATGACGATCGCTCCGATCATGGCCACCAGCAGAAATAGCGAGGCCACTTCGAACGGCACCAGATAGTCCTGATAAAGAGCCATTCCTACGGCTTCGGAGTTGCCGACCGTGCGGTGGCGCACGACGCGTTTGCGCGTCACGCTGCCGTCCGGATTGGTCACCTTGCGCACCCGATGCGATGCCGTGCTGCGCAGCAGCTTCTTGTTCGGGTTCTGATCGTGATAAGTGCCGGTGCGAACCACGGTGGCCAGGAGGAGAAAGATGGCCAGACCGACGCCTACGCCACCCTTCCAGAATCGCGACAGCGTTCGATCGTCCGGCAAATGGCGGACGTTGATCAGCATGACCACGAAGAGAAAGAGAACCATGATTCCGCCGGCGTAGACCAGGACCTGCACCGCGGCGACGAACTCCGCATCCTTGACCACGAAGAGAATCGCCACGCAGAGAAAGGTCAGCAGCAGAAAGAGTGCGGAGTGCACCGGATTGCGCATGGCCACCACGAGAATCGAGGAGGCCACGGCGATCGTGCCCACGACGAAGAAGACGAGAAAGGCGGCGTTCATGGCGTTAACGATGAACGATGAACGATGAACGATGAACGAATTCGTTCGCAACAGTTTTTTTGTTCATCGTTCATCTCTCATCGTTCATCGTTCCAGAAGCCGCTGCCCACCCTCGATCCGCGGATGTTCTTCTTCCTCGGGCAGCCCCTCGTACCGCGGCCGGTCGTCCCAATACTCGAGCTGCTGCATGTTGAAATAGAGATCGTTTCGATCGTACGTGGCCAGCTCATACGTCTTCGTGGTGAGCCAGATGGATTTCGGTTTGGTCGGGCAGGCCTCTTCACACAGCGAGCAGAACATGCAGCGCTTCACGTCGATGTCGTAGCGGTCGAGGACCTTGATCTTCTTCATCTTTCCGTCGACTTCCCGCTGCTCGTCGTGGACGTCGATGTAGATGATGTCGATCGGGCAGGCCACCGCGCACAACTTGCAGGCGATGCAGCGGTCGAACGAAAACCGGAACATCCCTCGAAATCGGTTCGCCGGTTCCAGGCGCTCCTCCGGATAGCGGACCGTCACCTTCGGCTTGAACAACTCGCGGAAGGTGGTCTTCAACCCCTCGAACATGTCGAGGAGAAGAAACTTGTCCGTCCACTCAGACTTCGGATACTCGACTTGCATGCACCACCTTGGCTCGCGGCCGCAGGTTGTAGAGCGTATAGCCGACGATTGCCGCGCCGGCGATCGACAGAACGACTTCTCCCTGGAAATTGAGCGACTGACCGAGAAGCACGACCACTCCGGTGACCACGATGTTGGCCAGCGCCAGCGGAATCATCCACTTCCATCCCAGATCCATGAGCTGATCGAAGCGGAACCGAGGAAACGTGGCCCGGAACCAGATGTACACCAGCATGAAGGTCATCACCTTCACGATAAAAATCAGCACGCCCAGCATGCCGCCCGGGATGCCCATGTGCTGCAGTGTCTGCGTGGTCAGTCCGTAGCCTCCGATGGCCAGCGTCCAGCCGCCGAGGAAAAGAAGAGTCATCAGACAGCAATTCACGAGCATGGCCGAGTACTCGGCGAGCATGAAGAAGGCGAATTTCATCGCTGAATACTCGGTGTGATATCCGCCCACCAGTTCCGAATCCGCTTCCGGCAAATCGAATGGCGTGCGATTGGTCTCCGCAGTCATGGCCACGAAGAAGATGAATGCAGCGATGAGCTGGGGAAACAGGTTCCAGATATGGTCCGCCTGGTAGTTGACGATCTTCACCAGATCGAGGCTGCCCGACAGCATCAGGACGCCGACGATGGAGAGTCCGAACGGCACTTCATACGACACCATCTGCGCCGCGGAGCGCAGGCCGCCCATGAGCGAATACTTGTTGTTCGAAGCCCAGCCGCCGAGGATGATTCCGTACACGCCGGTCGACGTGAGCGCCAGGACGAGGAGAACGGCGACATTGACCCGCGCGGCGACGAACGTGGGGGGCGGACCGAACGGAATCAGACAGTAGACGAGGAACGTCGGGATGAGCGGAAGGATGGGACCGAGGAAGTAGGCGATGGTCTCCGCGTTGGCGGGAACGATGTCTTCCTTGAGAAGAAACTTGACCGGATCGGCAATGATCTGCAGCAATCCTTTCGGCCCTACCCGATTCGGTCCGAGGCGGGCCTGAACGAATCCGAGCAGGCGCCGCTCGACCCAGTTCATGGCCGCCACGATGCCCTGCACGATGATGAAGGCCACGAGGAACTTCACCAGGGGCCAGACCAGATAGTGCATCCAGGGATTCATTCGCCCGCCCTCCCAGGATGGGAATGTTGAATGTTGAATGTTGAATGTTCAAAACATTCAACATTCAACATTGAACATTCAACATTCCTCGTTCTCATCTGTCGACTTCTCCCAGCACGATATCAATCGTTCCGATCAACGCTACCAAGTCGGACACCAGATGCCCTTTGGCCATCACGGGCAGCGCCTGCAGATTGACGAATGACGGCGGGCGGACGCGGCAGCGGTAAGCGGTCTGGCTCTTGCCGTCGCTGATGATGTAGTAGCCGAGCTCCCCCTTCGGTGACTCGATCGAGTGGTAGACCTCTCCTTCCGGCGGTCGAATCACGCGCGAGATCTTCGCCTTGATGTCGCCGGCCGGCGTGCCCTTGATCATCGGAATGCACTGCTCCAGGATGCGACGCGACTGCCGCATCTCCGACATGCGCACCAGGTAGCGGTCGTACGTGTCGCCATTCTTGCCCACCGGGATTTCGAACTGCAGCTCCGGATAGCACTCGTAGGGCTGCGCCCTGCGCAGATCCCACTCGACGCCCGAGCCGCGGAGCGGGGGTCCGGTGACGCCCCAGTCGATGGCCTCTTCCGGCGAAATGACGCCGACGCCGATGGTGCGGCGCTTCCAGATGCGATTGTTCGTCAGAAGCGACTCATATTCATCGATCGCTGCTTCGAACTTCCCGATGAACGCCGCCAGATCGTCGAGCCATCGCGGCGGGAGGTCGTCGGGCATGCCGCCGATGCGCATGCAGTTCAGCGTGAGGCGCGCGCCGCAGTAGGCCTCGAAGAGATCGAGCACCTGCTCGCGCTCCCGAAAGCAATAGAAAAACGGGGTCATGGCCCCGATATCGATGGCATGCGTGGCCAGCCACAGCAGATGTGATGAGATCCGCTGCAACTCCGACATCATGACCCGCATGATCTGCGCGCGCTTGGGAATCATGTGCGTGACTCCCATCAGCTTTTCGACGGCTTCGACGAATCCGAGATTGTTCGTCGCCGCAGCGACGTAGTCCATGCGATCCGTATGCGGGATGCACTGCGGATACGCCATGTTCTCGAACAGCTTCTCCGTGCCGCGATGGAGATAGCCGATGATCGGCTTGGCCTCGATGATCCGCTCACCGTCGACCTTGAGCAGCACCCTCAGCACCCCGTGCGTCGACGGGTGCTGGGGACCGAAGTTCACTTCCATTTCATGGACGTCGAACATGGCTGTTGGCGCTTCGCGGCTGACGGTTGGCTAAATACGCCAAACGCCAGCCGCCAAACGCCAGCTGCTACAACTTGCCCGCTGCTGCCATCAGCTCTCTCAATTTCGCTTCCGTCTCCGCCTCGCCCGGCACGCACAAGGTCACGTCTTTCGTTTCGCCCGAGTCCAGCGCGGCGGCGTAGCCTTCGCAATCCCATCCGCACGCGGTGCAGTCGGTCTGGGCCATGGCGGCGAAGAGTTTGTCTTTCAACGATCCGGCTTTCGCCAGATCGAGCCGCTCCGGCATCGGCATCTCCGGGTCATGCCACGGCGCTTCCTCGGTCGGTTTCGCTGTCTCGGCGACGACATTCGCCAGCTCCGGCGCGGGCGGCTGCCCGCCGGTTTTTGCCCGCGCCGCGATCTCCGCTACCGGCCACATCCCGTAGTGCGGCCAGTCACCCTTGTAGAGATTGACGTCCTTCACATCCTTGCCGGTCGATCCCGCCTTCGGTCCGCCACCCTCCGGAAAGACCTCCGGATAGATGCGCGCGCCGGTGTCGATGCCGCGGACTGGAAAATCCTTGCGCAGCGGATGGCCGTTGAAGCCGTCCCACATCAGAATGCGCTCGAGATTCGGATGGCCATCGAAGCGGATGCCCATCATGTCGAACGTCTCGCGCTCGTGCCAGTTCGCCGTCTTCCAGACGGAGGTCACGGAAGGAATCGGCGTGCCATCGTCGGTGCCCACCTTGAGCCGCACGCGGTTGTTTTTCCGGAATGAGTAGAGGGTGTAGGAGACCGCAAAGCGCGGACCGCTCCAGCCGGGATACTTCGAGTAGTCCACGCCGGAAAGATCGACGAGATAGTTGAAGCCTTCGTTCTTGAATGCATTGGCAACATCGCGAATGCGGTCGCGGGAGACGCCCAGCGTGATCTCGCCGGCGAATTCCTTCGCCTCGGTGATGGCGTCGTTCACCCGAGCCACCGCCGCCGCGATCCGCGGATCGCGTTTGATGTCGTCGGCAGTGCGTGTTTCGGGTTTCTGTTCGGTGGCGTCGGGCATGTTGTGTTCGTGGCTCGATCAAGCGCCTTCGTATGGTTTTCCCGCTTGCTCCATCAGTTTCTTGAGCTCGTCGAGCGTTTCCGTCTCGCCAGGGACACAGAGCGAGATGTCTTTCGTCTCGCCGCTCTCGATCGCTACAGCGTAGCCTTCGCAGTCCCAGCCGCACGCGCCGCAATCGGTCTGGGCCATGGCGGCGAACAACTTCATCTTCAGATCGGCGCCCATCTCCTCGGCTATCTTCATCCGCTCCGGGAGCGTGAGGTTCTCGTTGTGGAACGGAACAGCAGGAACGACTGCCGGAGCGGCGGCTTCCTGGACAGCCGCTTCTGTAGCGACCGCGGCACTCTGTGGGGCGCCGGCGCCCTCGCCGGCGGGCGTAACAGCCACGGGTTTCGGAGCGGCCGGCTTTGGTTTTTCGGCACTCGGCGCCCGCTTTACGCCCGACATTGGCGCGGGTCGGAGCTGCGCCTGCGCCTGTTCGGCGCGCAGCGCCGGTCCTTCGTGCCCCGGCCGCAGCGTGTCGCGGACCGCGGCGCGCGCGAAGTCGTACGACTCGCCGCCTTTGCGCAGCACGTGCATCTTCTCGATCTTCTTCTGCAGCTCCATCAGCCCCCAGATCAGCGCTTCCGGCCGCGGAGGACAACCGGGGACGTAGACGTCCACGGGAAGCAGTCGGTCGACTCCCTGCGTGACCGCATAGGTATCGTACGGACCGCCGCACGTGGCGCAGGAGCCCATGGCGATCACCCACTTCGGCTCCGGCATCTGGTCGTACAAGCGGCGGATGATGGGGGCCATTTTCTCCACGACGGTGCCGGCGACGATCATTAGATCGCTCTGCCGCGGCGTGGCCCGAAAAACTTCTGCGCCGAAGCGGGCCATGTCGTGACGCGGATCGAGCACGGCCATCATCTCGATCGCGCAGCAGGCCAGCCCGAACTGCATCGGCCACAGCGACGACTTCCTGGCCCAATTGAAGAACTTGTCGACTTTGGTGGTGAGGATGTTGCCTGCGGTCCCGGGCGCAAAATCGAAGCGATTCTCGATCAGACCCATGTAAGGACCTTCCTCTTCCACGCGTAGAAGTAGCCGACCAGCAGAATGGCCAGAAAGACCGCCATCTCGACCGCCCCGAACCACCCGAGCTGTTTGAAGCGGATCGCCCACGGGAAGAGGAAGACTGTCTCTACGTCGAAGATGATGAAAAGAACTGCGATCAGGAAATAGCGCACCGAAAAGCGATGATCGAACGCGAAGGAGCTGGCCGGGACGCCGCACTCATAAGGCTCGAGCTTCACCTTGTTGGGGCGCGAGGCGCGCACCAGCGGGGCGAGGACGAACAGCGTCAAAACCGGCAGCGACAATACGATGAGAGCAGCTACCAGCAACACAGAATAGTTCGCGGCCATACGGACGTCGAGACCGACGGTAATTGTAAACGGCAGGCGGGTGGAGTCAACCTGAACGGATGAATGCAGAATGCAGAACGCAGAATGAAGAATGAAGAAATCTCCGGATAAAGCCCGTTTCTCGATTCTGCATTCTGCATTCTGCCTTTTGCATTCAAAACAGTTTCCTCTGAAACCCCCACCCCCCCTGCCCCATCCCCCGCCCCTGCACCAGGACCCGAATATCCTCTCCGATTCCGTCCGGCAGGACGAGGCGGCGAGCGTCCTCGCGCTGTTCGCGGAGCTGCAGCGCCTCGACGACTGAGCTGACCTGGAGATCATCGAGCGGCGCCAACAGATGGTGACTGCCGGCGCCGAGGGCGAGGAGAAACTTCGCTTGGCGATCGAAGAACAGTGTCTCCAAGCCGCGGCGCTCTCCCGCGCGCTGCAGGTCGCTGAAGTTGATGTGGGCGGTCAGATCCTGCTCTCCTGGATTCGCCAGCAGATCACGGGACACCCGCTGACGAGAGTAGGCGGCCGCTGTCCCGAAGCGCCGCGCCGAGCCATGGAATAGCTGGCGCTCAGGATGCCCATAGTCGAAGGTCACGATCAATCCGCGGGACACGAACCGACAGACGTCGTCGTACGTCGCTTCCCATTCGAGTGATACATCGGCAAATTGACCGTCGCGGAGATCGATGTCGCGTTCGGCGAAATAGTCGTCATAGCGCGGTTCCGCTTCGTGTTCCACCCAGTCGAAGCCCGCGTCTCGTTCTGCGATCCACAGCTCATGAAGGTGTTCATCGCGCATGACCAGGCGGGCGAACGGCAGCGCGTCGAAAAGCTCGTTGCTGATCACGAGCTGAACCTCTCCGCGCGGCACCGCATCGAGTTGCCTCGCGAACGCCACTCCCTCACCGGGAAGCACGCGGTCGAGAGAACGATCAACGCCATAGAAGCGGGCCTTCTCTCGGAAGCTCGGGGCTGCGGCGGCATATAGAGAATGGATGAGCGAGCCATCACCGCAGCCGATGTCCACAACTGAGCACACCGCGTCGCCGGCACGGCTCAGGAATTCGCTGATGAGCCCGCCCAGCGAATCGACAAACACGGGCGAAATCATCGGCGATGTCACGTAGTCCGCGTTCCGTCCCACCGGCGACTCGGATCGGGAGTAGTAGCCGAGCTCCGGGTGATAGAGAGCCACTTCCATGAAGTCCCGAAATGATAAGTCTCCGTGTTGCAGCATGTTGCGGAGGACATTACTCACGGAACGATCACCGGGCATCGAGAGTGAATGGTACACCGATCGCTAGCCGTGCTGACTCTGGGCATTCCGTAATTGCGGAGTTATTTTGAGCATGGCACTTCTGTTGCGAACTAAGAACGATATTCAAGGAAAGATTAGGGGGACAACCATGAAAAGGTACATTGCAACGCTATTGACTGTGATGATGGTCGGAACCACGGCCGGATTCGCACAGACCGTCGACGATCACGCCAAGACCAAGAAGGGTGCGGTGATCGGCGGCGTGGCAGGCGCGATTGTCGGCGCAGCGATCGGGAACAACCGCGGCCATCACAGCGCCAAGCGCGGCGCAGTGGTCGGCGCAGTCGCTGGAACGGCTGCCGGCGCGATCGTGGGCGCCATGATGGACAAGCAGGAGCGCGAGCTCCGGCAGATCGAAGGGGTCAACGTAACCCGTACCGCTCCCGACGAACTGAAGGTGACGGTGCGCAACGAAGTGCTCTTCGATTTCAACTCCGCCGGACTGCGGACCGCATCGCGCGAATCGCTTCGCGAGATGGCCGACGTCTTCCAGAAGTACCCCAACACTACGATTTCGGTGCAGGGGCACACGGACTCGATCGGCTCGGCCGCGTATAACCAGCGGCTCTCCAACCGGCGCGCTGATTCAGTGGCCAGCTACCTCGAAAACCTCGGCGTGCGCAGCGCGCGCGTAGAGACCATCGGGTACGGCGAATCGCAGCCGCGGGCGACCAACAGCACGGCCGAAGGGCGCCAGCTCAACCGCCGAGTCGAGATCAAGATCCGCGCGAACGAAGCGTAACAGTGCAGCGAAACGGGCGCTCTCTCGACAGGGCGCCCGTTTTGCTTACACCCAACGATGAACGATGAGGGATGAACGGTGAACGTTCATCGTTCCCCGTTCATCGTTCATTGTTTTCAAGGAGGTCATTGATGATCCGCAGAGCTTCCGTTCTTCTCCTCATCACACTTTTCCTTTTCGCGTGCAAAACGACCAGCGACGATCCAAATGCTCGCGCCAAGCGCGGAGCGGGCGCGGGAGCCGCGGCCGGCGCCGTGGTCGGCGCCGTGGTCGGTAACCAATCCGGCAACAACCGCACCGGAGCTGTCGTCGGCGCCGCGGCAGGCGCAGCGATCGGCGCGGCGATCGGCCATCGCATGGACAAGCAGCAGCAGGAGCTGCAGCAGATTCCCGGCGTCGAAGTGACCCGTCCCGCGGAGAACGAGATTGCCGTTGGTCTGACCAACGACATCCTGTTCGATTTTAATCGTGCCGATCTCCGGCCGGAGGCGAAGTCGACGCTGCGCAGCCTGGCGAACAACTTCCGTCAGTATCCTGATGAGGTCATCACCGTCGAAGGGCATACCGACAACGTCGGATCGCCCGACTACAACCAGGGACTGTCAGAGAGGCGCGCCAATAGCGTGCGCATCTATCTGATCGACGAGAGTGTGCCGAGCTCACACATCGAAGCCCGGGGATACGGCGAGAGCCGCCCGAAAGCCACCAACAGCACGCCGGAAGGCCGGCAGTTGAATCGACGCGTGGAAATCCATATCAGAGCCACGCAGAGCTGACATCGGTGTGAGGGCCAGCTTGAGCTGGCCGGCTGAAGCCGGCCCTACACTCTGCTACAATCCGCCGCCC